>MFJZ01000024.1 GCA_001781025.1 Candidatus Gottesmanbacteria bacterium RIFCSPLOWO2_01_FULL_49_10
CATCATATTGACGCAACGGTCGTCAGCATGCACACCCTCAAGCCGATCGACGGCGGGCTCATCCGATCGCTTGCAAGAAAACACATCCCCCTGGTGACGGTTGAGGAGCATTTTGTGATCGGCGGATTGGGGGCAGCGGTGGCAGAGTGTTTGTCAGAGGAAAAAGCGACGGGAGGACTCCTGCGGATTGGCGTCGGGGATACCTTCGTATACTATAGCGGGAGCCACGTCTATGTTCGGGAGAAAATCGGACTTTCACCGGAAGGGATCGCCCTAAAAATTCGCCGTTTCCTCTCTCTATCATGAAAAACCCGGACCTTTCACTCATTCTCCCGGTTCATAATCAGGAAAAAATCATCGCACCTGTTTATCGGGATATTGTCCATATGCTGGATCGCTTAAAGATTTCCTACGAGTGTATTCTTGTCGAAAACGGGTCTTCCGATGCTACGCTTGGGGTCCTTACCACCCTTGCCCGATCGTATCCTCATACACGCGTCTATACTGCGCCAAAGGGGTACGGAAGCGCGGTACTAAGGGGACTCGGGGTTTCTCGCGGGGTATATGTCTCCTACATGCCTTCAGACGGACAGATTGATCTGGGAGTATTTCCGATACTTTGGCAACTGGCAACATCAAGGAAATGGCAACTCGTGAAGATACAAAGAGCTACGCGGGAGTCCCTTTCCCGCAGCGCATGTTCGTCGTTATTTTCTGCGATCGTCCGAACCCTGTTTCATACGAGTGTCACCGATATCAATGGGAGCCCGCGAATATTTCTGCGGAAATATGTTCCCGTTCTTGATCTGGGATATCGTGATTCTTTTATCGACGCGGAATTTGCCGCAAAAGCACGGGTCTTGGGCTGGAACATCAAAGAAATTCCCATGCGTACGCTTCCCCGGGTTGGCGGTACATCGACCAGGAGCTGGCGGACATTTATCGAGTTTTTCACCAATATCTGGCACTATAAAACAGGAAGCGCGTTTTCCGACTGGAAACACCACGTTACTCACGCATGAGAAAGTTATCTTCGTCAAGCACGACCATCTATCTCATGCTGCCGATCTATAATGAGGCAGCAAGTATCGCCCATGTCATAGAAGAGATTCGACGAGCTCTTTGGGGGTATCGGTATCGGATTATAGCCCTTGACGACGGGAGTACGGACCGGACACCGCATATCCTAAAAGACCTTACCGAGAAGAAGAAAGACGTTGTTACGCTGCGGACTCCGGTAAATATGGGCATTGGTGCTGTGTTTAGTGTCGGAATTTCGTATGTCCTTGGGGTCTCCAAAAGTGGTGAGGATATCCTTATCATCATGGAAAGCGACCAGACGAGTACGACGAGTACGATCCGTCAACTGTCCGCGCGGGTAGGATCGGGCTTTGATGTCGTCATCGCATCCAGGTATTGTCCGGGTGGGGGATACGGCAACTTTCCCCTGGGCAGGCGCCTTTTTAGCTACAGTGCAAATATCCTCATGCGATTGTTTTTCCCATTGCCCAAAGTCGCCGACTATACAATCTTTTTTCGGGGCTATCGCGTGGGGATTCTTAAGCGCGCCGGGGAAGTGTATGGTCGATTCGGACTTATCCAGTCAAAGGGGTTTGTCGCAAATGCCGAACTCCTCGTCAAGCTGGCCCTCGTCGGCGCCCGAATCGGCGAAATCCCGTTCGTCTATGATTACGGGAAAAAACAGGGGGGCAGTAAGCTCTCGATTGTCCAAACGGTCAATGAGTATATCGTGACGCTTCTCTACCTGCGGCAGGTCAGAGGGAAGGTCAGCGCTCTCGCTCGTAGATCGTGAACTCCTCGTTGGTAAAGACCTTAGTAAATAAAGACTGGGGTAGGGAAACTGCGTGGTTTTGGGTGCCGAGGAGGATAAATCCGATACGGTGGGCATTGAGAAACGTGACCGCTTCTTCCCCATAGATTGCGCCTGAGAAAAACTGTGAACGGAGTAGTTCCTTGGTATCGCTATAGAGCGTGTGGACGGGGTGGCCGGTAAAAACAATTTTATCGGCAAAAACCGGCACGAGAATCTCAATACGGTCCGTGCTGTCCACCAAAACCACCGGATAGTTTGGATTTGTTGGTAGACCCCCTAGTGCTAAAAGCGTGTCGCTGACCGTTTTGGGAACATGATTGTACCGGGTATCCATGAGGAGGTTGGGGTTCGTTTTGGGGTCAATACGGGCTTGAATCTGGATGATATAGGAGGGGAGGGTAAAGAGGATATACAGACCCAGAAGAGATATACATACCAATCGAGATGAAACCGCTTTGCCAAACACGTGTTTTATTTTTTGGGTGAGTACTATCATTCCGGTTGTTGCCAGAATCCAAAGTCCGGTGTAGGAGGCAGGGTGAAGGTAGCGCACTGGTGTTGTGCCCAGGAGTTTTGGAATCGGCGAAAAGAAGAGGAGGATCGAGCTTATTGCGTAGAAAAAAAGGAGGATTGGCAGCGGTTTGCCCTTCCTCAGGATTGGGATTATCCCAAAAGGGATATATACCCCGCTTATCCCAAGGGCGATCAGGAAATGTACAGCACTGGTGTCGACATACTGGGAAAGCTCCCAGATTTTTCCTACCGCAAAGACGGTTTCGGAGAACTCTCTGTTGGTCAGCCACGCGGCGGGAAGTGCGACGAGACCCATCACCACGAGTGTTAGGAGGTGGGACCAATCCAATTTTTTTTGATATACGATCGCAAAAAGCGTGGTCGACGTCGCTCCGATTAAAAAGACGAGCATTTGGACCGGGGACGCGGTGGTTCCTAGGACTGTAAGCGATATAAGGCTCAGATATCGCCAATAATTTTTCGCGATAAAATCTCTGACATGCGCCTGTTTTGTATTCTCAAGCGTACCTCCGTAGATGATACAGAGAGCGAGGTAGAGGATGGTCTGGAAGACTTGGTGCGGGACGCCTCCGTAGCGGTTAAACGCCGGGTTTGGTGAGAACCAGAGAAGATCCGGAAGCCGGAGCGCTTTTTCCCTCAAGAGTACCTGGAAATCAAGAAACGGTGAGGCGGTGATCGAGATAAGGAGCGCTGTATACCGATGATATCGATTTGTGGGGAATACGCGCCGGATGAGGGCATAGGTTAGGAGCATTGACACCATGACGAGGACAAAAAGGGCGATGTTGTATGTGGCAAACGGCGAGATACCAACGAGGTACCCGAGCCTTCCGAGTAGTGCGTTGAACCAGTAGATCCACGTCGGCGCCACGGGTTCGTTCGTGAATCGGTGATAATAGAGGAGGCTGCCGCGTGCCCCTTCTACCATTTGGGCAACATAGAGGAAGTAGTCCGCAAAATAATGTGCGATGCCGGTGAAGACGAACCCGGGGCGGTTTGCGACCCACTGGATGATGACATGGAGCTGGTTTAGGATCGCGACCGCAATGGCAACGGATCCTATGAAAATCCGTTCGCGAGAGAAATAGTCTGTAAATCGCTTCATGGTACTTCTAGTATGGCAGCCCCACTGGTTTTCCGAATGACACGGAGGAACGGATAGTACGTCTGAAATTGCTCGATACTTCCGTCAAGGCTCGTTACAAAAATATAGCGGATATGATTTTGACCAAGCCACGTTTTGGTATCCTCGGGATTTTGTACAAGCGAGAATATCTTCATGATTTCCTGATTTTTTCTATCCGCCTGGATTGTGGTGAGCGGATGCCCTGAGTAGCTCGTATGTCCGGAGAGTGCGGGGACAAAAAGATCCATATGTGTCGTGTGATTGGCGATGACGATATCGTCATACGGAAGAAGTGTTGACAGGGAGACAAACCCATCATACATATCACGCGGAAGGTACACGAGGGGGCTCATTGTTTGATCTTTTGAGGAAATCTTTCTTGCTGTCTCCCATACGGCGGTTGGCGATACGATGACCATGAACACGACGAGACAAACGATGATCATGCGTTGAGGTTTGACTGGTAGGTATTTCCCGACAAAACGCGCGATTGCCAACGACCCATGAGCTGCATACACTCCCCAGAAGACATACATACCCGGAAAAAGGATGCGCACATTGGCAACACCGAGATATTTTGGGATGGGCGAGAGAAAAATGCTGTAACAGCCGACGATAAGGAGGAGTCCAAACCACCCAAGCGCATCAAGCGTTTTGAATTTACTGATGACGCCGATTACGGCAAATGGAACGATCGGGCCGATAGAAAGAATAAGAAACGGTAGTGTCGACTGGGTCTGCTGCATACTGTCCCAGTACTTGGAAAAGCTATGAGCCGGTTGAGACAGCTCGTGATTCATGAAGAGGAACAGAATAATCGCGACCGTCGTAACGCTTATAAGTTTTATCCATTGACCGGATGCAATACGGGATCTGTTGGTCATAATCGTTGCTATATGAGCAGGCCAAAGGAGGGCGACCAGAATGATTGCAATCATTGGATTGATGGTGGCAAGGAGTCCGACCGATATCACGGATCCGATCGTATACACGCGATTCATGTGGTGATGAGACGGTTTGGTAAAAATAAAGAGCATCGCAAGGGAGAAAAGTATGGTTTGCATGATCTGGTGCGGTACGCTACTTAGCCGATCAAACAGGAAGTGCGGGGTTTTCCACAGTTCAACCGGCCACCACCCCCTTTGACCATTACCTAGAGTGACGCTATTTAATACTGACGTAGAGAATGTTGCATAGATAAATGCCGATAGTGCCATCGTGGAATCGGGAAGTATGGTGGAGATGAGATAAAAGGTTAAGGTGAGTGCAATCACAGACAGGAGGATGACCGCGATGTTATAGGTGAGTATCGGAGAAAGTGAAATTGCGCCTCCGATTTTGCCGAGGAGTATGTTAAACCAGTAGATGATGCTGGGGTTTGTCGGTTCGCTCGTGTATCTATTTACCGTGAGCCACGCACCGTGAGCCCCTTGGAAAAAGTGATTAATATAAAAAAAATAGTCTTCATAATAATGGACCGTCCCCAGATACACCATATCAGACGATTTATTGAGGACGCCGTAAAAAAAGGGAAGCTGATTGAGTACTGTAAGGATTACGCTCAAGCTGATGACCGGGGTCCACATGCTGACAGTGTATCACGGGATAGGATCCTTGAGGCGAGAGAGATAGACGCCTTGGCTTGGTTCAAATGAATTTTGAAAATATTGCTGCAAGGATTTGTGCATCAAATAAATAGATGATCGGTAATCCGGGAGCGAGTAACCGGCCAAATTCTCCACTGCCATAGAACATGTTTGTCGTAAGTTGTGTAAAGATAATTAACCCTATGAGCAGTGCATGATTTTTATATTTCGCAGATTTTAAAACGACAATACTTCCTATTGTTCCAAAAGCATAGAGGAGATATTGGATATATCGGTACATCATGAGTAAACTTTCAAAAAAAGGAGCAAATTTTTTTCGCATAGAAAAATATGCTGTGGAGTTTACATCGGTTCCAATAAACCAAACGCAAAGGAAGAAAACGCTAGTTGAGAGCCCGTTATCACAAGCGCGATGCCAACGATAACCTCACGAATTGCCGAGAGTTCGCCCAATCCGCTTCCGATCCAGGCGACCAGGACGACGCTAATAAGACCGAGGCCTCCCGCGACAAGGACGAGTCCCGCAAAGAGCAACCGCTCAACGGTGACGCGAGAGAGTATCGCGTTGCCCAAGGCACCTCCCGGAACACCCAAAACCTTTTGCGTATACAGCCGGGAAAGAATCCCAAGGAGTGTTACCGTGATGCCGAGATTTGCGATAAGTGTCCCGACCGTCATGGTGTGAATGTCCAAATACACGCCGCCGATTGCGAATTTTCCGGGTAAAAGGATGATACTCAGAGAAAACCCGAGTAACGTGAGGAGTATCCCCGGTACGATCAGGGCAAATGTCGGTGCATAGAGAATCATGCATTTGACGTGTCGCCAGGCGTCTTTAAGCGGTATGAGCTTGGATGTGCCTGTTCGCCTGGAGTAGACAATAGGAATTTCCGTGATGCGCAAATTGTGAAGCTTTGCTTTCATAAGCATCTCTGAGGCAAACTCCATGCCGCGGCTAACGAGATTCATGGTATTCCAGGATTTTCGTGTGAACGCGCGCATGCCGGTGTGTGCGTCGGTGACGCGCGTGCCATAGGTAAAGTTGAGGAGTCCTGTTAGGATCGGATTACCCACATATCGATGGAGGAATGGCATGGCGCCGGGTTTAATATTCCCGCTAAATCTGGATCCCAGGACGAGGTCAAAACCCCGCTCCAGTCGATCAATGAACGCACCAATATTGCCCAGGTCATAGGTCCCGTCGCTATCGGCGATCATGATATACGACCCTCGGGATGCCGCAATACCTGCCTGGTAGACGGCGCCATACCCTCGGGTTGGGACAAGGACTATTGTTGCTCCCGCATTTCTCGCGATCTCTACCGATTTATCTGTAGAGCCGTTATCGGCGAGGATAATTTCTCCGGAAAAACCCTGGCGACCGAGTTTCTTGAGGCTCAGTTTTGCCTGGAGGATACACCGCCCCACCGTCCGTTCTTCATTGAGACACGGCATGACGATCGATATGGTGCGTTTCGTCGCTCGCATAAAAAGCTCATCAGACCTCATTAGACTTTATCTCTTCGGGTCCTGCCGCGCGACAGTCCCATCGCCGGGGTCCCCTCCGTGGGTGGCGATGGGGCTCCCCGTCGCGCGTCACCCATGCGTTTTTCTCTGTCGTCACGGGTTTTGAAATGGTTCTCTGTTTGACCGTGTCGATTATACTCTTCACACCCTGCCCTTGCGAAGTCGTCGGTGTTTGGATACACTTTGTTGATTCGTATAAAATAATTATGGGATACGGTGAAGCGATTTTGGGAATATCTGAGGAGCACGATGCCGGCGTTGCCCTTATTGAAGAAGGGAGGATCGTCCTTGCCTCCAACGAAGAGCGGTACAGCAGGGTAAAGTTTCACAGAGGACTTCCCGGCCGTTCATTGGATTGGCTCCTTACCCAGCGCAGAAAACAAGGGAAGAGTATCCCCAAAGAAATTGCGGTAGCTTCGCGGTTTCATGTAGGAAGTAACTTGGGTGACTGGTACCATTTAGATACGAAATATGAAATAGTGGAGCGACTGTTTTCCTTGACTGGTTTAGATCGCCTGCTCGGCGGCACCAGCGTGGGACCGTCGATCCTGAGATGTGCTGCGCTTTTTGAGCGTCCTGAGCGGGAACACCGTATACGCACATGGGTTTCTGGGTATGGTATAGAGAACCCCCGCATCACGTTCGTTGATCATCACACCGCACACGCTACAGCAGCGTACTACACATCCGGTTGGAAATCATCTCTGGTTATCACTCAGGATGCCTCCGGCGACGGGTGGTGCAGCAAGGTATTCGTCGGGGAGGGTGGGAGACTACGAGAGGTGCATGCGGTGCCGTTTTTTCATTCGCCCGGCCACTACTATGAATACGTCACCTTTATGTTGGGATTTAAGCTGGGAAGAGAGGGGAAAGTGACGGGTTTGGCAGCTTCCGGAAATCCGGATAAAACGTACCCGATATTTCTTTCGGAAATGCATTATGACAGCGACCATAAGCGCTATGTCAATCATGCGCTATATCGCAAGCGAGAGATAGACAGATTGAAACTCCGATTGTTCGGGATTTCGCGCGAAGATATCGCGTCTGGCGTGCAGAAGCACCTTTCGGAGATGATGATGAAATACATTGTCGAC
>MFJZ01000025.1:0-6477 GCA_001781025.1 Candidatus Gottesmanbacteria bacterium RIFCSPLOWO2_01_FULL_49_10
CAACCATCTTCCGGCGGGGGGATGTTGCAAGTATCATTTTGAACGCAAGGAGGCATTGGCTGGCATCCGGGGGGGACTGGTGCGTGCGTCGGCAGCGGACCCGTTTCCGGATTGAGTATTTCATCACCCGAATCGTCCACTATGGTCCCATCCTGACTTGACGTATCGGTCCAATCGCCTACTCCAGCTTCATCAGACGTTCCCAGTACCGAAATCCCGGGGACGAGTGAAAGGGCAACCTTGACGTATTTATTGCCGGTGGGAAGAGATGTCTTGACCACATCATGGCGAACAATGCCTCCGGTGGCTGCCGGGAACTGAGCAGTCAACAATCCGGTCATGGAGGCGACGATGGTCTTTCCTTCTCCAACCCATCCTTCCGCTGACTCTTTAAACTCCCAATTTTTGTATATGAATTCGGTCAGCGCTGCCTTGGAGCGTCCTTCCGTATTTTTATTAAGCGCAAGCCATCCGAGAGCCAGAGCAATGATGCCAACCGTACCGATAAGAACCATCCGCATTATGGTACCAAGACGTGGTTTTTTATAGCCTGTATTCATAATTGAATAATTTTATAATTCTCTAAATCATTACGAAAGTCAAGTCCCTATCTCTATTGACATGGTATCATTTTATTTTTACTATAACGATTGCATGGTTTACCTAGTAACGGGAAATCCAGGCAAACGCACAATAGCGAGTACTCCTCATCCTTCCTATCAACGCATTGTAGGAAAGATTCTTTTTCTCTTTTTCACCTTACTTGGAATCTTTGGTGTCGGAGCAATTGGTTTTACCAAACCGATAGAGCAACCCAGCGCTTCTTCCGTCGTCGTTGATCGGGAAATTCTTGGGAAGCTTGAGCCCCAAAAAGTCGGTGCCGCAGGAAACACGGTAGATGCACTCGTCATACTGACGCGGCCACTCGTCAAACAAAAAGTCTCTGCCCGAAGTCGTGCTGCCAGAGCCGCGGAGCGAACAAACTATGTGTCAGAACTTAAACGAGAAACCGACGCCTCGCAGCAACGGGTATTATCTCTTCTATCTGGAGATATATCAGCCCGAGATATAGTCGTAAACACACGTTTTTGGGTAGATAATATACTCCATGTGCAACTTACGAAATCCGGACTTGATCATCTGGTTACCATCCCCGGAGTAGTACGCATCATTGCAAACAGTAAAATAACGATCCCCAAACCCAGCTCATCAAGTATCGCCAGTAGTACGCCGGAATGGAATATCGCAAAAATTGAAGCAGACAAAGTCTGGAATGAATTGGGGGTAACGGGTACGAATGTCGTCGTTGCAAATCTGGATACCGGAGTCAATTGGACCCATCCGGCGCTTAAGTCTCACTATCGCGGATGGGACGGAACGAACGCAAGTCACGCGTACAATTGGTTTGATGTGATAGCCAATGCACCAGAGCCCTATGACGATATGAACCCGATCTATCACGGCACGCATACGATGGGGACGATGATAGGATCTGATGGTAGCACTAACCAAATAGGTGTTGCTCCCGGAGCTACATGGATGGCAGCAAAGTTTTTAGATTCCACCGGCACCGGGTCGTTTAGTGGCGCTATCGCCGCGTTTCAATGGTTTATGGCTCCGACCAAACCGGACGGGTCCGATCCGGATCCGACCAAGGCTCCGGATATCATCAATAATTCCTGGGTAGCCTCCAGTTGTAGTGTTGCCAGCGCACTGCGGGGCTCCATACAATCCTTGCGCGCCGCCGGTATCGTACCGGTCTTTGCCATCGGTAATAGTGGACCTGATGCCGGATCAGCGGCATCTCCGGGCGACTTCCCCGAGTCTCTTGGCGTCGGAGCAACTGATGCCAGTGACGCCATTGCCGCATTTTCCAGCCGCGGACCCTCCTGCTTTGGAGAGATCAAACCGGAAGTATCTGCTCCCGGGGTAAGTATACGCTCAAGCTCGGGAACAGGTGACTATCAAGTATTAAGCGGCACGTCCATGGCAGCCCCTCATGTTGCCGGAACGCTCGCCCTCGTGCTTTCGGCCAAACCGGACGTATCAGTAGACCTTGCTGAAACCATTCTCCAATCGACGGCAAAAGATTTAGGCGCCTTTGGCAAGGATAACGCCTACGGCGCGGGGCGCATCAACGCGTTTCAGGCGGTGCTTGCGGCAAGTCAGAGTGGGGCGCTACGCGGGACGGTTACTGATAGTCAGACATCTGCCCCCATCGCACAGTCACGCATTGACGTATTGGCAACGGGCGCTCTCCCGGACTATACCTACTCGACTATGACCGATAGCAACGGATTCTATGAATTTCCCATTCTGCCTGCTACATCTTACACAATCACTGCATCCGGTTTTGGGTATGTGACGGGGCAATTTCCTGTCACAATACCGAACAATCAGACGGTTACGCAAGATATTGTCCTTACCAAAGCTCCTGCATACACCATTTCCGGAACGGTCACAGGATCAGGCAATCCGGTTTCCGGTGCAACATTGTCTCTGATCAATACGCCTATTCCGTCTGTCGTGACGGGGGGTGGTGGTACATATGCGATTCCCAATGTGCCGTCGGGCACATATACCATGACCGTTTCGGCCGCCGGGTACGTGTCCCAAAGCCTATCCATCGCCGTTTTAGGCAATACCACGCGCAACATCGTTCTTTCCCCTATCCCAACGATCCCGCTTGCTCAAAATTTTGAATCAGGATTAGGCAGTTGGACGGCAACCGGCATGTGGCACGTTGAGAATGCCCCAAGTGCGTGCGCGAATGCGTATGAAGGCACGGCGTCGGCGTACTTTGGCAAAACAGGGGTATGTAATTTTGATGATCCGGGAAAGCCGGTCAGCGGCGAGTTGACATCTGCGCTTTTTATCATTCCCAACACCCCAAATCCTGTTCACTTCAAATTTGCCAATTGGTATGAAACCGAACAAGCAGGTTTGTTCGATATGCGTTTCATTGAAATAAAAGAAATCGGCGCGACAGAATGGACACTTCTCAAAAAACCAATTAACGACCCGTTACGGACATGGAATATCGAGGATATCTCGCTTGATTCCTATAAAGGAAAAACTGTACAAGTCAGGTTTCGATTCGATTCAGGAGATGAAGTATCCAATTCGCAGAAAGGATGGTATGTCGATACTATTTCTCTTTTCCAAGACGGCGCAGACCCCTCCATCTCCCAACAGGGACCGGCAACGGCACAGATCGGGCAAACCATCACCTATACCCTGACGTATCGAAATAACGGAACAGCTCCGGCGCAGGGTGTCGTGATTACGGACACCTGGACCGGTCCGGCAAGCGTGGTTTCCAAAGCTCTCAAGGTAACCACCCAGTCCATCACGATTCCCGTGGGGACATTAAATCCCGGGCAAAGTGGTACGGTCAATGTCCAGGTCCAGGTTTCTCCCACTGCTACCCGGGGACAAGTCATTACCAATACCGCGGTGATCTCCAGCACTTCTGGAGATGACAATATGGGAAATAACTCGTCTCGGTCCACAACCACGGTTGTTTCCGCTGAAATTGCCGTTGCCGGACAAGCGGTGATAGTCAAAAGAAGCATCTCCCACACCATAACCATTACCAATATCGGAGATCTACCGGCAGTTAATTCCCGGGCGACTCTTCGGGTGTCCGCACCATTTCGCTGGAGGTTTATTATACCACCGTCAGTTACGGGTGGGCAGGAGCTTGTGAGCGAAGAAATAGAAGCCTTTAAGGTCAAAGAATATCCCTACACTTTTGGCACCCTTGGTATAGGAGCCAAAAAGACCATCACGTTTACGGTTCGACCCCGCGTAGGAAGCAATGGTGTACTGACGGCGTACACGCAAGCAGCTACGGACAGCAAAGAAAGTTTTCTAAACAACAACACATTAACCCTTACAACCACAGTGAAGCCCTAATTTCGATACCTCGTCTGCTCATCAAATGGTTCTTTGCTCTGGCTCGATTTCAACCTTGATGGGGAAACGAAAATACGGTTTAATGATGACAGGTGTACCAAACCCATGAAAAATAATTCTTTGTACGAATACTTGCTTAGGTGGATTTTTATTATCTTTCTGTTCATCGCCCCGATCTTTTTCCTACCGGTAACCCAGGAATACTACGAGACGAGTAAGTGGTTCCTACTCTTGGGTGTTGCCATGGTAGCGCTTTTATTCTCTGCGCTGTCACTGGTCAAGTCTCATCGCCTAGCAATCGCCATGACTCCGGGTGCACTCGCCTTTGGCATACTTACGGCAAGCGCTCTTCTGAGTTTACTCTTTGCCTCGACAAACAAAATCGAAGCGCTTATGAGCCCCATGGGTTTGGGAACGTTTGCGAGCCTTACGATACTTTCTCTTCTGGCTACAGCGGGGCTGAACGACTTTCATCGGCACGCCTTGCGCTGGGGGCTATTCTTGGGAGACGCTGTGTTGTCTCTCGTCGCCATCTACCAGCACCTGGGACTCGGAAAAATGATGTTCCCGAACGTCTCTCTCTTGTCAGACCCGCTTTGGACACCCGCCGGCACGTCACTTGCCCTTATCGGTGTGTTAACCATTATGCTTCCGCTTGTTCTACGGGAAATCCGGCACGAATACCAAAGCAAGGAGGATTGGCAGACGATAGTCTTAGTTGTCCTTGCGGTGATGTCACTGGGCGCCATAGCAGTAACGTCCTATCGGGTAGTGCCGCTTCTGCCCTCCTTGGTCCTTCCTTTAGGCATCAGCTGGACCGTGATGCTTGAGATGCTCAAAAATCTCCAGCAAGCCCTGGTCGGAGTCGGCGCCCAGAATTATCTGACCGCATTCACTAGTGCCCGGCCGGTGACACTAAACGCGACAACACTCTGGAACACGCGCTTTACGGGAGCCGGAAGCTTTGCGCTGCACGAGGTAACGACGATGGGGTTTATGGGAGTCATCGGTCTGGGCGCGATTGCCTGGCTCCTTTTGAAACTATGGATACAGGATGCCCGAACCACGACCCGCGCAACCCTCATCATCATATTCCTGACCATCATATTCCTTCCGCCAAATATGACGCTGATCGCAACAGTCGCCGGAGTAGTCCTCCTTCTGACACCACAATCCCCGCAACAGTCCAAGTCACTCGTATTCCCAAGCAAAAGTGTCGCGTGGATCGTCGGAATTCTTTTGATTGCGATAACGGGAACGATGATCCTTGGTCTTGTCCGCGCGTATACGGCCGAGGTCATATTTGCAAATGGCCTCAAGTTCCTTGACCGCCGGGAAGGCACTCCGGCCTATACCCGCTTTATCCGTACACTCGAGCTTAATGGGTACATCACCCGCTACCATATGACCTACAGTAAGACAAGCCTGGCCCTGGCCGACTCCATAAGTAAATCAGTCGGTAGCGACGCGACAGAAGGGTCCTCGAGCGCTTCGGGGGCCCTCCCTCCCAAAAAAGACCGGGAGATGGCGACCCAGCTCGTCCAACAAGCGATACGAGAGGCAAAGATCGCCGTCAACCTGGCGCCCAACTCGGTCCTTGCCTGGGAAAACCTGGCAGAAGTATATGGCGCGCTCACCGGTATCGCACGAGGGTCGGATAAGTTCGCGGTTGCCTCCTACCAGCGCGCAGTGCAGCTTGACCCCACGAATCCTCTCCTGCGGCTACGCCTGGGCGGCGCGTATGTGGGAAACGCTGACTTTGAACGTGCCCGTGACGCGTACCGGACGGCAATAGCGTTGAAACCCGACTGGGCCAATGCCTACTACAATCTCGCGTTCGTCTATAGACAAGAGAAAGATTTTTATAACGCAGCAGTTGCGACCAAACAGGCACAGTCCCTCGTTGATCCCGAAAGCGGGGATGCCGTACGGCTGGAAAATGAACTCATGGAGCTGCGGCAACTGTTGAGAAAAGAAGACGTTGAGAGGCTGGACTCAATCGCAACACAATCGGGAGCTCCAAAACAAGGAGACAGCTTTGACGAGCTTAACAGGCCATCTCAGCCTCTTACCCCATCCCTGCCACCCGCCGCCATCCCCCCGGAGACGGTACAACCGCAAAACTGACAAGACCTATCTATAGGTCACTCTCCCGGCTATCGCTCCGGCAAAGATAAAACAGTAGAGGAGGAGCCCCGTGAAGAAACCGCGGGTAGCAAAAAGTATCCCTTTCTCTCGCACCATGAAGGCGAGAAATTTTCGGGTGAGGAAGAGATGGAGGAAAAGAGTGAAAAGTGTAAAGTAAAAAGTGAAAAGTGGGTAATAACAGGAGATAAGATGTAAAACACTATACACTCGACACTCTCCACTATACACTGCGGGAAGCATCGGCAAAAGCAGGAGACTCACGAGTCCAAAGACGACGGTGGCAACACCGGAAATGGTTGTCAGCGCTTCTATCCACGTGGTTGCGACTGGGTCAAACTTTTTTCTCCTTGCGTAGAGGCGGGTCCAGTAGTATGCACGAAGGAAGTATTTTTTCGCTATCGGCCAAAAACT
>MFJZ01000025.1:6542-13835 GCA_001781025.1 Candidatus Gottesmanbacteria bacterium RIFCSPLOWO2_01_FULL_49_10
CGAGCCGGAGAAACACGCTTTTTTTGATCGAGGCAATCCGCGTTGAAAACAAAAAGTAATACCCGCTCTTGTCGCGCTCGTTTATCCAGTACGACCAATCTCTCAATGCTTTGTAATTTGGGAAAAACTCGTGCGACCGCTGCTCTTTGACCCACACACCGGTGACGGCCACGACGTCGGGATCGTCGCGGTAAATCGCGGCCAGGTTGTGAAGCGTATCGGGAAAGAGCTCGACATCGCTATCGAGGAACACGACAAACTTCCCCCGCGCCACTTTGACCCCCCTGTTTCTGGCAACCGCCGGCCCCATATTGCGGGGAAGACGGATGACACGGAGCGTGAAGCGTGAAGCGTGAAGCGTGAAGAAAAATACTTTACGCTTTCCTGCTTTCCTGCTTTCCTGCTGAAACGGGTTAGTCGATCCATCATCCACGACGATCACCTCAAGGGCAGGGGCACGCTTGGACCGCTCAAGTGACACCAGGAGCCGCCCGATCGTCGAGGATGAATTGTGATAGGGAATGATGATGCTAAAGAAAGGCTTCATTTTCTCACGAGTAGTCCCGCAATCTCGGGATGAGGCAGGTAATGCGCGAGTACATATGCTTGATCTTGCCTAAGGAGCGTACTAGTTCGCTTCAAGTCTCCTTCAAAAATATACTTCGTCTGTGTTTTTTCCAACGCTTCCGAAAGCGATGGGACAGGATGGGAAAGATACGGCGCAAACTGACCAAACGGCAGGCAACAAACGGGATACGGATGTCGATAATACGTGGTCCGGCCGTCAAGGTCAAGGATATACTCGGACACTGGAATGGTAGTAAAAAGCTTTTCCATGCCGACAAGCGTTTCCTTGTTGGTCCATGCAAGTTTTGGCGTTTCTATCTCCTGATTCACCACAAAAAGATAGATGAGCCCGGCTAGATATATCGCGACAAAAAGAGTTGTTCCGATCTGCGTCTTTCTCATCCTGGTCCAGAGGATATACACACTATCCGCCGCAAACCACGCAACAAAAACTGCGATGGGGATGAGGTATTGCGCGTGTTTGAGTGGCACGATCATTATATAAAACATTATGTGAACAATAAATGTACCTGATATTAGGATTTCTTCCCAAAATCCGGCTCTCCCCTTTTCCATAAACGGTGTCACGAATCGGTAAATGCCGACAAAAATAGCAAGCACCCACAGCGCATGATTAACGAGAAGTCCCCTTACCCACCCACCGGCCCCATAAAATATAGAGTTCGGATAAAAAAACAGGTCCGGCATCATAATGAACTGTTGGCTGATCTTATTGGCCTCAACCGGAAGCTTAGTGAGGGAATAAACGACCTGATCGAGATTCCCGAGCTTCAGCGCCCACAAACCGAAAACAAAAAGAGGGAGCCCCAGTCCAACGAGGAACGGAAAAGAAATGTATTTGTCGTTGTCACCGACGCGCCATAGCCGCTTTGGCGACGGAGCGCGGTCGCCGCGATATTTACAATTCTTTTTCCAGACGGCAAAGGACACAAAAACGATGGCCGCCACGACGACCTGCGGCAGCGTCTTGGGAAGTACGAAAAGCGATAATCCATACAGGAAACCCGCAATGGAGAGGAAATGCCACCTCCGGTGTGACAAATCGTGGCCTTGTGTAATTTTTTGCATCCATATAATCTGGCATACCATCCCCCCTATCGCAAGTAATGTCGCAAGCGTATCCGGCCGGATTTCCAAAAATTTATCATACGGGAGCGGCAAAAAAGCGAGAATTATTCCGGCAATAACGGCTGTCCACGAACGGCGGACTATCCAGAATAGGTATACGGTCATCGCGACAAGAAGGACAAAGAGTAAAAATGCTACGAATCGCCCGGCAAGAAGCGGCCCAGTACCGGCCCAAAACCAAAACAGCGGGGAGAGAAACCAGTGAAATCCCGGAGGAAAAAACAGGAGAAACTCGACGTACGGCCTTCTGCCGGAAACCAACTGGTAGGCCCACGAGAGGTGCGCAAACTCATCGACGTCAATATACCGCCGCATACCAAGCCGATAGTGCCACCAGAGGAAAACAAAAAGGAGGGTGCACGAAACAAAAAGGAGCAATAACGGAAAAAAATTCTTTTGGACAAATGAAAGATACTCTCCACCGCGGCGAGGGGTACCAGGTCTTTGATTCATAGTAATTGATGGATGACTCGTCTTCTGAAAAACTCCCTCACCCAGCCTGCGACGTAGCGAGCCTCCCCGTCCGTGAGTTCCGGAAAGAGAGGAAGTGACAACACTTCCCGACCCAATGCCTCTGCAACCGGAAAATCTCCTTTTTTGTATCCTAAATATCCAAATGACCGGGTGAGATGAATAGGCACCGGGTAATGGATTGCGGTCGCTATGCCATGCTTGGCAAGAAACGTCTTTAGGCTATCCCTATATGTTGTTCGAATGACAAAAAGGTGATAGCTCCCCCTGCCCTCTGGGTACCCTTGGCTGTCCAGACAGTCTGCACTCATAACTGCCAGATCCCCCACACCGGTCAATTGCTGTTCGTAGTAGCGCGCTATCTGGCGCCTGCGCTCATTCCACTCATCAAGATACCGGAGTTTCACGCGCAGGATCGCCGCCTGAAGCTCGTCCAAGCGAGAGACACCAGAAACCTCATCGCTTTCATACCGCGCTTGTTCGCCGTACATCCGTAGTCCCTGTAATCGGCGGGCGACGACGGCATCGCTTGTCACGACCATCCCGCCATCGCCGTACGCTCCAAGATTTTTTGTGGGATAAAATGAGAAACACCCGATGTCCCCGATCGATCCGACTTTTTGCAATATAGTGTTTGCCTCATCTTCCTTGCCACCTGTCCCCTGTCGCGTGCTAGAGATCCGTGCCCCATGCGCCTGTGCCGCATCTTCGACCAAAAAAATCTTCTGTTTGGACAAAACGATCGATCGGCATATCGAAACAATATCTCCTACATTGCCATACAGATACACGACGACGACTGCACGTGTTTTTTTTGTAATAGCGGTTTTCAGTGCTTCGGGATCCAGGGTGCCGTCGGTCTTTTTACAGTCAACAAGCTTGATCTCTACCCCAGAAAGGGCGACCCCGAAGGCTGTGGGGTATGCGTTGGCAGGAAGTATGACCTCATCTCCCGGCCCAACCCCCAGGGCGGCAAGCCCCAAGGTCAATGCATCCGTTCCGCTTGCTACCCCCACGCCATACCGCGTACCGATGTAGGAGGCAAATGCTTTTTCAAACGCGCCGACCTCTGCCCCGAGCGTAAAAATTCCACGCGCAAATACGCGACTGATCGCACGGTCAAGCTCTTTTTTAAGTTTTTTATGCTGTCGTGTCAGATCAAAAAACCCAATGTTCATAAGACAAGTTTCTCACCTCATGCCACGAGATGCCACTACCGACTTTCTCCATTCACTTTGTACACGACGGTATTACCGCTCTGAAACACACGTGTCAGTGACGGATAGGAAAGATCGCGCGCGCTCGGGGAAAGGGCGCGCTCCTGGTCACCGAAATATACATACGCGATCTTGTTTTGCCGGAGGAAAATCATAGCCCGCTCACTCGACATGTTCTGCCGGTAAAATAAGTCAAGGGGTATGACGATTGACGAGAGTTCCGGTACGCCGATAAGCTCTACCCACCAACTGGTATACACACGGTTACCGGCAAAAGCCGGAATGAGCATGCCGCCGAACGTGTCCACCAGGACCGTATCTTTCTCACCCGTATGGTCCCGCAGCCAAAAGACGGCGTCCATCACTTCCCGCTTGGGATAGGCGTAATCATATCCGGGTTTCAAACAGAAACACGCCTCGCTGTAGGTTCTACTCAGCCGATACGTCCCGATACCCGATACCAAAATGACTCCGACGGAAAGGATATAAAAATTCTTCATCGATAGTACGCCTGGAAACTTCCGGAGACGTTGGGCTATGGCCCAGAGCCCAACGGTAGCCAGTATCCCAAAGGCCAAAGCGTAGATGCTTTGGAATACGCGGATCTGGTTAAACCCGAAAAGTGGCGCAAGGACAAACACACCCACCGGGTGAACGATGGTGTATGCTCCCAGAATCCCCAAGAAGCTCGTCCCAATCCTCTCTTTGATCACGCGAAGAGCCCCGACCAGAGCCAGCGGATAGACCATTCCGACCGCGACCAGATACTCAAAAACACTAAGGTGCACAGGAAAAAGTTTTTCCGTGTTCACAAATGTATTCCAATCGTAAAACTGTGCGGCGTAACGAATGTAAAAAACGGGTAACACCGAAATACCGAGGTAGAGGATGAGTGGGCCGATCCGCCAGAAGAATCCGCGTAGCTTTCCTCTGCCGTAGGCGACCCACGACAACACGATAAACAGAAGTATCGCTATATACATGACGACCATACCAGGTAAAAATACCCAGCTCGAAACAAACCCGGTAGCACCCGCCGCTACACCTAACGAGAGCTTTCGTGTATCAACCGCTCTCCCCAAGAGCCACAGCGAAAGGAGAAGCGTTATCTGCCCGATCAGGTAATGCGGCATGGCCGAGGTCATTCGCTGAAACACCATGGAGTCGCTCATTATCCGCCACCAAATATCACGGGAGTCGAGAAACACCGATATGCCGGTCGCAAAAAATGTGAGTATGAGGGCGACCAGCCCTAGGCGCGTGTCGGTAAATAGTTGACGGGTCAAAAAAACTGTCAAAGAAATGAGGGTTAGGGACAACAGGAATGTCGCAAGGTAAAAGGCGACGAGCGGATTAAGTCTCGTGACACGCGCGATTTGTCCGATCAGAATGTACTCCATCTTAAGCGCCACTGGTTTGGATGGTATGACGCTTGTGTAGTGGGAATAGCGCATCCAGTGGCCGTTATATCCTTCTCGAATAATCGATAGATTGCCAACCGTATCGATTGGATAATTGACCGCACCCCAGTAATATCGGTCAGGAGGGGCCACACGGAAATTGCTGACAATGCGGCTATACGAAAGCCCGTACAGTATAACGATGAGAAGGACTATCACGAAATACTGGCTACCGAATCGTAATTTCATGGGACGTATTCAAGAACTGTGAGGTATTGTATTATCTACGTATGTTTTCCGCTAGTCTCAGGCGAAGACTACCGCTTGTTTTCGTCCTTATCGGTATAGGAATAACGACGTTTTTTATCGCGCGCACACTCATCCCCCGTGCCGCGGTTCTTTGGGACGAAGCAGTGTTTCTCCTCTGGTCGTATAAAATATATGAGGCAATCCGTGCGTTTAACCTTGCCTCTTTGGGTCAGATTGCCTACGGTCAAGTCGAGTATCCTCCGCTCCAATCGCTACTGCTGGGCATACCGCTTTCGTTTATCGGATTTTCTATTGAAAAAGCCAGACTCGTGGGATTGGGTTGGTTTATCGCGGCGGGCATCCTCGTCTATATTCTGGCATGTCGTGTCGCAGGCAAGCATAAATCGACCACCGGCCTCCTTGCGACGTTTCTTTTTCTCACATCGCCACTTATCCTCTATCACGCATCGGTTGCCATGAAAGAAATGATGGGTGCTGCACTTTCTCTTTTCACGATCCTCCTCTACATTACCGCGACCAAACGCAACCGACCGATTTTTTATATGCTCACTTCCATCGGCCTGGTCGCCCTCTTTTTGACGAAATATCACTATAGCGCTTTCATCGGCATCGGAATACTCATTGAGTTTTGTATTTCATTGCTTTTGGTAAAACACAAATCCGCCTCACTCAGCAGTCACGCGCTCATATTTGTGCCGCTTCTCGTCGTTATCCTCCTTTGGATATATATCCCGGTTGACCGAAGTGCAAAAATCATGGAAATCATTGCCAATAAAACCCTTTCCTACACCGGCGATATGGTTGATCCGATGACGTATGTGCTTTTTTACCCGAGGTCTGTCGTGTACTTCTATGCCATATCTCCGGCTGTCGGCATTCTACTGATCACGGCCATCGGCATGACGATAAAGAACCTAAAGAATTCTTCCATCCGGCTTCTTTGGATCGTCGTCATCGTCAATATGATACTCGTCGGGACACACGTAGAAAACATTCAAGACCGCTACATCTTTACCACCATGCCGTTCCTGTTCATCCTCGCCGCACTCGGTATCACGGAAACAGTCGATCGCCTGCTACGGATACAAAAACCCCGAGTCCGCGTGGCTTTTGCCCTCGCCGCCATCCTTTTCTTGTATCATCTCTCTGTCCATCTCGTCCGGTTACCGTCTCAGGTCTACGGGGCCAGTGCACAAAGCCTCCACGGCTTAACCTTTGACCAAACCGACTATACGGATCATTGGTTTTTCTACGACACCAGCCGCTGGCCTAAAAAACTCCCCGGACCCAACGACGAGCGAGCCCGAGATGTGCTCGATTTTATCGTCCGAAACGTCGAGGCAACCAAACCCATCCAGGTGGCAGGTGTTGCCAATGCGTTTTCGCCCGATTATGTCAACCTGAAGTTTGCCCTAACACGCGAACACACGAGCTCTGAAATCCTTTACCCTTCGTATGTCGTCACAGTTGAAGTCTTGCCTTCCTCACGCCACAATAATCTTGATTTTCAAAAAATGGTCGCGTGGCACATAAGCGAAATCCGCGCCATTGAGCGGGACCCGACGCTTATCCGAATGAGCGGAAAGCTCTTTAACGAACTGGGCGTATACGTCACGATTTATACCAAAAAGTCATGAAACAGCAACGCAACCAAACCAATAATCATGCCTTTGATCTTGATATAGATACGTTTGGGAGTTATCAATACACGCAAAATATCTACTCCGCCAGAATCGCCACAAAAAAACAGTCAGAGGAAATCCTGACGCTTCTCCGAACGCACTTTCCCGGGGCTATCCGGATACTGGACATTGGCTGTGGGGACGGGACATATACCATTGAGCTTGCCAAACAACTGAAGCCTTTGTCCGTCACCGGATTTGATATATCAGCCCACGCAATCGCCCGCGCCAGAAAAAATGTACCCCCAGGGCTATCGGGGAAAATTCTCTTTCGTACGGGCGATATATATGCTCTTGATTCGCTCTGTCGCTCTCGTGAGTTTGACGTCGCAGTCATGCGGGGAGTCCTCCATCATCTCGCCCGCCCTCAACTGGCAATAAAAAAGTGCAGCGCGGTCCTCGGGCATATCGTCATTCTTGAACCCAACGGGTACAATCCAATCTTGAAGCTTATCGAACATTATTCCTACTATCATCGGACTCACGGGGAACGGTCATACTGGCCGCCCACTCTCAACTCGTGGATACGGGATGCGG
>MFJZ01000025.1:13867-14051 GCA_001781025.1 Candidatus Gottesmanbacteria bacterium RIFCSPLOWO2_01_FULL_49_10
ATCACGCCGTATTTTTGTAACACCACGCTCACAAAAATTCTCAAATCCGTTGAGCCGTTTTTTGAGTCTCTCCCGCTTGTCCACCGTTTTTACTGCGGAGCCAATGTCATTCTGTGCGAAAAACGCACATAATAGTAAAATTGCTATGGGCAGGCAAAACACTGCGGAAGCGCGTTAGGATCGG
>MFJZ01000025.1:14122-14877 GCA_001781025.1 Candidatus Gottesmanbacteria bacterium RIFCSPLOWO2_01_FULL_49_10
GTGTTGATCAGAATCCGTAGCCCGCTTAAACTCGCGTATTGGGGTAGGACGTCGTAGATAAACGGCTCGACCCCGCGCGTGACCACCTGCGGACGCGCAGAGCCGTCAACGTGGACAATAGCCGGCGCCTCCCGCTTGCATCGTGCGTTACAGGAAAGCGTCACGGTCATAAACGGCAAACTGGACATAACTTTTTCCGATCCTTTAAAGTACCGACCGAGATCTCCTTGCCGCAGAATCGGTGCAAACGGCATAAACTCGCTCCGTCGCAAGCGGCGGTTGAGCCAATCATTGACGCGTGGGTCTGTCGCCCGGACCAGGAGAGAACGGTGTCCAAGTGCGCGGGGCCCGTACTCCATACGGCCCCGGACAATCGCCACGACATGTCCATGGTGAAGAGCCCGGGCTATCCTACCGGACAAATCTTTCGGTTTTGCCACACGAATTCGCTTTTTGTATACGCCGATCACGGCTCGTATATCTCTCTCGCTCGGACTGTCGCCAAGATAGACGTCTGAAATGCGCTTGGGCCGAAGCCCGGATATTGCGGCAAGAGAGAATGCGGCCCCAGCCGCAAGGCCGCCGTCGCCCATATGCGGATATACATAAAGCTCGCGTACCTGGGGGAGTGACGCGAGAGACCCGTTGAGCTTGACGTTGGCAAACACACCGCCTGCGACTGCAAGGTTCACGGGGGTTCGAGCCGCATAGTCCTTAATCATGTCGACAATGTATTTCATCATCATCTCCGAAAG
>MFJZ01000026.1:0-6930 GCA_001781025.1 Candidatus Gottesmanbacteria bacterium RIFCSPLOWO2_01_FULL_49_10
GATCCGAGATGATTGAAACGGACCTGCGATAAAGCGGTTCGTCGATCTGCCCACCTCGTGAGGCTCAAGGGTGCGCTTGCGGCTGAAAAATATTCTCGGGAGCCTCTCCCCGCGCGTAACGACCATGTAAAGAGGGCTTTTGTCATCCTTGGCGATTGCGTTGTATTTGGGTTGGTATGCGTGAATGAGTTTTGCTTCTTGAATCAGTGCGTCAAATTCGGTATCTGTCTGTACCACCTCTATGGCTCGTATCTGCGGAACCAGACGTCTGGTTTTTCCCCCGATCGCCCCGTCACTCGTGAAGTATTGCCGGACGCGATTGGCTAGATTTTTTGCCTTGCCGACGTACAATATCACACCCGCGCTGTCTTTAAAAAGATAGACACCCGGGGACCTTGGAAGGGTTAGGAATGTTTTCGAAATATGTTCCATGTTGAGACATGGGTCAGAGCGTACGACAAGAGAAATAAACTACTCCCCACCATGCCAAAAAGTGCCAGATATAACCAGTACAGCGGTTGAATGTCGAAAAAGTAGTTCGTGAGTTGCCCGTTGACCGTGACGGCGAGCCTTCCTTTATTGCCGGTGGTACTTCCCGGAACCGAAACCGTAATCGGTATCGTGATTTTCGTAAAAGGAGGTATATCATGTTCTGTCTGTGTGACAGAGTAGGAGAGTGGGGTTGCCTGGATGAGTACGGTTGCCGATTCGACCGCTGTACCGCTCTTGTTTTCGATCGTCACCGTTCCGTTGGCAGTAAACCCTGCCGTTACCTTTTGGGGAAATTGTATGGAAACTTCCAAAGAATCAGGGGGAGTTGCAGGTACGGGTGAGGCATCTATAAACTCAACGAGTACGTCTTTTCCTTTTTGTCCGGGTTTCCGGTAAAAGCCAGCAGGATACGGCGTACTACTGGACATACCGTTTATCGCAAAGACGATGTGATTAAAATCCAACTTGTCAAAATAATTGACTCCATTCGTCGTGTTGCCCCACGTCGGGTCAATCGGCACCCATACATTCCGGTCTTTATCAAAATACTCAGGCCATGCATGGAGAACGTCGGAAATAAGGGACAATGGCCGGAGCTTTGGGTTTGTCGTATGCGCGTACCCGACCAATTGTCTGGCAGGAATACCTGCGGCTCGGGCGATGGCAATAAAAAGATCGGTGAACTCCATGCACACGGATTCCTTTGGGGATAAAAGTGCGGCGACGGCTCCTTTCCTGACAGGGTTTTGCGTGGCCCGATTGTAGTCATAGGCAAGGGTGGTAACGACGTAGTCATAGATTTGCCGGGGGGTCGTGTAGGTCGCAGCGAGCGCGAGAATCTTGTCATTATCCGCTTCCCAGTACGGAAGTGCGCGAAGATACGAATCCCTTATCTGGATATCTTCCGCGGGGGGGTCGGTGCGGCTTTCCAGGCTCATGGTCACGGATACCTGTGCCTTTACTTCAAGTTTTTGCCCGGGGACAAGGTCAAAACGCACGAGCCAGTTTCCGTCTTCATCGCGACGGACTGAGGTGGGCTTCGGATCGATTGCGTCAATCGTGATTTTTTGATACGGAGTATCCGGGGGCAGGGCTATTTCGGAAAACGCGGGAGTAAGTTTGGGATTTTCCAAATAGTACGATAACTGAAGCTTGGCATGTTGCAGTAAGCCATATGCAGCACTTATGCCGCCCCGGGCCATTTGATCGCGATTCCAGCGTCTCCCATCGGCGGGGATGGGAGACGTAAAGGCATTGGCCCCAAACGTTGGGGGGACCTCTAGGGTGACATAATACGCATCGATATCCGGATCATCGGCGATACCGGGAATCGTTACTTCCCAAATACTCCCGTTTTTTTGCGTAATGTCGAGGTGCTCGTAGCGAAGGGTAAAAGACTGTTTTTTCCCTATGCCGACTATCTGCTGATTAAACGTGAGCACAATGTCTGTTTTGCCGTCTTTTTGGGTAATTGCGGGCGTTATGACTCCTCCGTCATCACGGGCGATAACGTTTTGAATCCGTTCGGAGTCGATACTAATCTGATACTGTTTTGGGTAGAGATTGGTAAACTGATTGACCAGGGTCACGTTCTGAGTCACAATCGTGACGCCGGAAGGGGCAACCGCATATTGGACATCGTAGCTCGCCTTAAATTCGCCCGTTGCCAGAACTTTTGTTGGGAGACCAAAATAGGCCAAGAGACACAAAAAGCAAACAGCAAACGAGAAGCGAAAAGCAGTGTGAATCGTCATTGCCTTATTCTAATATGTTTTTTATGTATTGTCCTGTGTAGGAAGAAGAGACACGAGAAACATCCCGGGGAGTACCGGTCGCCACAACCAGTCCACCACGCTCACCGCCATCTGGACCCAGGTCGATAATCCAGTCCGCATTCTTGATGATATCAAGGTTGTGCTCAATGACGATGACGGTGTTTCCCAGAGCCGTCAACCTATGGAGCACATGAAGGAGCTTTTCTAAATCCGCAAAGTGGAGCCCCGTGGTCGGTTCGTCCAGGATATACACGGTCTTTCCGGTGGCTCTGCGCGAGAGCTCGCTTGCCAGTTTCACCCGCTGCGCCTCCCCTCCTGAAAGAGTGGGTGCAGGCTGGCCGAGACGGATATAGGAGAGGCCGACGTCAACGATCGTTTGAAGTTTACCCACAAGTCCGGGATGGTTATGGAAAAGGGCCAGGGCTTCCTCAATCGTCATTGCAAGGACGTCTGCAATGGATTTACCCTGATAGGTCACTTCCAAGGTCTCGGTATCATAGCGGGTTCCGTGGCACACTTCGCAGGAAACATACACATCGGAAAGAAACTGCATTTCGATCTTTTTCTGCGCTTCACCCTCACACGCCTCACACCTGCCACCTTTAACATTAAACGAGAAACGGCCCGGATGGTACCCGCGAAGCCGCGATTCAGAGAGCGAGGCAAAAAGCTCCCG
This sequence comes from Candidatus Gottesmanbacteria bacterium RIFCSPLOWO2_01_FULL_49_10, assembly GCA_001781025.1. Lineage (GTDB taxonomy): Bacteria > Patescibacteriota > Microgenomatia > UBA10105 > UBA927 > MFJZ01. The sequence goes on from MFJZ01000026.1 coordinate 2,944, forward strand.
TATGTAGGTAAATGCGCCGGTGTATGTTGCAGGATTACTGCGTGGGGTACGCCCTATGGGAGATTGGTCAATCAAGATGGCCTTGTCGACACGCTCAAGCCCTTCGATTCTTTCATATGCTCCCGTCGCAAGATGGCTGAGAGTATTGGTGTGATTGATAAGTGCCGGATACAAGGTCTCAACGACCAAGCTCGACTTCCCACTGCCCGACACCCCGGTCACGCAAATTAACTGACCCAGGGGAAAGCTCGTGTCCACATTTTTTAGATTATTGCGTGTGGCACCTTTTATGGTCAGGAGCGACGGTGCATGAGGGAGGGAGTTAGGGGAATCGTTATTATGGAGGTCCTGACGAGGACGTCCGATCGTCCGTTTACCGGTCAGGTATTGGGCGGTCAAAGAGTGTTTGTTCAGTTTTATTTCGCTGACGGTACCTTCCGCGACGATCGCGCCGCCGTGCTCCCCTGCTCCCGGTCCGAAGTCCACAATCCTGTCTGCTTCTTCGATCGTCTCCCGGTCGTGCTCGACCACAATGACGGTATTTCCCAAATCCCTAAGTTTTTGCAGGGTATGGATAAGCTTGGTATTGTCCCTCTGATGGAGGCCGATCGAGGGCTCATCTAAAACGTATAAAACGCCCGAGAGTCCCGAACCGATCTGAGAAGCCAGACGTATGCGCTGCGCTTCGCCGCCTGAAAGGGTGGTTGCCGTACGGGAAAGTGTCAGATACTCGAGTCCCACCGCTACCAGGAATTGGAGGCGGGAGAGGATTTCTTTTATAATGGGGGTTGCGATGGTCCGGTCGGAAATGGTGACCAGGGTAGCGCCAAGGTCCACCATCCACGCATGGCACAACTGAATCGACATAGCGGTTACTTCAGAAATCGATACACCGTTGACCGTGACCGTCAGGGATTCTTTTTTTAACCTCGTCCCCGCACAGTCCTGACACACTTCCTCGCGCATATACTTTTGGATCTCTTCCCGCACAAAGTCCGACTCCGATTGGCTGAAGCGTCTTTTGAGCTCATGTACGAGCCCCGGGTAGCACTCGGAAATGGTCGTCTGGTCCCCGAAGCGGTTTTGGCCGCGGACGAGATAGTTTCTGTCCCCGGTGCCGTAGAGGAGGACACTGCGCTGGGTTTTCGTAAGGAGGCTCAATGGTGCCCGAAGATCGATGCCATGTTCGGCAGCTACTGTGGTCACGACCCGAGAAAACCAGGTATCGTGAAAAAACATTTTGGCAAAGGGTAGTATTCCTCCCTCAGAAATTGAGAGGTTCGTATTGATGACCCGCTCGGGATCGACCGTCAGAATTTTGCCAAGCCCCGTGCAGACCGCACAGGCCCCATGGGGAGAGTTGAAAGAAAATGACCGAGGCTCTATTTCCGCAATGGAGATATTGCACACCGGACAGGAAAACTGCTCCGAGTATATGTGGTCTCTCGTTTCTTTTGGCTTATCGGGGATGCTAAACCCTTTGTCGAGTATCTCTGAAACGATGACAAGTCCCCCAGAGAGGTTCAGTGCCTGCTCGAGAGCATCAGCGATGCGGCTTTTGATCGCTACATCCGGAAGGCTGCCCCTTTTGGACTTGTTGTTTTTGAGAAACGAAAGTGTTTCTTGATCAAGCGTCAGGCGGTCAACGACGACATCAACAGAGTGCTTGTTGGTTTTGATAAGCAGGATATCCTCATTAACTTCTAGAAAGCGCCCATCCACCCGCATCATGCGGTAGCCCTTGGCGCGAATCGTATCAAAAAGTCCGGTAAACTCGCCCTTACGGTCGCGTACGACGGGGGATAAGATCGCGCATTTAAAAAGCTTCTTCCCCTCGTTTGCGATACTCTGGGAGGCCGCATCAAAAATCATCATGACAATCTGCTGTTTATCCAGTTTTTGCACTTCTCTGCCGCAATTGGGGCAATGCGGGTGACCAATCCTGGCGTAGAGAAGCCTGAGGTAGTCATAAATCTCCGTGACGGTGCCGACGGTAGAACGGGGGTTATGTGAGGTAGATTTTTGGTCAATCGAGATAGCCGGAGATAAGCCAATAATCGCGTCCACGTCCGGCTTGTCCATGATCCCTAAAAACTGTCTGGCGTAGGAGGAAAGTGATTCAACGTACCGCCGCTGGCCCTCCGCGTAGATCGTGTCAAAGGCAAGTGAGCTTTTGCCCGATCCGGAGAGGCCGGTAAACACAATGAGCTTATTTTTCGGCAGCTCAAGGGTGATATTTTTGAGATTATGCTGGCGTGCGCCTTTGATGATAAGTTTTTCCATAACACAAATGACCACCGATTAACCGTGGCATAAGTATTATAGCATGATTATCCGAGTGCGAACGTTCAAATGCCGGTCTGATATAATCGCAGAATGAAGGGTTGTGAAAGGCAATTTGGTGGTCTTACTTGTTCAAAATTGGGTGACGGTATTTGTGCTTATGCATTGAATGATGCGTGGGTTGCTGGTGGAGATGTACGTACTTCCGAGCCGATTGTTGAGCTATTGACCGAAGCCGGATTTGACTACGCTTTAAAGACATATCTTCTTCACTCCTATGATCAGATTATAGACGCACGGGTCAAGGCATTTTTGCATCCGAGCTATGTTCAGTGTGTTGCAAAACAGGAAATAGCGGCAATGGCTAAAAGTGCCTTAGAGATTTTAACAGGGGATGAATTACCTGATCTAGAAACTTTAGGGCAAATTATGCTAGGGATATATGAATCATTAGACGCCTGAGTTTAGAGGCGGTTTTAAAGTCTAGGTCGCTGCTGGCACGGCGCGTTACGTGGGTGAAGTGAAAGAAACGACCACCTGCCAGATGGATTACATTGGCACCTATTCTTTTTCTTCAAATGCCAGGTGTTTTATACATTCCATTTTTTGGGCGTAGTCAATTTGGTTATGTATAAAATCTCTATATCCGGTCGGGGATTTAAATAACCCCCCGATAAACGTAGGGTTAGATAATGTGTTTCCTTGAGGTGCTAAGTATTCAGGCAGGGATGACCAAGAGTATGAATCGAGCTCTGCTTCTTTGATTAAGAACGATGATATCGGATTCAGGTGAATATAGCGGGATAGATGGATAAGTTGTTCTTCGGATTCTACCCGTACGGCTTTAAATGGGCCTTGGAATAAAGGCCCGACCCGATCATGTTTAATATTGAAATATTTGCTGTAACTGTCACAAGATTTGGAGACAAAGCGGGAAATACCGGCATTGGCGGTTTGTTTGAGTAAAAGGTGAAAATGGTTGGGCATGAGGCAAAAAGCTAGGATATCTACCTGGAGTTGGCTGGTTAAAAGTGCGTTGAGTAATTGAATACGTCTTTTTTCTTCTAGAATAATGTATTTAGAATAACGAATAGGAGGTTCCAAAAAACGATAGTAATTCATAGTGCCCAGAGCTCGTCGATATTCCCATTTATCAGTAAAAATCTCGCGGCGTTCTACTCCTCTATTAAAGATGTGATAAATTTCTTCTGTGGCCAATACGACGTTTCTATTGGATGACATGTAATTAGTTTAGATGTGGAAAGGAGATGTGTCAAGCTAAGTCACCTGGCAGGTGGACAAACAAATTTAAACAACCTTGGATTGTCTATTATAAAACTGCGTTACCCTCGTGCGCGTTCGCGAAGCATGGTGAGGACTTCTTCCTGTTTGACACACCCTTCTATTTCTCTACCACTGGGATCTTCTTCATAATTCTTTAGCGTGTCTCGGCATATTTCGGGGCTGATCGATAAATGTAAAAAGAGTTGTTGGGGTCATCGAGAAAAATGCACCTATTAATTTGTTGACACTGCATTCCTACAAATTTTGAAGGTTTACAAGTTTTCATGCGTTTGTACTCAGAGACATCTGCGTGATCGTGTCTCTCAGCTTTGCCGCCTGTTCAAAATCCAGGTCGCGGCTGGCCCTGCGCATCGCGCGGGTGAGCTGGGTCACAAACTTCTTTTTATCCTCGGGCGTCAT
>MFJZ01000026.1:6941-14431 GCA_001781025.1 Candidatus Gottesmanbacteria bacterium RIFCSPLOWO2_01_FULL_49_10
GCGGTCAAGCTCTTCTTGGGAGGCTCTAGCAAGGAGCGGCTTATCCTGGACCTCCTCCTCTTTCTCAACCAGACGTTCCCGGATGGGCTTGGTGATTCCCTGGGGGATGATCCCGTGTACTTTATTGTAGGCAAGTTGAACGTGTCGGCGGCGTCCTACCTCACCAATTGCCGCATTCATGGAATCCGTCATGCGGTCCGCATACATGATTACTTCCCCAGACACGTGCCGGGCAGCTCTGCCCATTGTTTGGACGAGACTTGTGCGGCTTCGAAGGAATCCTTCCTTATCCGCATCAAGAATTGCAACCAGGGAGACTTCGGGAAGATCAAGGCCTTCGCGGAGAAGATTGATGCCGACAATGACATCGTATGCCCCGCGACGCAGATCGGCAAGGATATCTGAGCGATCTAGGGTAACGATGTCTGAATGGAGATAGTGGACCTTTATGTTTTCATTGGCAAGGTAGGAGGCAAGATCCTCAGCCATGCGCTTGGTAAGCGTCGTCACCAACACGCGTTCATGGCGCTCGACCCTTGTTTTAATTTCCTTCATTAAATCATCAATCTGACCTTGTATCGGGCGCACTGTCACCTTTGGATCGACTAAACCGGTCGGTCGCACGAGTTGCTCCACAATACCGTCTCTTTGGCCAGCCCTTTTACCGTTTTTCTTTTGTCTTTTGCCGTTGATCGCGTTTTCCTGAACGCGAGCGATCTCCCACTCGTCAGGCGTGGCCGAGACATAGATGGTTTGGGGCATTCGTCGCAGAAATTCCTCAAACCGCAGGGGTCGATTATCTAAAGCTGCCGGCAGCCGAAAACCAAAGTCTATAAGTGTCTGCTTTCGGCTCCGGTCGCCGTTATACATGCCTCGTATCTGCGGCATGGTCATATGAGATTCATCGATAAACAAGAGCCAGTCGTTCCGGGACGCGTGGGAAAAGTAATCAAGGAGTGTATACGGGGGCTCCCCGATTTTTCGTCCGTCAAAATACCGTGAGTAGTTTTCGATCCCGTTGACGTAGCCCAACTCTGCAATCATCTCAAGGTCATAGGTGACGCGTTGCTCAATCCGATGCGCTTCGAGGAGCTTTCCCTGATTTTTGAGTGCCTGGGAATGCCGTGCGAGATCCTGTCGTATTATGGGAAATACTTCCTTGTATTTTTGCGGGTCGGTCATGTAGTGTTTGGCGGGATAGATCAACGTGCCAGAGAGATTCTCTATGATCTTGCCGGTCAATGGATCAAATTTTTCTAATTTGGCCAGTTTGTCCGCTTTTGTGACAAAGCGAAGTCCCCTATCTTCATACGCAGGAAAAAGATCTATCGTGTCTCCCCGTACGCGAAACGTCCCCCGGTGAAAACTATAGTCACTTCGTTCGTACTGCAGTTGCACAAGGCGCGTAAGGATACCTTCTCGCGATACCTTCATCCCGACAGAGAGCTCAAGGACGAAGTGCCCATATTCCTTGGGAGAACCGATATTGTAGATACAGGAGACGGACGCGACGACGATCGTATCCGGACGCGTCATGAGATTGGTCGTTGCCCCAAGACGCAGCTTGTCGATCTCTTCGTTTATCTCCGTCTCCTTTTCGATGTAGGTATCTGTCTGTGGTATATATGCCTCCGGTTGGTAGTAATCATAGTAGGAGACAAAGTAGCTGACGGCATTTTGGGGGAAAAAGTCTCTGAACTCCTGGTATAGCTGTGCTGCCAAGGTTTTGTTATGAGAAATAATTAGCGTGGGTTTTTGTATTTTTTCTATGACGCTTGCCATGGTAAAGGTCTTGCCGCTCCCGGTCACGCCGAGCAGAACCTGCTCCTTGTCACCTGCGGCCACATTGGATACGAGCTTCTCGATCGCCTGCGGCTGGTCTCCGCTCGGAAGAAATTGCGTGGTGAGTCGAAATCGATTCATATTACGTTTTATTATGGGAAATGATATAGTTTGATTGTATAAAATGTAGTTGACAATTCGGTTTAAATTTAGTTTACTAGCAACATCCTATCATTATTTTTAGATGGGATTCAAGAGGAACATTATGCCAGCAATCCTATACCCAAAAGAACGACAGCTTCTCGATTTTATCACGCAATTCATCCAGCGGTACGGGTATGCGCCTACCCTCAAAGAAATCGGGCTTGCCATGGGCATTCATTCTCCGGCTACGGTCCATGAGCACATCGACAAGCTCAGAATCAAGGGCTTTATCAATAAACTGGACGGCACTGCCCGAGGACTTGAGGTGGTGAAAGATACATTCCGGTCCGGAGCAAACGAAGGAGCCGTTGAGCTACCCGTCCTGGGTTTTATCGCAGCCGGGGTCCCCCTTGAGCCCTATACCGATCCCAATTACTACGTATCGGTAGCTCCCAGCATGATAGCTTCCGGCAAGCCACATTATATATTACAAGTGAAGGGAACCTCGATGATTGATGACGGGATTCTGGACGGAGACTTCGTCGTCATTCAACATCAGCAAGATGCCAAAAACGGGGATATCGTGGTCGCGCTGTTACCCAATGGTCTGGCGACTCTCAAGCGCATCTACTTTGAAAATGATCGCATTAAGCTCATGCCGGCAAATGCCCAAATGTCGCCCATATTTACCACCCATGTGAAGATTCAGGGGAGGGTGGTCGGCCTCATACGAAGATACAGCGCATAAATTAGGACATCCGAAAGATTTTTTTTACCCGTTTTTTTAACCCGTCACGCCTATCCTGGTCTATGAGAAAATGGATAGCAATGGGCAAAACCGATCCGAAAATGATAATGAGGATGACGAGCTCGTAGTTATGCTTGACGAGGGGGATATTCCCCAAAAAGTACCCGAGTGAGGAAATTCCGACCGCCCACAGGAGCCCACCCAGAAGGTTATATTTCATAAACGTCGGGTAGTGCATATCAGCCGTTCCGGCAACAATCGGAGCAAATGTTCGGACAAAAGGCATGAAGCGTGCAAGGACGATGGTCTTGGCACCATGCTGATTATAAAAATTTTGTGCGTCAATGAGGTGATGTTTCTTGAAAAACAGGCTGTCTTCCTTTTGGAACAACTTTTTTCCCACCTTGTGGCCGAACCAATACCCCACATTATCTCCGAGCACTGCTCCCACGTAGCTGACGAGAAGAAGAAGCGGAAAGCTTAGTAAACCCTGCGACGAGAGGACACCCGCGGTAAAAAGCAGACTATCACCGGGGAGGAAAAACCCAAAAAAAAGTCCGGACTCGGCAAATAATACGCCAAATACGCCGACCAGCCCGGCCGTTCTAATGAGGAGTTCCGGTTTTAGGAAAAAATCAAACATGCTGTTTTTCAAAAAGAAAAGCGCCGTATGCGCTATAATTATTGTATGGGAACACTCTCCATAGTGTCAACACCGATCGGGAACCTGGCGGATATCACCATCCGCGCCATCAAAACGCTTTTTTCTGTCGACATCATCGCTTGCGAGGATACCAGGAGAACCGGAATGCTTCTTCAAGAACTTAAAAAGAGATACGGAAGTATAGCACTACATAGTAATATACTTTCTACACAAAAGCTTGTTCGTTTCGATGACCGCCAAGAACAGTCCCAGACACCGCTTCTTATTGAATACCTTCAACAGGGAAAAAACGTCGCATTGGTCAGTGACGCCGGAACTCCACTTATTTCCGATCCCGGCTACAAACTGGTGAGTGAAGCGCTTAAACGCGGCATCCAGGTGGTAAGCATCCCCGGCCCGACGGCTGCAATCGCCGCACTTACTTCCTCGGGCCTACCCACCAATCAATTTCTTTTTCTTGGTTATCCGCCGGAAAAAGAAAAACATAGATTTGACCTTTTCCAAAGTCTTTTAACCATGAAACCATCGAACCATCCAACGATTATTTTTTATTGTGCTCCTCACAAACTACACCAAATCCTGACAGACATGCAAACCGTCATGGGCGACATCCCCATCGTCATCGCACGGGAACTTACGAAGGTTCACGAAGAAGTCTGGCGGGGTAAGTCGTCAGAGGCGCTTCAAAAATTTGAAAATCCACAGGGTGAATTTGTGATCCTTTTGTCTATAAACTCCGTTTAGGCACTGATTAACAGATTACGTCGCAGAAATTTCGGGAAATACATTAATAGGTATTGCCTGTTCTACTTGAATACTATGCGCAGGATCATGCTCCCTGTGATGAGCATTACTAATTTCTTCTGGTGGAGGAAAATAGCGAGCTACTACTTCTCCGTCCCTTGGCAATAGCGTAATTTCTGGAGATCTCCAGGGAGGATTCTCATCGCATTTGTAAATAACCTGATAGCCAGTTTTAATCATTAATATTCCTCAAGCGTACTCGTATCCCCAATAGGCAGACCCATTTCTTTTGCTTTCAAAATCCTTCTCATTATTTTTCCGGAGCGGGTTTTAGGAAGCTTGTCGATGAATTCTACCTCACGCGGATAGGCATGTCCAGCCAGATGCTTTTTTACATACTGAGAAAGCTCCTCCCTGAGGGCTTTCTTGTCCGATTCCGGGAATCCAACGGATTCCCGGAATCTTTTACGGAGGTACTTTTTATCCAGCACTACGAATGCCTTGATGATCTCTCCGCGCATCGCGTCCGGCTTGCCGATGACTCCTGCCTCGACGACCGCAGGATGGGACACAAGGGCTGATTCCACTTCAAATGGCCCCACGCGCTCCCCCGCGGTTTTGATGACATCATCTGCCCTTCCAATGAACCAAAAGTAGCCATCTTTATCTCTCATGCCGCGATCTCCGCTTATGTACCATCCGCCGGTAAAGTAACTCTCGTATTTATGGGGACGACGCCAGATGGTATGCATCATGGATGGCCACTTGGGTTTAAGAGCGATATTTCCTTCATTCCCATCGGGGACTTTGTGACCTTGGTCATCCACGATTGCCGCGGTAATGCCCGGGACGGGTTTGCCCATGGAGCCGATTTTTATGTCCATCGCGGGATAATTGGCGATGCAGATAGCACCGGTCTCCGTCTGCCACCAGGTGTCGTGAAAGGGTTTGTCAAATGTTTTGATGGCCCAGGTGATCGCTTCAGGATTGAGAGGCTCTCCTACCGAGCACATGTGGCGAAGAGAGGAAAGATCATACTCGTGAACGAGGTTGCTCCCCGCTGCCATGAGCATGCGGATCGCGGTGGGCGCCGTGTACCAGACGGACACTTTGTATTTTGCAAGAATTTCATACCATCGCTTTGGATCAAAGCGTCCGGCGTAGACGACCGCTGCGACGCCACACGACCAACTCCCGAGAATTTCGTAGGCGATTCCCGTCACCCAGCCCGGATCAGCTGTGCACCAGTAGGTATCATCATCGCGAAGGTCCAAGACCCACTTGGCGGTCATGTGTTCCTGGAGAATCGCGCGGTGGACGTGGACGACCCCTTTTGGCTTGCCGGTGGTGCCGCTTGTATAGAGCATGAAAGCATACTCGTCCGGATCCATGTGGGCGATGTGAAGTTCGTCACTGACGTGTTCAAAGGATTTGATGAAGTCCTCACTGTCGACCGTTATGATGTGCTTGAGTGCTGGTAATTTCTTTCGCACTTTATCGATTCTCTCTTTTAATTCTTTATTGGTGATGACGACTTCGGCATCGCTATTACCTAGGCGATCAGCCAAGGCCTGCTCCTGAAACGCACTGAACAAAGTTCCTGCGATTGCACCAATCTTTAGGGCTCCAAGGAAAGATATGTACAATTCCGGTACTCGGGGGAGAAAAATGAACACTCTTTCTCCTCGACTCACTCCAAAGTCCTTGAGGATGTTTCCCATCTTGTTTGACAACAACGAAAGTTGTTCAAATGTGTATTGACGGGTCGATCCAGCTTCATCTTCCCAATACAACGCCACTTTATTCTTCCTCCAGGTCTGGGTGTGGCGGTCGATCGCATTATAGGCGGCGTTGATTTTCGTTCCATCAAACCAGTCAAGCTCTTTGCGCACTGACCTCCAATCAAATGAGCGACAAACCTCATCATAGTCGCCAAGATTGGGAGGGTTCTTCAGACGAGCGGGTTTATTGAAGACGTCGGATTTCATCCTTATTTCTTCCTCACGACAAACTTTTCATCCAATCGTTTTAAGTTTTCCATCACTCCGGTGTACTCCATCTCATCTTGCGGACCCATGGCGGGATTGAAAAAACCCTGCCGTCGCATTTCTAAAGTCTTTTGCGACGCTTTCTCTCGGATCATATCCCAGAACGGTTGGTCAAATATATCAACTGCTTCCGTAAGTTTTCCCTCATGAACACAATAGCCTGCTGCGGTAACGATTGTCGGTCCGTCAAAATATGAAATAATAGTATTTTGTTTAACCGGCATCACCGCCACATGGTGACTTCCGCGATTATTTCCTAAAACGTAATGCGCTAAGGACCATGGTGACGTTATTTCACCCGTATCGGGAAAGGATTTTTGGGTTCGGACAATAGCAACCGGGTCATCCTTGCCCACATACTTTCCGGCGATATTGTGAAGTCTGCTTGTTGAGGCCACTGCAGCAGTAAGTCCACCTGCATTCTCCACAATGCTTTCGATGACGTAATGGTTCGGATCACGCAAAAGTGTAGCGACATCATAGTAATCACACGGTACTTTCAGCGAGATAACACGATCTCCCTCCGTATAATTAACGTCCATAATATTAAACGTAAATCCTCCCCGCATCTCCGGGGCAAGAAGCAGACCAGCATTATGAAACGGATCGGCAAATGAACAAAAGAACGGATAATTAAATACCCCCGGCCCGCACTTATCTGCGGCAAACACAACAAACGGTTCAGCCGGTCGTTCTTCGAGTTCGATTTCTGCCGATCCCGGCCCCATACCCCGGACGTTTCCGGAAAACGCGTCCTTGAGAAGGTCTTGTCCTGCGCCGTAAAGCCCTTGGGATTTGGCAATGGCGGTGGTTGCCACAAACGTATCCCAGGCGAGTTTGTGAATGTCCGGATTGTCTGTACCCTTGTCGTGTATCATGAGAAGGGCAATGTCATCGCCGGTAAATGTCACTCGCGCGTCTGTCAGGAGTCCAGATTTCACTGCAACCCCCATGGCCTCTTTAGCTTTAGCCAGCATGACATCACTTGGGCGATTATGCCCGCCGATTGATCCCGTATCCGCTTTAATAATGGAAAGAGTTGTTTTCATGTTTTCCCTCCTTGTATAAAATCTGCCAATAAATTTATCCCTGTCATTTCTGGTGGTACGGCAAGACCGAGGAGACAAAGGAGTGTTGGCGCCACATCGGCAAGCTTGCCTTTCGGGAGATGATGAGGATATCCCAGAAATCGTTTGGCTATCACCATAAACGGTACTGGGAATGTCGAATGCTCGGTATCCATTCCTCCGTCAGCTCCCAGCATCTCTTCCACGTTACCATGATCACCGGTAATGATGCAAGCACCGTCAACGCGCAAAATTTCCTCCATAATCCGACCGACGCATACATCGGTCGCCTC
>MFJZ01000027.1:0-551 GCA_001781025.1 Candidatus Gottesmanbacteria bacterium RIFCSPLOWO2_01_FULL_49_10
GATGCCGACTCTTTCCAAAATTTCCTTCTCAACTAAATTGTGAAGTAATGATTGGGCTTGTTGGCGGGAAACTTGCAAGCGTTTTACCACGTCTTGAGTTTTAATTTTTTTGAGTTCTACCACAATTTGTAAAACATCCTCTTCGCGCCTAGAAACGAGTACCCGTTTGTCCCCTTTGATTGACTCAATATGCCGCTCGGTCAAATCATGTACCCGTTCTAAAGCCGCGCGAAGTGAATGCGCGATACCTTCCAGCAAATATTCGAGCCATTCTGTTTTGTTGCCCTTGTCAGCTGAGTGAAGTTTGTCGGAATATTCCAAACGATCCAAATCATAGTAATCATCTAAAATAAAATATTTGGTGACCTCATAGTCGTGAAGGAGTAAATAATAAGCAGTCAGAAGTCGAGTTACCCGGCCGTTACCATCAAAAAAAGGGTGAATATAAGTCACTTCGTGATGGAGAATTCCACCCAGGATCAAAGGACTTATGGTTGAGGGTTGTTTTAGGTACTCAAACAGCTCTTTAAGCCGTGAATCAATCGCCTGCG
>MFJZ01000027.1:588-849 GCA_001781025.1 Candidatus Gottesmanbacteria bacterium RIFCSPLOWO2_01_FULL_49_10
TGCCATATTACGATGCCCTACAACCACCCCTGAAGAACGGAACTGCCCGGGCCGTTTGATATCAATTTTAGCCATGACGCGTTTGTGGACTTCGAGTACGAGTGGAATGGTCAAAGTCTTCCTCTGTTGAGCCATAACCGAGATGTAATTGAGCGCGTTGAAGTAGTTTTTGACTTCGAGCTCGGATTTGGTAGTTGGAATAGAGTCATCAAGAAGGATATTGGTGACTTCCCGAGGTGAAAGCGGATTGCCTTCGATGCT
>MFJZ01000027.1:883-3953 GCA_001781025.1 Candidatus Gottesmanbacteria bacterium RIFCSPLOWO2_01_FULL_49_10
TGGCTCAATTTGAGGCTCAAAGACGGAATCAGTTTTTCGGCTGAAAGCTGACCATAAAGCCTTTCTATTTGTGTCAGGTGGTTAATAAGCTCAGGGGTAAAGCTAAACTTCGGAGTATACATAAACTAATTATACAAATTGTCAACTCTTTTGTCAAGTTATTTGTCTTGAGATACCCACACCCGGTGTGGGTTGGCTTCACACATCAGGATTGCTCGGCTATCTGTGAACCAGTTCAGACTGGAATTGAACACCTATATATCATATTTAAACAGAGTTTATCAGACCTTCCAGCGATATCAAATTCAGGTACCAATGTATGCTTAATCAATTTTGTGTCCATTGACTTGATCTATTGTGAATTTGATAAATTCTTTTGTTTGGTCGTGTAACTTCATCTCTTTTCCATAGCTCCATTGTTTAGCTGTTTCTATAAGGTTTTCCCATTGAGGAAACTCTTTTTTAACCCAAGTAGCAGAAACATTCTTAGAAGTGGCATCTGCCTGTAAAACTGTATATAAAATTCTACAGAGATTTAAAACAAGATATGATTGGTAATGGCTATTATCTAACCATTTATCATCCGTAAGTTTGGGTTCCCACTCTTTGAATAAATCTCTGATGCTGGCTTTTTGTACATCTTTTATATCAATTGGGTTTAACAACGTTTTGAAATCAGGACCAAACAAAGTAATGCCGTGGTTATAAAGAAAGTAATTATTAATTACCCATTCGTTTCCATAAGACGCTTCGGGATAAAAAGTACTCTCTCCGATGTACGGTCGAGGAGCCTTTGGAGGAAGTACATTTTCAAGCATATCTTTTGGAATATAAGAACATTCAATACGGTGCGACCATTTCTCATTCTCATTTTCTACTTGGACATGTAGCCGTTTAATTAAATCTATTTCTTCACTTGAAACTGATTTACGTAACACAACCAGTAAATCTAAATCACTGCGGTCAAGATTAAAATCACCATAAGACAATGAGCCGGTAAGATAAAAGCCCACGAGATTTTCACCAAAGATATCTTGAATTCCTTGTTTCAATGCACTGAGAACTTTATTTATATCTTCGTTGGGAGGAGGTTTCATAGTTAAATTATAGCACCGAAAAACTGAGGAAACCGAAGAAATCCGTAGGAGTTCTGTGAACGTTTTTCAACAAATTCGATCCTCATTCTGAGCTCACCCGCCTCCGGCGGGTTCGCTGTTTGCGCGGCGGTGCGGGCGCCGCGCTTCCGTTATTTTTTGCGCGCGCGATTATTCTCTCCCGCAAAGCCGGATCGAGTAAGGTAGGATTATATTAACACAGAAAACAAAACAGAGACTTTTGTTATTCCGTATCAACCCGCCCACCCAAAATGAATTGATGGCGGCGACCCCGCCTTGTGCGAGTGGCCGCGTTAGGGCGCGGCTTGCCATTGTTCAGGTGATTTATTTTCTCCCACAGTCTCTACCGGAGTTTCTTTACTTTTAATACGTCCTGCAGTCGGCGGGGTAATCCGCTAATGCCCCCGCCACTTTTATTGTATCCCTGTCCAGCATTTGTTCGGCTTGCGCGCCCGCTTGTAGGTAGCGCTTCGTGCAAATAATATTTGAGCGCCCTTCGCACCATATTCGGATCGTGGATTGAGCGCGCGTTAGAACGCGCACTTTTCTGGCTCGTACTACCCGAAAGAAACTCGGCGGGGGGCGCGGAACCGCCCAAATTCGAATCGGCCATTTTCTATACATTCCGGCCGATTGTCTTCCAAGCGCCGTCTTGTACAACCAGCCTGATATATTTTGTATAATGTACTCTAATCCAGTAAATATTTTTGATATACTCAGTCAATGGAGATACATTCAAATATAAAAGTATTAAGATGGTTTAATTTCTTTAGTGACTTCAAGCTATACGCACCGATCGCTATAATATATTTTTCCCACGTAACTGGTTCCTTTACTTTAGGAATGAGTATTTTTTCGATTGCAATGGTTTCCACTGCTCTTTTTGAAATACCCACTGGAATTTTTTCAGACAGAATAGGTCGACGGAAAACTGTTATATGGGGTGCATTCGCAGCAGTCCTGTTTACAACCTTTTATGCAATTGGCCATTCCTTTTGGATATTAGCTATTGGCGCTGTTTTTGAAGGGTTATCGCGATCATTTTATAGTGGAAATAATGATGCTTTACTTCATGATACACTTGCGCAGTATCAAAACGAAGCTCAATATAGTGAATCTTTAGGAAAAGTAAGTACCCTGCTTCAAATCGCTCAAGGAGTATCAGCAGTATTAGGTGGAATTCTAGCTACATGGTCATTTCCACTCATTATGTGGTTATCGGTTGTTCCTCAAATAGTTTGCTTGTTTCTTGCTTTTAATCTAATAGAACCAATAATTCATGCAAATGAGAGTGGAAATATTTACCTACATCTGAAAGAAGCGTATGGAAAATTTTTGCATAATAGAAAATTACGCTTGTTAAGTCTCTCTTCAATTATTGGATACGGTTTCGGTGATGCTTCTTACAAATTTGTACCAGCATTCTACAATACTCTATGGCCTGTATGGGCAATCGGGATTGTAGGAACACTATCAAGTATTACTGGTGCGCTAAGTTTCCATTTCAGTGGAAAACTCATTCATAAATTTGGTGCTCTAAAAATAATGTTTACTGATTATATTTCTAATAGAGTAGCGAATATAGTGGCAGCAGCGTTTCCTACTGTTCTATCCCCGCTACTCATGTCATCAACCTCCGTTTTTTTGGGTGTCGCTACTGTCGCCAAAAGTACATTAATGCAGAAAGAATTTGATAATGAACAACGGGCGACAATGGGTTCAATTAACTCTTTTGCAGGGAATATACTCTTTGGTCTTGTATCTTTTCTTCTAGGTTTTATAGCTGATTCACTATCACCTGCTAAGGCAATACTCCTTCTGCAAATAGTGCTATTGGTAAATTTTTTCATCTATTGGAAATTATTTAGACATGATACGAAAAATGTTGTGTAGTATAAAAATTCCTTGGAAAATTTGGGACAATTTAGTATTACGAGGGAATCTTCAACCTAGCG
>MFJZ01000027.1:4018-7244 GCA_001781025.1 Candidatus Gottesmanbacteria bacterium RIFCSPLOWO2_01_FULL_49_10
GTTTAACCAAAGTTAAAGAAATCGTTAATGAGTCAAATGGGTATTACAATTTTTTGCGTTTTTTTCTCTGGTTTTAAAAACGAGTTCGAGCCGACGGTTTCGGAAGCGCGGCGCCCGCACCGCCGCGCAGTAAAGCGAAGTCGCCGGAGGCGGCTGAGCTCAGAAAGAGGATCGAATTTGTTGAAAAACGTTCACTAACAAAAAAACTCTATATACCTATATGAAAACGATACCCGTCTATCTAGAAGACTCGTATGCCAAGGAAATGGATACACGGATCGCAGAAGTACTGCCCGAGGGAGGTAACCGGTGGAGAATTGTACTGGACCAAACCGTCTTTTACCCTATGGGCGGCGGACAGCCTACGGATCAAGGGGTACTCACATCTGAGGATTGGACAGGGGATGTCTACCAGGTCATGATGAGGGATGGCGAAATTTGGCACTACGTCCAGGCGGAACGCGTGCCAGCAGTCGGGACCGCTGTCCATGGTATCCTCAACTGGGATAGGCGCTACAAGCATATGCGCCTCCACTCTGCCGGACATGTCGTGGATTTTGCGATACACCTCCTGGGCTACTCACCCAAACCTCTGTACCCCACCAAAGGCGAGCACGGTAAAAAACCATACATCGTCTATACCGGAACCCTGGGCAAAGACATAACCAAAGAGCTTGAGGAGAAGTCCAACGAGCTTGTTGCCAAAGCTTTGGAGTTTTCATTGGCATTTGTTCCCCTGGCTCAGCTCGAAAAGGATGCGATATACCTCCAACCGGGACTGCCCACTAATAAACCCCTCAGGAAGCTTACGCTCGCAGGCATCGGAGCCGTCGCCGACGGGGGCACACAAGTGAAAAACACGAGCGAAGTGGGGAGGATCACCATACCGTCCGTAACCGAGGCAGACGGAATGATAACCGTTACATACGCGGTAGCATAGCATCATTAAATAGTCTGGAGAAATCAAGAAATCAAAGAAATCAGAAGAAATCAACCCGACGGGTTAAATAGCTTCAAACCTCTTCTAATACTAGGTGCTTAATATGCTCTAGCTGTTTTGGGTATCCTACTTGATCATAGACAAATGATCTGTAAGAGCTTGAAGTTTTGAAATAACCAAGAATAGGTGGCATGGTGACAAAGGATGTCTTTACTTTTCCTATGTAATCCGGAAGGGATGACCATGGGTACATATCGAGGTCATCGAGTGAGATGATGCCGGAAACAACGGGATTGATATGAATATAGCGGGAAAGATGGATGAGTTGCTCGTCTGTTTCCACGAATACCGCCTTGAATGGCCCTTGATAAAGCGGCCCAACCCTCTGGCGTTTGGTGTTGAAGTACTTGGCATACCCATTGGAAACGTTTGAAAGGAAATCATGGATACCTTCCTTGGTGTTTTGCCGGACAAGGAGGTGAAAATGGTTTGGCATGAGGCAGTAGGCGAGAATATCCACAGAGAGGGGTTGTTGATCCAGTATCTGACGGAATGTCGCTCGTTCAGAAAGAGAAAGCGCGAGATAATGAGAGTAACTTTTTGAAATACCGTAAAATCTATAATACTCTAAAAGTGACACGAAGCGTTCCCGATCCCGAGAAGAAAGGAAGATGGATCGGCGTTCGACTCCTCGGTTAAAAAGATGATACACATGCTCTTCACGAAATAGGATAGCTCGAGGAGAAGCCATGCTTGAAGCATACACAAAAGACTGTTGATCTTCAAGAAGATGTTTAAAGCTAAAACACCCGCCGGGTTGATTTCGCGCAAGTATCATTTCCCCTGGCTGTCAGACATATGGGACAACCAAAGCACAACTTCATCACGGCGACCAGTGGTTTTGTACGAAAAAGGATGCCAGGGGGTGGGGATTTATGAAGTCACAAACTTGTCCAGAA
Organism: Candidatus Gottesmanbacteria bacterium RIFCSPLOWO2_01_FULL_49_10; assembly: GCA_001781025.1. Lineage (GTDB taxonomy): Bacteria > Patescibacteriota > Microgenomatia > UBA10105 > UBA927 > MFJZ01. The sequence goes on from MFJZ01000027.1 coordinate 5,918, forward strand.
AGATACTCCTCGAGTCTCTAGCTTTACACATCCGATGTGTAAAGCTAGAAATCCCAGAGCTCACATTGTCACGTTTGGGATGTGGCGAAAGGTTATAAGCGTTTCATCTGTGTCAAGCTCGATGGCAATCACGTCTATCTGCATGCTTTCGGGGAGCTCCGGGTGGAGTAGTTTGTAGTAGGCAGCAGTTTGCTTGACTTCGGCAAGTTTCCGGGTCGTCACCGCTTCTTCGGGTAGGCCAAACACACGGCCGATTCTCGTCTTCACTTCCACAAATACGAGCGTATCGTCCTTGACGGCGATAATATCAAGCTCTCCATATCGTGCCTTAAAGTTACGAGCTATAATCTGATACCGGTGTTTTGTAAGGAATTCACACGCCAAATCTTCACCCTTTTTTCCGAGGAGTTTTTTGCGAAGGTCGATTTTACGCGGTTGATGCAGGTCCTGCCTGAACACGTACTTCATCGATACGGGATGCAGATTTTCCTTGACGGCCTCTCAGGTAGTAAAGCTTTGCACGACGAACGCCCCCGTGTTTTTTTACGTCGATCTTTTTAATCCACGGCGACACGATAGGAAATATGCGTTCGACCCCGACAGCAGCTGCACCAATATGCCGTACGGTAAACATCTGATTGACGCCGCTTCCTTTTATTGCTAAAACAATTCCCTCAAATACCTGTGTGCGTTCGTGGGTTTCCTCATGAACTTCCCGTTTTGTTTTTCCGGAAATCTTTTCCTTTTCAATGAGTTTATAGTGGACGCGAACCGTATCACCGACACAAACAGGCACATCGTTCCATTGGGTCATATTTGCCATATGAGCTGTATTGTAACAGGATGATTACATTTCTTCAACGTTGTGCTGCGTACTTTCGCGCTGTCCTGATAACGTGATCTGTATAAATTCTGCGTTTTTCCATAGCTCCCCCAGGGTGCCTGCGTTGCAGTAACTCATACCGGACTTGACGGCCCCCGTCAGCTGGTGGATGACGTCTTTGACTGCTCCCTTATACGGGATAAAGCTCTCAACCCCTTCCGGGACGATCTCACTAAGCTCACGGTTGAGCTCTTCTTCGGCAAGTTCCTTGCGAACCTGACCCGTGACACCGGAAATTCTTCGTGATGCGACTGCTGAAAATGACGCAGCGCCTCTGTGAACTTTATACTTCTGACCCTTCCGATGAATGATACCCCCCGGGCTTTCGTCAGTACCGGCAAGCCAACCGGTGAGCATGACCGTCGATGCTCCCGCAGCCAGGGCCTTGGTCATGTCCCCAAAATAGTTCGTCCCACCGTCTGAAATAACCGGAACGCTCGCCTT
>MFJZ01000027.1:7263-7410 GCA_001781025.1 Candidatus Gottesmanbacteria bacterium RIFCSPLOWO2_01_FULL_49_10
TCAAACAACGCGGTAAGCTGCGGCACGCCGGCCCCGGCAACAATGCGGGTAATGCAGATTCCTCCCGGACCTATACCAACCTTCAGAGCGTCTGCCCCGAGAGCAACAAGATCACGTGCGGCTTGCCCGGTTGCGATGTTACCCGCA
>MFJZ01000027.1:7443-7561 GCA_001781025.1 Candidatus Gottesmanbacteria bacterium RIFCSPLOWO2_01_FULL_49_10
TGCTTTACGGCTTTCAGGCCATGAGTTGAATGAATGTGTGCGACATCAACAACGATTGCATCCACCCCTGCCCGGATAAGCTCCTGACAACGCTCTGGATAGTCACCGACGACCCCGA
>MFJZ01000027.1:7571-8423 GCA_001781025.1 Candidatus Gottesmanbacteria bacterium RIFCSPLOWO2_01_FULL_49_10
TCGTCGCGTCGGGGAAAATCTCTTCATTGAGGACCGTCCTTGAGGTGACAAGCCCCCCGAGCGTCCCATCGGGATTAATAAGGGGCAATTTTTCAACTTTATTTTTTTTGAAAAGTGCGCGCGCCTCCCGTATCGTAATCCCGACATCTGCAGTAATAAGCCTGCCGCGGGGAGTCATAATCTTGGCCATCGACAAGGTGAGGTCGTTGGTAAACCACATGTCTCGTTCGGTCACAAGCCCCAATACTCTGTTTTTCCCGTCCACGATGATCGCACTTGTCACTCCGCGCGATTTGAGCGCTTTTTTTACCTCACCCACCGTCTCATCCGGCCCCACGGTAAAGGGCGTTCCCATGAGAAATCCCTCTGACCGCTTCACCCGCATTACATGGGCGACTTCTTCTTCTATCGTCATAAACCGGTGAATGATGCCGATGCCGCCAAGCTTTGCCATCGCAATCGCCATTGAAGACTCCGTCACGGTATCAACGTTTGATGAGACAAAGGGAATGGATAGATCAATGTGTCGGGAAAGCTTCGTTTTTGTGGAAACCAACTGACGCGACGTAATTCTGGATTTCTGGGGTACCAGAAGTACGTCATCATACGTAAGCCCCAATGGTAGCACACGATGTTTCATCGTTTAAAAAATGCCGCTCGATCCGGACCAACAGAGATATACTGCGCGGGAACACGAAGGCTATCCTGAAGATACGCGATGTACCTCTTTGCGTACAGGGGAAGATTTTTTGACGATCTCACCTGTGCAATATCTTCCCCCCATCCTGGGAGCGTGGTATAGACGGGGACACAATCCGGCAGGCGTGATATTTCTGCTGGAAATTCCTTGAG
>MFJZ01000028.1:0-1116 GCA_001781025.1 Candidatus Gottesmanbacteria bacterium RIFCSPLOWO2_01_FULL_49_10
CCGGGAGTTTCAGTCGTTCCCGTTTTTGTGCGCGTATTTTTGCTGTTATTTCTTCTTGAACTTTTCCAGAAACCCCGGAACGATACTTGATGATAATTCTTTGCATCTTCGGCGCGGGTGGTTCTTTGGGGAGTGGCGTGATGGATGATTGGGCTACAACCAACGATAGTCCGAAGACAGAAAAAATCAGGGCAAGCGTGAGGATGCCACAGAATCTGATAAAAGTATTAAACGGCGTCATTATATATCCCCTTTATCTTGTCTCAATCAGGTGACGATGTCAAATAGCTCTTGGTGGCCGATCGAGGATTTGAACCCTCGACCTGTCCGATCGGATCGGATCGGACCGCTCAACTTCAGTGGTCGGTGGGGGATTTGAACCCTCGACCTGTCCGATGTGAACGGACCGCTCTACCGCTGAGCTAACCGACCGGCTATTAATTCTTCAATGACTTTTCTGCTTTTCATTCTCTTTAACATAATCTCTTTTTTTCTTGCTTCGACAAGGGATCCAAATTCCTTTAGATATTTTGTTACCCAAGGTCTAGTCGTTCGAGTATATGGACTGCTTCCTTTATTATGTTCTTCAATCCTTCGTTTCCAATTACTTGTTGAACCAATATAGTAACGACCGTTCGTTTGACTTTGTAAAATATAGAGATATCCTTACACTTGAACCCTCGACCTGTCCGATCGGATCGGACCGCTCTACCACTGAGGTACGGGTGCCGGAATATTTTCTGAAAAATTTCCGGGTAAACCAACTTGTTAATTATACTGCCATTAGAACAAAAGGGAAATTACCCGGCTTGGGTTGCAAGGGTCCGTTCTGAGGAGAGGCCAAATTTGGTTCCGTGTTTTTTGTACATACCCCAGTATTGTTTTTTCTGTTTTCTACCCGTCCAAAGAGAGAGCCAGTTGCTTCCGTCTTCAACCTGTTGCCGAAGAATGCGGATGATCCCTTGCAGGCGGTCAAGAAAATTGAGGTGATAGATGCCGGGGTGTACCGGGATTTCTTCGACAGCCTGAATGACTTCCTGATGAAACTTTTTGATCGTGGTTGAAAGGGATCGAAGCTCAAGCCTGACTGCCTCGAGTTTTTGCTTGATCATCGCT
>MFJZ01000028.1:1143-8453 GCA_001781025.1 Candidatus Gottesmanbacteria bacterium RIFCSPLOWO2_01_FULL_49_10
CGGCTCGGGACCTATTTCATGGGAATAGGTTTTCTGAGACTGGTCGACTGCGGATTCGCTTGCGGTGTTATAGCCGAATAAAGAGGTCAGCACATCGCTTGAAACTCTGCCTACCACATCGCGGGCAATAGTTTTTGACACGCCACTGCCCATGTCGCGCAGGGACTCTATGACGCTATTGGCGGTATAGGAGGGCAGTTTCTTTTTTGGTGGTTGCGGTAGCATAGGACTATAATGGCAAGTTAATTATACTATAGGGTAAATAGTATAATCAACGAGCAGTCCGATGGCTATCCTATATTATAATGAAGCCAGAAAGTCAAGGGTCTTTTGCCTACGGAGTATCGAGGCGAGGTAGTAGCGCTCTTTGGAAAGTGACTGCTTTTCCTCTTCTGTTTTGGCTGAGTCAATGACTTTCGTGATGTCATCGTCAGAGACAAAAATACCCTCTTTGTCCGCGATAGCCTCGAGCCCAAATTCCAGAGAGAGCGTCTTTTGGGCTTGAGCTTCGTATTCACGACGGACGCTCTGGGCCGTGCGTTGCGTTGAAGCCAGATACTGTTCAACGGTTAATCCGAGTTTTTTGGTTTGATCAATTAAGGCAGAGAGCTCCTGATTGACTTCGCGCTCGATCAAAAGCTCCGGGATCTCGCACTCGATCTCGGTAAGGATCGCGGCAACGAGTTCGTCCAAGGTAGCCTTGCCCTTCGTTGCGTCCTCCTCTTTGGGTTTGTCCATTCCCGGCACCCAAATACTTTTTTGTTTCCCCTTTTTAGTCTCTGAGATTGCTTTTCTATAGTTTTTTAGGGTGAGAGTGGGTTTCTGGCAGGTAAGGGCTCTGATAACCCAGTCACTTCCCTCCTTGGCCTGTTTGAGTTCGACTTTCGGGATGACGATAGGACTTATTCCCAGAGTCTTTACCGCTTGACTGTAGGTGTCGGGAAGGAGGTTCTGGATCACTTCCTCGTAGATTTTAGCAGAGTCGAGTTTTCCTTCCGCAATTTTTTGGGGAACTTTACCCTTTCGAAATCCCGGCGCTTCTGCGTTTTGTACCAAGCGGTCCACGATTTCCCGGTATTTTTCTTTTACCTGGGTCCAGGGAATCGTTATCGTGATTTCTATGGTCCCATGGGGTAAGTTTTGTTGGAGGGCGTTCATTGGGGGTTAGTCTACCATACAAGCTAGAAAATAAAAAGTTACTGTGAGAATCCCAATGGCAAATCTAATACTGGTGGAGAAAGGCTTGGATCTTCCGGGATATACCCACGAATTGCCCCCATGAGCGCCTGGGAAGAAGTATCAAGACTTTGGAACGCGCTTTGGCTTGCAATGATCGATAGTTCGCGTCTCGGTGTTGGTGTTGGCGTTTGGGTCGGCACGGGAGTCTGAATCGTCTTTCGCGGGGCTCTGTTGAGATACCACCCAATCCCCGCAAGTATACTGACTCCGACCAGGATTGACACCCCGGCGGTAATCCAAATAGAAAGGTTCGAAAAAGTTGGGGTCACGAGGGGTCTTTGCATGGGTACCGGCCCCTGGGATAGCGGCGGGGTTTCTGGTGCAGTCGTTGATGGTGTTGAAAAAAGTTCATCCATAGGACCAGCTTCTCTAGTCTTGATATCGTAATGCTTCAACCAGTTCGTTTATAAAGCCCGTGCCTTCAACGAGATACTGTCGTGCCTCCCCTATATTCCGCGTCAGTTTTGCAAAAATCTGGTCTTGTTCGCCAATGTCATTTCCTTTAAGCTGGGCGTTGGCAGTGACAATGCCATCAATTTTTTGTTGGTAGAGGCTTTTGGTATTCGTGATTTGTAAGAGCCATCGGTCTATCGTTGACTGTTTTTGGAGGGAGAGCGATCCTCTATTGGCGTTGATCAACGCTTTTGCATCTGCAAGCACGGTGTCGAAATTGTGGGCAAGGACGGTAAGCTTTCCCAGGGAAATTCCGATGATGGTTTGGCGCATGGATGCCTGGAGGAGGGAATAATGAGACTCCAGTCCACGGGATACTTCCTGTGCATCTTCGAGATTTCCTATAGATTGAACGAGCTTACTGTGGGTATCAAGGAAGCCGACTTCATTATTGATAAGTGTCTGGTAGATGCCTTTGTCGGCGGTTCCTAGGCCCATGTCCTCATTGAGTTTCTCACCAAGGAGCAGTAGATACGCACGCAGCAATAAATCCCGCTGGGAGAGCATGGTGCCAGTTTTTTCAAGGGCTACGGTTTGGCTCGTTAATGACCTGAATTTTTCGTATTCGTTTTTGGCGACTTTAAACTCAGCGTATTTGGTGCGATACACATCAAATTGATACAGATAATCCTGATAGGCCCGAGAAGAGTCTGCGAGAACACTCATGGTAGGAACCCATATCGCAAGGAAGGCAACTACACAAAGGGGTAAAAATTTTACGTATCGAGAAGCCAGAGCGCTCATTACTAGATGGTAACACTCGGGGTAAAGTCCGGTCAAGAAAGGCAAGACTTGTGCCGCAGAGAGGAGTTGAACCTCTACGCCGTATTCGGGCACAGGATCCTAAATCCTGCGTGTCTGCCGATTCCACCACTGCGGCTTGTTGACATATATTATATCTCGCTCGTCTGATATAAGACCAGTGCTACGAATGGAGACGTCGTTATAAATCCATCTGAAGTTGTCCTGGATCAGTGGGACTGAAGGATTCGATTTTTTCCATAAAAAATCGGACACGGGTAGCCCAATGTGGAGAAGCAGCATAGATTCTTCCGATGCTTTCGACACTGCGTGCTCCTCGGTCCACGTAGGTATGCTTTAACCCTTCCGATACTTTTGTGATCCCCTCTTCCCAGGAGGCAAACACGACCCCCGAGGAGGCTCCTGTGGGTATCCCCCATCCCCATCCATTATAGGAGCCTGCAGGGAAATGCTTCCCAAACGTCGACTCGGTGCCTGCGATTGCCGGAACGAGCCGCCAGTCAAGCGAAAGACGATCTGCTTCTTCAATAAAATGCTGAGCATCTCGGGCAAGCGGAGATGAATGAAACTCCAAAAACATCCGAAGTTTTTCAACCCGAGTATCTACCATGGATACAGACGAGGCAAGTTTGCCGGTCGCTTCTGCTTCTTTTTCCACAGCACAAACAGGCACGGTCCATAGCAGTGCGCTAAAGAAGAGAAATGCAAGAGCCACAATGTTCTGTCGTATGTCTTTCATAGTTCCCGCCTCAACTCGAAAAGCCTTTTGGGTTTATAAGGCTGTTCGAAGTGGGGCAAGAGGCAGAGGTCGTAGAAAAGAGGCGTAAAAAAGGCAGTGCGTCGTCTATTGTACAGACGGTAAGCCAGTGTTCACCGGTAGGCTCGGTAGGGCAATTATTAGGCTCCAAGCGCCCTATCTATTAAAAATCCTAAAGCAGACATTGGGAGCCCACCTTAGGATCTTGAGGGATTATATACTATAGGTTCTAATTTGTCAAGGTCTATGGGATGGGAGTGGGGCTACAATATGCTGTCCTGAAACTGCTGGACACAATTGGTCCAGGAGAAACCATTCTCAACTGATGGTGGTGCATATATGGCGCCGATATCTTTGAGGTCAGTTATACCATGGGCAAAAAATTTCTCTCGCAGATATCGCGATACCCAACCAATTGCATGCGGCCAATCAGAAAAATCTTTGCCGTTGTTTTGTCCGGTAAAGATACTAATGCCCCATGCATTATAGGAATCTTTTGGCATGCGCCTTCCGGCGCCTGATTCACACATCGCAATGGCAACGACCAAGCGCCAATCGAGGTTATTTGCATCGGCTTCGCGGACAAGAAGCTCTGCGTATGGAGCGATCGGCGAGTTCTGACGCTCGAGAAACGACTGGAGAAGCAGAGCCCTCGCATCGCCGGCGACAATATGTGTGCCCAGGATCTGTTCAGTGGCTCCGGATGCCGCGATTGGTTGTAGGGCGTCAACCCCGTTTTGGATAGCGCTTATCCCTGGGTGTTCGTAGGAGGATGTCGACGCTAAAAGAGAGAGATTTATAAGAATCAGAACGAGCGTTATAGGGAACCACAGAAGTACGAGGATTGACTTCCTGATCATGAACCCATGGTGCCATACGGGCGCCGGGTGTGTCAAGGACGCTTGGGGATAATGATAAGGTGGTGCGCGAGACAATAGAGCAATGATATAATGCGACGACAGGTCTACTGTCGCGTAACGGACGGAATGCCTGTACTTGGAGTACGCGAGAGCCCTCGTAGCTCAACCCCGATTCAATCGGGGTCAACCCCGATAGCAACGACTAATCGGGGTCAACGGATAGAGTGCATATGAGTCGTGTATATATTCTTAAGAATATAAGTTCTGGTAGGTATTACATAGGATCTACGTCAGATATCGAGAGAAGATTAAAACAACATTTAACTGGGCACACGAGAACGACTAAAATATTAAAAACAAACGCACTAGTTTATACAGAAACGTTCGAGAATATAACTGATGCGAGGAAAAGAGAAAAGCAGTTGAAATCTTACAAAAGCAGGAAGTATATTGATTGGTTGATATCTCAGAAGCCCTTGTAGCTCAACGGATAGAGTGCCTGTCTTCGGAACAGGTGATAGAGGTTCGATTCCTCTCAAGGGCGCCCTGAAAATTTCGTAAATTCGCGAAGTGAATTTCTTTTCAGAAATTCAACGAAATTTTTAGGGCATGCTAAACAAATGTTCGGTCAATATTGGTACGTTTACATCATAAAATGTCGTGATGGGTCATTATATACCGGTTATACAAATAACATTGAACGTAGAATTAACGAACACAATAATGGAAGAGGGGCGAAGTCATTAAGAGGAAAGCGACCAGTAAAATTGGTTCATCATGAAACATTTCTATCCGCGATTGAAGCGAGAAGGCGAGAATATGCAATTAAACAGTGGCGAAAAGAGAATAAATTGAAGTTAATTCTTAAAAATAATTCCGGGCGCGTAGCTCAACGGTAGAGCATCTCCCTCTTAAGGAGGTGGTTGGAGGTTCGAATCCTCCCGCGCTCACAAGCAAGGAAATTGAGGCCGCCGCAGGCGGCTGTTTCGCGGCGACGCCCACCGCCGCGAGCATTGCAAAGCCATTTTTGAGGTTCGGCGACAGGTGGCGATTCAGTAAAGAATAGTTCGAGCCGACGGTTTTTGCTCCGATTAGTAAATCGGAGTAATTATTTTTTGCGCGCGCGATTTTTGCGCACAGCAGTGCGCCGTTTATAACTTCTCTTGTAGGTTCGAGCCAACTCGAACCGTTGTCTTTCGTTTTTGCTATTTTCTCCTGAAGTTGTAACTTTTCTTCAAACAATTCGTTTTTCTTTTGGCGATACATTTCAGGATCAACGACCTTATCGAGATACGCGTCGAGGAGCCTGTTTAGTTTTTGGTCGGTTTCGATAAGATCACCTTCAAGTTTTTGAGAAATGGTATCGCCATTTACTCTATCTTTCGCTACTTCTTGCTCTGCCCATGTTTCAAACACTGGCTCCCAATCGGCATGCAAGCTGCAAGAACGGACAATAGTTCTCACTTGGTCTGATACATCAGATTCAGGTATGTATTTTTGGGCGCAGGGTTTCAACTTTTTGGTGCAACGGTAATAGACAAACGTTTGTGAGTTTCCACTTTTGTATTTCTTGATATGCTGTTCTGCGGTTATTGCAGCACCACATTCGCCGCAGGTTGCCAGTCCACGAAAGGCAAAATCATGGCCATTCTGCCGTGGCCGCTCGATGCGTTCGACCTGTCTTTGGGCTTGATCGAATAGCTGCTTGGAAATATAGGTTTTGTGGGAAGCTTCGTGATATTCTCCGGCGTACTTCAGAATGCCAATATAAAATTTGTTTGTGAGCATAATGCGCACTTGATTGACGTGAATGGGCTTCCCATTTCCACGATTGATTCCATAATTTCCCATAACCCTAGATATTTCCGTGAACGAGCGGCCACCCTCTGCGAACAGGCCAAAGGCTTTCTTCACAATTTTTGAATTGTTTGGGTCAACGTCTATCGATCTGGTTTGACGGTTGTTCAGATATCCGTATGGTGCTTTGCTCGGCCACTCGCCACGACGAAGCTTCTGACGATTACCACGCTTCACATTCTCGGATAGATTGTCTACATAATATTTGGACTGGCCAAACGCGATGGAGAGCATAAATTTGCCTTGTGGGGTGTTCTCAAACCAGAACGAGGGAAACTTGAGATCAAGGAGATTGCCGACATCCAAAAGATATATGATTTTGCCTCCGTCTATGGAGTTTCGTGCCAAACGGTCAGGATGCCAAGACAGGATGCCTTGAGCATGACCCATCTCGACCTTTTTCAACACTTCGGCAAACTGTTCGCGACCGGGGCTCTTGGCGGTTTTGGCTTCCGTGATGAACTCTACTATTTCCAAGTTTGACCGTTTGGCAAACTCCTGTAATTCAGCAACTTGTGCCTCTATGGACAACACTTGCTTGTCTTTTTCATCTGTAGATTTTCTACAATATGCGATGTATTTCATGGCAATGTTTTGTTCTCTACAATTTTTGCGTTTTTTCTCTGTTCTTTACATCAGTATACGCCACCTGTCGCCGAACCTCAAAAATGGCTTTGCCATGCTCGCGGCGGTGGGCGTCGCCGCGAGACAGCCGCCTGCGGCGGCCTCAATTTCCTTGCTGGTGAACGTTTTTCAACAAATTCGATCCTCATTCTGAGCTCAGCCGCCTCCGGCGGGTTCGCTGTTTGCGCGGCGGTGCGGGCGCCGCGCTTCCGAAACCGTCGGCTCGAACCCGTTTTTAAAACCAGAGAAAAAAACGCAAAAAATTGTAATTCCCATTTGACTCATTAACGATTTCTTCAACTTTGGTTAAACACAACTTTGTGCAATAGTGATTAAATCTATACAATAGGGGTCATAAGTCTGTGTAATTTAAAATCGCTAGGTTGAAGATTCCCTCGTAATACTAAATTGTCCCAAATTTTCCAAGAAATTTTCTATACTACACAACATTTTTCGTATCATGTATAAATAATTTCCAATAGATGAAAAAATTTACCAATAGCACTATTTGTAGAAGGAGTATTGCCTTAGCAGGTGATAACGAATCAGCTATAAAACCTAGAAGAAAAGATACAAGACCAAAGAGTATACTCCCTGCAAAAGAGTTAATTGAACTCATTGTTGCCCGTTGTTCATTATCAAATTCTTTCTGCATTAATGTACTTTTGGCGACAGTAGCGACACCCAAAAAAACGGAGGTTGATGATATGAGTAGCGGAGATAGAACAGTAGGAAATGCTGCTGCTACTATGTTAGCT
>MFJZ01000029.1:0-434 GCA_001781025.1 Candidatus Gottesmanbacteria bacterium RIFCSPLOWO2_01_FULL_49_10
AGATATAGATTCAAAATAGCGCGCTCGACGTCAAACCAATTATCAATAAACGTCATTTCTTGTTCTCTATACGTGTGGTATGCCGGAATTTTTTTCTCCGGCGGAACCCGTACGTCTTCATACATCATTTTCATGGCGGCTTTCCAAAACTCTTCCCATCCCTTTACATCCTTGCGTAAGTGTGCGCGGCTTCCCATTTGAGCATAAGAGAGACTGTCCTCATCATGCATCAGAGTCAAACGGAATATCTCACGAATAAAATCCTGTAGTGCTTGTCTCTCTTTTTGAAATTGAGGAAATACACCCTGACATACTGCGACATATGTATTGACTACTCTTTGATTTACTCTCTGGCCATCAACTTCAATACTTATGGATGGTGCTGCGCTAGTCGCGATTTCGGACGGGGCTTGCCCTCTGGGCTGTGTTTGCTC
>MFJZ01000029.1:448-3637 GCA_001781025.1 Candidatus Gottesmanbacteria bacterium RIFCSPLOWO2_01_FULL_49_10
ATTACCCAACGAAGGGATCGCCTTCTCGGCCAGGATATACGCCCCTGCGGTGGTTGCCACGACTGTCGTCACCTCTCCCACGGTCTGGGCGACACCCAGGCGATAGGCGTGACGATCGATGGTGGGTTTAAGTCGACGGGCAAGCCTCGTCACGACGGCATCCTCGGGGCCTTCGGCAAGCCTCGTGATCCGGTCCAGGATTTTCCGCTCGTGGGCATGGGGCGAGTGTTCGTCGATGACTTTCTCTTTGATAAACCGCTTTGGACGATCAAAAAAATGCGGTTTACCACTTCCTTCAAGAATGACGTCGCGATCCCCTTCTCTCATAGCACAATAGTAGCGGAAATCGTGGGGTGCTCGCAACTCGTGCGGTCAGAATTCATGTGTCACTAGTTGACAGAAAGCAAAAAAACGTGATACAACGGCACCATGACAGCGATAACCGAGACAGTCACAGGTCCAAGTGTTCCTCTTGATCCTGAAGGAAAACCGCTAGGGGGATGGCCGGCAAGGGACCCTGGGCTTTCAGGCACGTCATGGATAGATATCCGAGCAAAAGGCGAGGGTGGCCAACTTCATGAGGCATTACTTGCGGTCACCACCGACCCCGACAATGCTCTGGCCTGTGGTGAAGCACCAGACGAGTCTATTCTCATCATTCGTGCCAAAAAAGCATAGAGCCCTCTTGACGGACTCCCTCCCGGCCGGTCTATACTAAGTACACTATGTCCGATGTACCCATGACTGGGGAAGCGCCCCTTAAGCCAAATCTTGAAAATCTTCCCAAACCGTTGGACGCTCCCAGCGCTTCTCCTTCGCCGGAAGCTCCTCACGACGCCCCGGAAAAACCTGTCTCCCCTGCGGATGCACGAACATCACTTGAGAAAATCGCCGCAGGACCGCCGCCGGAAGAAGCAGGGCAAGGAGAACAAGCAAAACAAGAAACGCAAACAATGCCGGAGAAGCCTTCTGACCAGACGGAGACTCCCACAAACGCCACTGCTGAGCTTGGTCCCAAGCGCGAAGACGTCAATAAGATCCTGGGGCAGTCAAGCCAACTCCTGCTTGATACCGGGGACCATCGCGTGCTCCTTGCCGCCCTGGCCAAAGAAACTGCGCCGACACCCCTGGGGAACGAGTTGCGCCGGGATACACTGCGGATGATCGCAGAGCTTAAAGGTGACAAAATGACCCCCGAACAGCAGGGAGCCCTTACGCAACTGCAAAAAGATATCGAGAGCCTTAACCTCCCTGCCTCAGATCCGGCCAATAGTGAATTTGCCAAATTCCTGGAAACCTATGGAAAAGAGCATCCGGACAAAGCAGTCTCTCCCCAACTCATCGAAGCAATCCGGACCAATAAAACCGACGCAGCACCCGTCATGGCACAGGTCCTCCAAAGCGATACCGGCCTCTCTGCCGCCCTATGGGGGGAGATGAAAGGAGAAAACCAAACAGCCCCGATGGTCACCTCTCCTGAGGCGCTCATCAAAACCGCAGGACTTGAAGAATCACCGGAAAATCTCGCCAAAGCCCAAAAACTCTTTACCCCCGAACGCATCAAACAACCCGTCAACGTCATGGATATGGTTACTCCGGCCCTTATGGGAAGCGCCATGCTCATTATGATGCTTTCTCAACTGGCAGCAGGTGAAGGCGGCCAAAGCCCAGGGCACTAACCCGGGGCGACCCATGTATCTTTTACTCGTCTTTTGCGCCCAGCTTATCCTCCTCTACTGGCTCTCCCGAAGAGTCATTGGAGCGCTCTATTTACTTTTGCACCTCCTAACGGGATCGCGCGCTGTAAGCATATCAATCGTAAGCGCTATCTTTTTCCCTGGCACTGTGGTCCATGAACTTTCCCATTTGTTTACGGCCGAAATCCTGGGCGTCCATACGGGAAAGCTGACCCTCGTCCCGGGGTCGCTTGATGAAAGCGAGGTCCAGACGGGCAGTGTCGCAATCGCTTCGACAGATCCTTTCCGCCGCACGCTTATCGGCCTGGCGCCGGTGTATGTAGGGATCGCGGTCTTAGCCGGACTCTCGTATGCGCTTCCAATTCTTGATCCGCATTGGTCGGATTGGTCCAATTGGTCTGCCTGGACGCGAATCGAATCGCACCTTCCCCTTCTGGTCGTTTATCTCCTCTTTTCTATATCCAACTCCATGTTTGCCTCCAAAGAGGACCTGAAGGGGGTGGTGCCCTTTACCGTAACCATGGGAATTTTCGCCGGAGCGGCCTACGTCGCGGGACTTCGTATCGGGGTGACCGAGGAAATTCTCGCAAAAATCTGGGACGTCGCGCGAGTCCTCGTCGGGGCGATCGGTATCGTCGTCGCGGTCAACACCATGACGCTACTCCTCATCTCCGTCCTTGTAGATATAATAAAGAGATGGAAAAGGAGGTGAGGAGTGAGCCGACCTTGCCTTTAGCTTTACACATCGGATGTGTAAAGTTAGGGAAACGTCCCAATTGTATTTTTCCACAACGAGGATTATTATAGGCGTACAAAAGGAGAAAAATTGTATGTCAGCAGACACAAAAGAACCAGTATATGCGCTTATCTTTCACCCATGGAAGGGGAATCCCCATCCGGCAGGCGATGGATATGAGGAAGCCACATCAAATCCTAAGGTAATTGCTGCTGCTCAACGACAAGGGCTAAGAGCAACATTTGGAACAAGGGTCGAGCTGCCTCCCGGAGAAATGAGTGACGGATTGGGAGGATCGACAATTGTCTGGGAACAAGAACCTGCTCCTCCTCCAGCTGGTACCTAGAGATACCTCCTCTGCTTTAAGGACCACAAACCTATTCCACCCGGGGTAGAGCTTCAGATGTAGTACACCCCGTAGTACACCTCTAAGGTGAGTCTGTATTGACACCTCTGGTATCTAGTCGCGTTTAAGGACTGCAAAAAAGGCGCTTTGGGGAATCTCTACATTTCCTATCATCTTCATCTTCGCCTTACCCTTCTTCTGCTTTTTAAGAAGTTTATCTTTTCGCGTCCGGTCGCCGCCGTAGAGCTTTTGGATGACATCTTTGCGGAAGGCTTTGACGTCAGCCCGCGCGACAATCGTGCCGCCGATAGCCCCTTGAATGGGAATCGTAAACTGAGCCCGCGGGATGACTTCGGCCAAACGGTCAACGATCGCGATACTGCGGTGATGTGCCTGATCACGGACCGCCA
>MFJZ01000029.1:3643-9080 GCA_001781025.1 Candidatus Gottesmanbacteria bacterium RIFCSPLOWO2_01_FULL_49_10
AGAGCGCGTCGACTTTTTCGTGGTTGACGAGTATATCGATTTTGACCACATCCACGGCCTGAAATTCAAAAAATTCATAATCCAGGCTCGCGTACCCTTCCGAAACACTCTTGAGCCGGTCAAAAAAATCTATGATCATGTCGGCAAGCGGCATAAGGTACGTAAACTCCACCTGCTCGCCTATATACTGCAGGTCGATGTACTCTCCCCGCTTCTCCTGCGCTAGCTGCATGATGATCCCGACGTACGGCTTGGGAGTAAAAATTCTCACCTGCATGATCGGCTCTTTGACCCCACTAATATACGTAGGATCAGGAAATTCAGTTGCAGATTGGACGACGACTTCGGTGCCTGTGTCGGTTGGCGTACCGATGACGCTTGAGGCGGTAAGTCCTAACTTGGAAAGTGACACGCCGGGGGCAAGCATCAAATGATACTCAACCGACGGGGCGGTGGCAATCATATTGAGGTCAAATTCACGCGAGAGGCGCTCCTGAACAATTTCCGCGTGAAGAAGACCCAAAAATCCGCAGTGGAATCCATTGCCCAGTGCAGCTGAGGAAATAGGACGAAAGGTGAAAGCACTGTCACTCAACCGAAGTTTATCAAGCAACTCACGGGCCGAACTAAACTCGTCACTGTTGATAGGGAACAGGCTCAAAAAAACCATCGGCTTGGGCTCTTTATACCCCGGGAGAGGGTCTTTGGCCTGAAGAGTCTGCCTAGCGTTGAGCACTTTTCCAATCGTCACCGTGTCTCCGACCTTGGCAAGACGGACATCTTTAAGTCCCGTGGCAATGTACCCGACTTCACCGGTACCGATCCCTTTAGATGCCAGCATCTCAGGCATAAAAAATCCGACTTCCACCGGCGTTACCAAAGCGTTTGAGGCGAAAAATTTGACGCTCGTATGAGGATCATACGGCATCGTACCATCTACTACTCGAACAAAAACTATCACTCCTTTATGCGGATCAAACTGTGAGGAAAAAATAAGCGCACGTAGTGGTTCGCCGGGCTCACCATGGGGAGAAGGCATGCGCTCGACAATGGCGTCAAGCACCGCTTCGATGTTCTGACCGGTTTTGGCAGAAATTTCTATGATATCCTCATCGCGAAATCCCAACGCTCGAAGCTCTGTCCTGGTTTCTTCTATCCGCGCGTGGGGCATGTCTATTTTATTTACGAGCGGAATAATCGTAAGGTTATGGAGACGGGCAGCTGCGAGATTGGCAAGGGTCTGCGCCTGTACGCCCTGCGTGGCGTCGACAACTAATAACGCGCCTTCACAAGCGGCGAGGGATCGGCTGACTTCGTAGGAAAAATCGACGTGGCCAGGAGTGTCGATGAGATTCAGAATGAATTCTGAATTTTCAAATCTCAAATCTGAAATCTCAATGTCCAACGATGTATGCGGATTTATATGTCTACCCTCTTTTTGGTCATTGTGATTTGAGTTTTGTGATTTGTAACGCATCCTCACTGGTGCCAGTTTGATCGTAATCCCCCGCTCGCGCTCGATCGGGTTACTGTCGAGGATCTGGGAGCGCATATCCCGCTTGGCGACCGTCCCGGTGAGCTCCAAGAGCCGATCCGCAAGCGTACTTTTCCCGTGGTCGATATGAGCGATGATGGCAAAATTTCGGATGTGTGATTGGTTCATACGTGATGGTTTATCCTGAGTCCACTCTTATGACGAAAGGCAAAATTCCTTATATTGTCTTGGCTCATGTTTACATTGTATCAAATGACACCCTTGTAAGGTGGCACCTTTAAAGGTATGCTCAGGGTATGCCCGGAAAACATATCGTTAAAGTCTACGTGAAAGACGCATTTTACCACGTCTACAACAGAGGGGTTGAAAAACGAGTCATCTTTAAAGATGCCCAAGACCACGCTGTATTCCTCAAATATCTCAAGGAAGCACTCGCCAAACCCACCGACCGAACGAAGCTTGCCGTCGGTGTTACCTTTAAAGGTGGCACCTTTAAAGGTGTCCCGAGACAGCCGAAGAATTTTCACCAAACGATCGACCTTGTCTGTTATGTGCTCATGCCGAATCATTTTCACTTCCTCGTAAAACAGCGCGATGAACACTCACTCGATGCTTTTGTTCAATCTGTATGCATCCGGTACAGTATGTATTTCAATAAACGATATCGACGGGTGGGAAAACTGTTTCAGGGACACTACCGGGCGGTCTTAATCGAAGAGGAATCATATCTCCTCCACCTTACACGGTATATCCATCTCAATCCGAAGGAAACAAATCCCAATCTTGTCAAAGGATGCAGTTCGTATGCTGACTTTTTACACCTGCGGCATACCGCTTGGGTAAAACCTGAGGAGATTCTTTCGTTTTTCACCCCAACTGTCCTTCCGTTCCTAAAACAGAGAACGAAGTATAGAAACTTTGTGGAAGATTACGCACTCCCCGGCGATACCGTCCTAGGTAGTCTGACTCTTGAAGATGATACCCTTTAAAGGTGGCACCTTTAAAGGGTCTTTAAAGGCTTTAAAGGGTAACCTTTAAAGATGGTGTTAGAACATTTCTAAAACCCTTCGTGTGGTCGCTTGGCAATAAAAAAACAAGCGGGTTCTCCATTAAGAGTGCGGATGTCTATCTCTCCGCGTTGACCAACAATGAATGCAACGCCCTCGCCACCAGAAAGGCATACAGCGTTTCGCATGGACCTTCCTAGGCTGATATCTGTTACCTGAAGCATTGCGCGGTAATGAACCGCAGTGATTTCTATCATGCCGCCATTGCCCCTAAGTTTTATCCCAGGAACTCTTTTCTCAATTTCGACACGTTCAAAACCCAAGGCTGCAATAGCATTCACCTGGTCTCTGTCGTCTCCCTGAGATGCCATAATCCATACATACCGATCTGTTTCTGCCATAAAATACTAACTCCTTCTAAGCCCGAAGCATTATACTACTATAAGCTAGAATTAGACAAAAAACAGATTACCCTTTAAAGGTGGCACCTTTAAAGGGTGGGGTTGCGCTCTTGGGAACGTTCGTGTATGCTCTACGTGCGTATGGGTGCAGTCGAGATAATACCCCATATCCGGGGTGATGAGAAAGAACCAACTCCCTTTGTGGAGGTTATTATAGACGTCGGTAAACCCAGTAGTGCCGAGGATTTTGAGCGACGACTCCGAGCTGCAGTAATAATTGATGATGACGCAGTAGTATCTAAAGATAAAAAAAGAAAAGCTCGTTTGTTTAACGAACGTGTCGCTGGCACTTCTAAACAAAAAAGGGGGCTCCACGAGAATGGTACCGGCTATGCATCAGATGAGGCTCCACTCGTAAAAGGCGGCAGGAGAGGATAACTACGCAGCTGCCCCACCCGGCTCGATAATCTCTACTACTTCACGAGTCAACTGAACCCATCTTGTTCAAACGACCACTAGATCGGCTCTTAAACCTCCCATCAATACGCTCAAAACGCCGTTCAAATGCCTTGCAAGTCGATCCCTGCTCCTACGCCGCGCCTAAACCTTGACGGATATATTGCTTGATGAGCGTCTGGTAGGGCATGTCCAGGACATTTGCTTGTTGTTTTACCCGGGCAAGCAAGACTTCCTGCAACCGGATGGTAATGGGTTTGCTGGTAAACTTGAGATCCGGAAAAATCCAACGCTCGGCTTTGCTATAGTCCAAGTACTCTGTCGAGTCTACACGAAGCCAGAACTTCGCTTCTTCTGCTTCCGTTTTAAATTTTGGTATCTTTTTTAATCGTTTCATATTTTTCTACCTCCTTTCTATGCATCCGACGTGCGGAAATAATCCTGATTTTCCCATTTCGTATAGTGAATGTCACAAAGAGAATCCTTTGCCTATCAGATTTGCCCAAAATCACCTGTCGCTCTTCTTTTTCGGAATGCCGCTCGTCTGGACGAATACATCCATCGGCGTCGAAAAAAACACTTTCTGCCTCTTCTGGAGTCACCCCATGCTTTCGGCGACTTTTATCGAGATTTCCCTTGTCCCACTCAAATGCGAAAATTCCCGATTTGAGCTTCATGTACATATGATATATGTACAGTTATCCACTGTCAAGATGAAGACGGTTCATCGGATGGGGATATCACCATGAAGGGATCACTCAGGACAGACCATGCGCGCAATCTCCGGACAGGGCTTGCCGGAGGTGCAGGGAGCGGGGACGTAGCGGCAGCCCGGAGGAGGAACCGACAGTGTCGTGGTCACCGGGATAGGCGTGGTACACACGAGTACCGGATCACACGGGGCTTTGACACATTGAACGTTTTGATACGAGCAGCCGGCAGGCGGATTGGGTACGCCTGAGGGAGCGGGACAAATCCATTGCATCTGTTGCGTACATGCCCGGCCCGCAGCACATGGTGGCATGCCCCAGTAGCATGTTTTTGGTGTGGGAGTTGTGGATGGACAGATTCGCTGCACCGGCATCAAAGGACAGGGCTTATTTTTCTTGCATGGGGGTGGCTTCACCACGATGCAGCCGTCTTTGTCTGTGGGCGATGGTGTGATACTGACCACGGATTTCTTGGGACCGGTGACGCGGATCCAGTTGACCTTGACCCACGCGTTTTTGGATAACCCGCTGAAACTGAACTTGAGGAGTGTCAGGGTCACGGGGGTCAAGCTGTCCAGATCAAAGCTGTACTCGTGCCACTTCCCGTCGGCGGGGATATTCATAACCGTCCCCTTTCCGACATCACTTTCCACCAGTTTGTACTCGAGTCCGAGACCCGCGGTGGCTCCGGAAACCTGCGGCGTGGGGGTGGGCGTTTTCACAATACACCAATCCGGACGCGGGTAGAGCATGATCTCTCTCCCGTCGGTGGGTTGCGGCCAGTCAGACGGATACGGCGGACACACCGGACGGGTCGGTACCGGAGGCGAAGGCTTCATGCACCAGTAGGGATCCGGGTCAACGAGCGCTTTTTTTTCTGCCGGCAACGATTCCCACCAGGTGGGAAGCTTGCAATAGCGACGAAGATCGGAAGTGGTCGACTCAGATGATCCGGCGACAGAAGAGGTAAACCCAGCGGAAGAAACAGCCTGGTTGTTTGAAACGACGACGGAAACCTCGGGCGCCAAAGCCAAGGAGATCGTCACCTTCTTGGTCCCGGTGGGGATAGTTTTGGCATCTATACTTGCAGCTTGCATGCTTGCAACCGTACCGAGATACCCGACGACACCCCTCAGGTATCGCTTGCCGCTGTCTCGTTCCATGGAAAGTGAAAGGCTGGTGCCTCGCCAGTCCTTGGATGAGCTATTTGTATTGTTAAATTCCCACCGGTGATAGACTTCTCCTTCGAGCCCTGCCTTTGCCCGATCTTCTGTGCCGTCTTTGAATGCTTTATAAAGGAGTGCCAGGACGACCAAGGAAAACCCGATGATGATGACCGTAAATATCGTTTTGACGTACTGAGGTTGC
>MFJZ01000029.1:9159-14611 GCA_001781025.1 Candidatus Gottesmanbacteria bacterium RIFCSPLOWO2_01_FULL_49_10
ATAAAAAATCTCTTCTCCGTCTACTGTCTTACGAATCGGGGGTGCTTGTCAAGGGGAGTCGGGAGACCTGCGCAGGAGAGACGTCAACGTCGTACCGAATAACATCGGGATGCCAGATGTTGGAGTCCCAGGCGATCGCGGGAGGATACAGATCCATAGGCCACCAGTTTTCAAACGGATCCGGCGGGAGATCCTGCTCTTTCCTCATCGCAGCAAGACAAAAGATTCCGTTGCCATCACGCGAACCGGTACGTGGGTTTGTTCGCACGTTCTGGTAGATAAAAAGCGTGACGGTCACCGCGTTATTCTCATCATCATATGCCCAAGTAACCTGATCCGGATCATCTAATGGTACGCGTATAAATTCTCCTCCCCCCGGATATAGGACCAGTAGTCCCCATCGGCCGGTCTCTGGATTTTCTGCAGAAACAACGACACCTTCCGGTTGGTTGTACTGATCGACAATTCCTTCCGGATGAAGAAACAACTGCGCAGGACTCCAGCGGTCCCGACAGGTGCTCCCATCGGGAGAGCCGCCCGACGGGGTAAATCTTGGGGCGCACGCGGAGAGGCCGACTGCGGCAGCGAGAATTGCGCGTGATGCCGAGGGAAAAATAGAACCTTCTTTGAACATGAAACCTATGTTGGTCGGGACAAGTGGCCAAAAAAAAGGTCTGGCGCGCGCAACAGGCGCATTATACCGCCTTGAAAAGGAGTCCGTCTACCCTCATCTATTGGCAGCTTGTTGCTTTCTGAAAACCAGCGTCGTGGGCTTCTTTTTCACTACAGAACCACTCGTCGCCGAAGGCACGATCGACAATCACCGCATCGTAGGCTTTACACGATGGGAGATAGTAGACGTCCTCCCCTGCCCGGATGTTGCCCTTGATCGTGCAATCCTCTCTCCCCGACGTTTCGCCGCGGCAGCGGTCGCTCCAGATGCCGAGCTTGTTTGCTTTGGCTGCCTCCTGTGCATCGACGAGCACCTGATGGTATGGGTTGCCGACTGCCGACCGATTGCGAGCAAGACCGGCAGAAAGAAGCGTGCGCTGAAGTAAGGGGTCTGGCTCCGGGTAATTTCCACGCTCAAGGCCGGGCCTTGAGCCTATTGAGGCTAGAAATCTCCACTGAAGGTAGGAGAGCCATGTGAGTGGCTCCTCCACGATCACGATCGCCAGTTGGCGGCCGTAGGCATCTTTTACGATATCTTTGAGCCGGACATGCTTCCCTTGGGCCAGCTCCACAAGCTTGATTCTTGCTTCCCCTGCCATACAGCGACCTTTTTCCGGGGCGTCGATACCTAAGAGCCGGACGCGGCGACCGTCGGCTAGATCAAGCGAGTCTCCATCCGGCACGTCAACGACTCGAGTGCGTTCAAACGCATTATATGCAAAAAGAATGTTACCAAAAAGGGCAAGGGTAAAACCGATAGCGAGGATGGATACCCAAGGGATAGTCCGAGTAGATGAAGACTTCTTCACTCCCCCATCATATACCCGACGAACCCTCACTGCCAACAGTCTCCAATTATGCGTCTTCATGGACGGACACGTGTCTGGAAAATAAGAATTACTGATGAGTGAATGCTCAGGGCTCGACAGTATGCCGCGTCTTTCTTAAAAGAACGGATACGAACGGAATACCCCTACGGGGAAAGATTTGGGGACGGGGAGATATTTATTCTCTTGTTTGGGTACTCGTGCCCTGTGGCGGAGGTGGGCTAGACTTTCCACAGTGGTACAGTTCGATCGCCGACGCGGCCCCACAGAGAGCCCCTGCACCTGCTCCCCTAATATGTTCACAGCTTTCTGGTGCTTGGTTGCAGCCAATGATATAAAAGCAACTGCCGGTTACACGCGAGCCTGTAGCGATTGCAGCCTCTCGGGCTGTTTCTTCTGCCGGTTTAGTGGTCGTCGTCCACGCGGCCAAGACTATGCTCCCGTCAACAGCCGGTACCACACCTCGCCCTTCTAGTTTTGTATCTGTTGTTTCAATCCATGTCATACCGTAATCCGTCCGGAACGTCCATTGCAGCTAACCGAGCGCATGGTATCATCCACTTCGAGATTTGGCAAGACGTCGTGCCCTTTCCCCTTTATCGCAACCCGGAGAGTGCTTGTTGGTCAAATCGGTTCATTTCCAATCCAACTTCTCCAGGCTTTACCTGCGCTTCTAATTGATCGACCCACGCTTGATACGCACTCGGATACACTTGTTGAAGTTCGGCAAACAGTGCGTCGCCGTCACTCTCTGGAAGTTCGGCGAACAGGTTTCCGGTCAACCCTATCACCGCAGCGATCCACTGACTGGCATCGCCACTCGTAAGATATGAACGCAAGTGTGGCTTATCCGCAAGATATGCCTCGAGCGAGATTGTCATAACGCTGTATTATATCAAACGATAGCATAGGACGAATAAATAAGTCATGATACAATGAGGGTATGAGTGCGCAAAACCAGATAGAGGTCACACTTGCCCAACTGCAGGAGGATATAGAAAAAATCAAAGCGCGAAATCGTCGGGTCGAGGCGGATAAAGCATGGGAGACGAGTCTTTCCCGTACGGTCTTTATCGCCACATCGACATTCATCCTTCTGTACATCTTTTTCCGGCTTAACCGTTCAGAGCAGCCGTTTCTTAACTCCTTCGTTTCTACCGTAACCTATCTACTCTCAACGTTTTCCTACGGCGTCCTCAAACGTTGGTGGCTTAAACGGCAGGGGGAACATTGAGGGCGCGTAAGCAAATAACCTATTCAACTTTTCCATGATACTTCGCGCCACAAAGGCGTTGATTTACGCGACAACACCCGTCGGGCGGCGATTTACGGGCGGAAATTTACAATGAGCAACTTCACCTCACCCTTTAAAGGTGCCACCTTTAAAGGTGGCTGCGAGGAGTAATCCGTTGCAACGCTCCCCCTTTTTATGGTAGGGTGATCTCGTAATCCCCTGCCTCTCTCACGATCCATCATGCATGTTGAAGCCGATCCACCACCACGCCAGCACGAACTCCTCGTCGTCACCGACCCGGGGATCGATGATACGTTGGCCCTCCTCCTCGCCGCAGCAGCTGGACTGCGGCCTATGCCAGAGGGCCAATCGCTCCATGTGGATGCGGTCGCAACCTACGGTAACGGACCGGCAGTCGAGACCGCGGTCAATCTCCATGGAGTAACGGATTTTATCAATGCTCACCTCAAGCGACCAGACCGACAGGCCGCGCACCTGGAGGGGCTTAGCGGCGCCGACCGCCCGTTAAAAGCCAAGGAGCCCTGGTACCCAGAGTTTCCCGGCAAAACCGTGGCGTTCGTCCATGGAGGCAATGCATGTGAAGGAGAATTTACCGGCATGACGCCAGTGAAAACTGCCTCCGGCGTCCTCTATGAACGGCTCGATACACCCGGGATGACGGTCGATATCGTGTCCCTGGGCGCCGTCACCGAACTGGTCCACGCGCTCCGGCACGGGAGCCTGGCCTCTCGTGTCGGCAGTATCACGATCATGGGAGGGGCAATCTTTGAGCCGGGCAACGTGACGCCGCACGTTGAAGCCAATTTCCGCCACGACCCGGAGGCCTTAGCATGGATCATTGATATGGCCAACGGACGGGGTATCCCGGTGACGGTCGTGACGCTTGATGTCACCCATCAGAAGTACTTCGAGTTTACCGCCGATAGGTGCGCATGGCTCATCGGAGAGCTCCGGGTACGCGGCTCACACTACGTCGCAGACCTCATCGAACGGCTCGCCGGCCCCACGAGCACCTACCACACGCTCTACCGCGACAAATCCAACGTATCCCAAGTCGTCTACCCCTACGCCGAGCGTCGGTTTGAGGGGCCGATCCTCCATGACGCCACAGCCGTCATGACCCTCACCCACCCGGAGCTTTTTGAATTTGCAGAAATGGATGTAGCCATTGGCCAAGACGGAGAAATCGGAAAAACCGCAGCGTGGATGGCCAAAACCGGCCGTGTGCGCGTGCCGATTGCCGTCCGGGAGAAAGAGGCAGACACTTACTGGAAACTGATCCTCGAGTATTTGAGTGGGTATGAATAAGAAAGATGGAGTGAGTCAGAGACTATTCACTCGCGGGTTGGGGAAATAACGGAGGGTCACCCTGGATCTCTTCAGCTACGGGCTGTCGGGAAAAAAACCAGCCAGAAAGAAAATTACCCACCCGGACCGGCACTGGAGTCTGATCATGCCCAGCCGCCGGACCTGGGGCTGAGGCTTCAATAGGATCTAGACCCCAAGCCTGCACCTCTGCTTGAATTGCTTGGTCTATGTCCGGTCTCAGTGCCATATCTTTTTCCTAAAGCCGATAGGATCGAAAGGATAGGGATGTGTCAAAAAATTATCAAAGCACCGTCCCTGGGGGCAGGGGTTCGACTTCTGCTCTTGCTTTCGTAAAACAATGACCAAATTTTTTACCTTCAGGAGCCCCATTGTGAACAAAATTGGAACAAGGCGGTTGCTCAGTGAACCCTGCTCCCCATAAATCTACCCTTGCTTCTGTATAGTTGGGGTCGTCTCGACCGGCTAGTTGATCAGGACCGACGCCTCGTGCAAAGTACGGAACAAATCTCCCTTCTCTGGTGCGCAGTAATGGACAACTTTTCAAACACGTATAAATAACAACATCAGCCATATGTCTCCTCATCTCAGGCAGAATTTCTGCCATTATATAAGACTCACACAACAAGCTCAAGTTCAAGTTGAGCCCTACATCAAATTTAGGGACGGTCCTTGAAAAGCTTATTAGGACAACCCGGGGAAGAAGCAATTTTACTGCATGCGTTTTCTCCGGAGGTATTTCTTTTGAGAGAGTGACTGAAAAAGTGGGGGGCCTTCGATCTCTCGCTCCAGCGAGTACTCGTCTGCGATCTCGTTTAGGTTTTTGATTCCATCCAAAAGAAACGATCGATACCCTTCCTTTTCTTTTTGTGTAGTACCCACAAGACGGGACACTTCTTCTCGGTTGATGATTGCGAAGTCAAGCCCGCCAAACAGTTCTTGGTAGCTGCTCCAGGGATAGTCTTCCAGGCTTTCTGCAAGACCGGCTTTGATGGGATTAAGGAGGATATACCGGGAAGCCCCGAGGAAGTATGCGTCTTTATCACAGAGCTTACTTTTGAAACGATTTTGAAACACGGGCCCCACGCGATGATATTTTTGATTGAAGTACATGGAGTAGCTCGTCGTAAGCGACGTCATGATTTTTGATATCGGAACCTTTTGCGTTTGAATCAAGAGGTGAAAGTGGTTCGGCATGAGGACGTAGGCGTAGATGCTGTGGTCAAAGCCTTTTTTGGTTACCAGCTCAACGAGGCGCTTGAGGAATCGGCGATAGTCGCTGGCATCTTGAAAAATGGGTTGTTTGGCGACCCCGCGATTGTAGGTGTGGTAGAACGCCTGCTCGTATGATATGCGCGGTCCTCTCGGCATA
>MFJZ01000029.1:14658-19502 GCA_001781025.1 Candidatus Gottesmanbacteria bacterium RIFCSPLOWO2_01_FULL_49_10
TTGCCGGACTTGGTAAAGAGAGCGCGCGCTTTCCGTATGACGCTGGACGAGACGAGATCGGCTTTGGTCAGAAGGATGATTTCTGGCTTGATCAAAAGTACCGGATTAAATGCCTCAAACTCCGCTCTTACCGTATCATACGCGGTCTTGGGATCCGAATCAGTCACGTCAATACAGTGGACCAGCATGGTCGTTTTTTCTATGTGTCGCAAAAAATCGTGCCCCAGGCCTTTTCCCTGAGAAGCCCCTTCAATGAGTCCCGGAATATCTGCGATCGGACGGTTTCCCATCATGCCGATGGTGGGCTCAAGCGTCGTAAAAGGGTAGCTGCCGACGGCGGGCCTGGCATGAGTCAATACTCTCAACAGAGAACTTTTTCCGGCATTGGGCAGTCCCACCAGGCCAATCTCTGCGATAAGCCGAAGCTCCAAGAAGAACTTCCGCTCAACCCCAGGCTCGCCTTTTTCCCCGAACCGCGGGGTCTGATTGGTAGCGGATTTAAATTCCGTGTTTCCCCTGCCGCCATGCCCGCCTTGAGCTAGCAAGATAGGGGTCTTGGTATCAGGTATTTCTATAACACTTCCGGTACCCACATCCGTCAACCGTGTCCCCGGAGGAACCGCTATCGTCAGGTGGGGAGCATTCTTCCCGAACATCTTTTTTCCTAGGCCGTCGCCGCCAGGGAGGGCTTGAATCTTTTTTTTGTACCGGAACTCCCGCAGGTCATAGAGGTTGTGGGAGGCGACAACATAGACGTTGCCGCCATTGCCACCGTTACCGCCATCAGGGCCTCCGAAGGCCGTCTGGCCGTTTCGCAACAAGTGTCCGGATCCGTCTCCCCCTTTTCCGGCTATGATAGTAAGCTTGACATTATCGACGAGCATAGGCGATACCGATGTCCTACATCTGCTCAAGGGTTTCTATACCGAGAAGATACAAGCCGGTTTTGAGGATCTGGGCGGTGGCGGCGGTGAGGGCAAGGCGGAAAGAGCTTGCAGCGTTCAGCTTTCCGCTTTCAGCTTTCGCTGATGGCTGATGGCTGATGGCTGATGGCTTCTCGGCTCCGCCGAGGATCGTGTGTTTGGCGTAGAAGAGGTTGTAGCTTTGGGCGAGCTTGAAGAGATACGTACAGAGAACGCCTGGCGACAGGCGGCTACCGGCCTCGGCCACGACATCGGGGAAGTGGGTGAGGAGACGGGCGGCGGCGCGCTCCTCGGGGTTGAGATGGTATGAATCAAATCTCAAATCTGAAATCTCAATGTCCAACGTGGTATGCGGATTTTTATCTTTTCCTTCTTTTTGGTCATTGGGATTTGAAATTTGGGATTTACGCAAGACGCTTCGCGCTCTTGCGTAGGTGTACTGGAGGTAGGGCCCCGAGTCGCCCTGAAAGTTTACTGACTCTTTTAGGTCAAAGGCGATTTCGCTTGTTGGTCCGACCTTCAGAAACGCATACTTGACCGCGGCGACTGCAGCTTTTTCAGCAATCTTATTTTGTTCACTTTCTGTATAGTTTGATGCATTCTTTTTGACAATTTTCAAAATTGCTTTTTTTGCCTCATCCAAGAGCCACTCGCCCAAAACGACATTACCACTACGGCTACTCATCTTCCCGTGTTTGAGCTTCACCCAACCGGCAATCAAATGATAGAACTTATCACGTAATTCGGGAAACAGTCGAGACTGCGCTTCAAAGACAACCTGGAAATACCCTGCCTGCTCAGGACCAACCACGCGGATGACGAGCACCGGATGTTTCGTCCACTTCGCCAAATCGTGATACTGGAGCGGCCCCAAGCCCATGTCCTTGCCCTCATACGTCGGATTGCCTTCCTTGGTAATAAACACGCGGTTATGGAGGCCAAATTTCTCTCCGGGAAAAATAATCGCTCCCTCACTTTCCTCAAAAATTCCTTTTTTCAATCCTTCAAGAACATTGTGTTTCCCCGTCTCATACACTTCGCCCTCAAAATAGTTTCGCTTATACACGGTACCGACCCTGGTATAGACCCCTTCAAAGTAATCCAAACTCCATTGACGGCTTTCTTGATAGAGTGGATAGACTTGAGGGTCTTTTGCATAAATTTTCTTATTAATTCCCGCAACTTCCTTTTTTACCTCCTCGCTTTCGTCAAATTTGCTGCTCCCTGCCGCATACGCACCCCCTAGGAAATCCACTTTTGCCTTGTCGTGGGCAGTACGGACGTGATCAAGCTCGTGGTATATGGCTTCTATGTTTAACAATGCGTAGAGACATTTTGCTATATGCATACCAACATCGCCTTGATAACTCGTGTGGATGACCTCTGCGCCTGCTGCTTCAAGGAGTCTGGCCACCGACTCACCGATCGTGATATTGCGAAGGTGCCCGATGTGAAAGGCTTTATGGGTATTGGGATCTCCATACTCAACCATGATCCCCTCGCCTACTTTTATCTGGCTCGTTCCATAGGCCTCTTTGGCTTTTAGCACTTGTTGGAGTTGACTGATAAGGCTAGCTTCGATCAAAAAGATGTTCAAAAACCCCGGCGGAGTGACGTCTACCCGATCTATGGCCTGTAATATATATAATGAGGTTGACTTTTGTGAGGCCTTTTGACTACCTTTGTGTATATTCTGAATAGGTTTCTTATGGCTGACGAGTGATAGCTGACGAGTGATAGCTTCTTTGACCTGTAGTGCTATCTCCATCGGTGGCTTCTTGAGGGTCTTTGCAAGGATCATCGCGACATTGGTGGTATAGTCGCCGTGGCCGGAATCTTCGGGCACCGTGACCTCCGGCGTGATACCGGGAACGTCCAGGTCTTTGAGAACATCAGCAATAAGTGCGGCGATCTGATTTTTCATAGTCCTTGACAGCCATCCTCATCCATGATAGGATGGAATCATCACGATGAGAGGACTACCAAAGGGTTTTATCCCGCGGGAATGCCTCTCTTTTTTTGCTTCCTACGTTCCAATTTATCCCGTAACAACGCAATGTTTACGATATAGGGACTAAAACGCCGGAGTAACGAAGAAAACCGATGATTAGGCACGACAATTTTACCTAACTTCCCTTTGAGTTCCAAGTGCTCGATCAGACAGTGAAAGTCTCCGTCACCCGTGACAATCACCGCTTTAGCGTAGTGATCATACTCGATCATCGCGTGAAGCACCACCTCCGCATCAACGTTACCTTTGCGCTGCAATACGCCCTTCGCGTCGCGGTAGGTAAGCGTTGGCTTAAAAATGAGAATATAGCCTGCTTTCTGAAGTTCGGTATACAGAAGCTGATTGCCTTCGACGTAACCGATGCATGCAAATGCTTTCTCCACCTGATATTTGTCCCGAAGATAGACGCGAAAGCGGCCAAAGTCCAGGCTCCAACCCTGGCTTTTGACCCCGAGGTGGACATTTTGGCTATCAAGGAAGGCGTAGTTGCCCGCGGGCTGCTTCTTCATGGTACATCCATTCTACCATAAAAAGCCGTCCGCTCAGGGTTCCACCCCTCAAGAGGGATGGAGGCCTGAAAGGACGGCGTGAGGCCATACTTTACTACAGGTCTCCTTTGCTTGTCAATATGGGAGAACAGACCCAATTTCCTGAGCCTGATTCCCGGTATCGAGGCTACGCTTGATGGGGTTCAGGATGTATGCACGAAGAGAAGCTCGAAACAGTGCGTAGGCTAACCGAGCGTAGAGGACCAAAGAGAGCGCGACTGGTTCTCCCGGTTCTGTCTGTCGATTCTCAATCGCCTGGTAAAAACTCTGGGGGGTCGCCTCGATTGCTTTATACTGCGTCGACCACATCGGTATCATCCAGGCTGCATGGAAATCCGTGGATGCCAGGCGGGCAAGACCGAGCTTGTAGGCGAGCGCTTCCACGCGCTCTTCTCTCTTGGTATTGAAAAAGAGAAAGATATTTCCTGCCCAGTTGCCTACCTCAAGCACGACGTGCTTGACAACCTGGGGACTCAGGTTCCCAACCATCTGTTCGATACGGGCAAGCGAAAACGATTGTGAAAGCCAAAGCTCTGGATGTACCAGAAGCGCAATCGCCCCGTGGACGAGGACTCCTTCCGTAATCGCCTCCTCCGGAGTCGTCTCGCGCCTCCGATCGATGACACCTTGACCCCACGCGAGGAATGCAGGATCCAGAGGCCCCGGTTTAGCAAAAACGATATCGCCCTGATCGCCCGGCTTTCCGATATTCACCTCAAAAGCTGCGACTGCCTGGATGGATGTGCCATGGGCTTGGTTGTACCGATCGACTGCATCGTAGATCGAAGGCACTGCGGCGACACTTTCGTGATCCGACACGCCGAAAAAGTCCAAGCCTGCCTCCGCGGCTTTTGCCACGAGTATCGACGGGTCCCCCGCGCCGTCACTTTCTCGTGTATGTCCGTGGATAGAAAGTGTCATCGACTGCTCTACCATAGTGCGAAAGAAAAGCCTATCCTAACATTCCAAAGAACGAACATCAAGGCACCAAATACACGATCAACACGGGAATAGCCAAAAACCTATAGTTTTGACCCGATTCCCATATTTTGATATACTCTGACCTACGAATCCGCGCTTTTTAACAAACCCGGATTCTTTCTGTATTTCTGTGACTGCTTCATATCGCGAAGCTCGTCATGGCAAGCAGAAGCACATTAACATGCTACGGCAAATACATATATACGGTGGGGGTGTCTCCGTCGGCGGAAAAGCAGACCGGAAAGGACAAAAAGTATTGTGTCTTTCCCGGTCTGCTTTTCGTGACTAAAAACAATATCAAATGAAAGGGAAAAACTTTTGAAACAAAAACTACAGAATGGTTTCAGAACAGTCTTTTGGTTTTTCATTTCGGTCGTCCTA
>MFJZ01000030.1 GCA_001781025.1 Candidatus Gottesmanbacteria bacterium RIFCSPLOWO2_01_FULL_49_10
TTACGACGGATCCCGATGCAGATGGCGACGGGCACGGCACGCACGTTGCCGGCATTGCGGGAGCCACGACCAATAACGCGCTTGGCATAGCCGGTACCTCATACCTGGGAAGACTTATGTCTGTCAAGGTGCTTGATAATCATGGATCGGGCTACTATTCGTGGATCGCAAACGGCATCGTGTGGGCTGCCGACAACGGCGCCGAAGTGATAAACCTGAGTCTTAGCGGTACTTCGCCATCGGTCACTCTCCAGAATGCACTTGCCTACGCGTGGGACAGGGGAGTCGTTATCGTTGCAGCCGCAGGCAACAGCGGCAACAGCAGGGCAAATTATCCAGCGTATTACACCCAGGCGATTGCCGTAGCCGCAACCGATCAAAACGATAAAAAAGCATGGTTCTCTAGTTACGGCTCATGGGTCGATCTGGCAGCCCCAGGCGTATCTATTCTCTCAAGTTACAAGGGCAACTACTCGTATCTTTCCGGCACGTCTATGTCGACGCCGTTCGTATCCGGCCTTGCCGCACTCCTCAAGGGATACCACGGGGAATGGACGAATGCACAAATACGAACCAAGCTCGAGTCATCGGCAGATCACAGCAATGGGACCGGAAGCTATTGGACGTCCGGAAGAATCAACGCGTGCCGTGCCGTTGATTGCCAAGGTGCGGTCCCCCCCACGCCCTCACCCACACCCACTCCGACCCCTACTACTCCTCCGGCACTCACTCCAACTTCTACTCCTACTCCGAAACCCACGGTATCGCCTATACCTTCACCGCGCCCCACACCAACCTGGTGCAAATACATACCAAACCATCGGTTTTGCAAGTAAGGATACTTCCCTCGTATCCATGCTATAATGCATGCTGCCTCGCCCAAAACCCGTGAGAACTATTCAGATACTCCTTCTTAGCATCGCATGTGGTTTACTCGTGTATGGGGTATTTGGGAGGAACAATCTTGTGAACAAAACAAAACATACTCCTTCTGGTCCTCCTCCTATTTCTCCGACTGGGGAAGCCGCGCCTACCGTATCGGTCACCCAAACGACCCAGCCCACCCGGGGGCCAACCCCTACCAAAACCCCGACCAATGAAGACCAGACTCTTCTGTCTTTTTTGTATCCCGGAGGTCATAGAGAAACACAGTCCATTACCTCGCTCTCTCTCACGAGTAGCGATGGACCAGAGGCTATCACGACGTGGTACAAAGAAACAATCAGAAAGTATTCTTTTCAAACGAAATCGTTCGTACAAACAAATTCAAACGGGAATATCGCCAATCTCCTCGTCGCGAGAAGCGCGCGATACGAAATTCGCGTCAACATTACAAAGACACCGCATGATTCTCTGACAAAGATTGCTGTGGCTTTACAAACCTATTGACAACACTCCTGGGGGTTGTTAGTATTACCCACACATCGATACGTCTGCCCCCGTAGGGGGTTTTTTTATGAAAAAACGTGCGTCTGGTACTACCGTAAGCATCACGCTTCCATTCTCTCCTGAGTCACTGAGCATGCATGAGCTTTTTGAAAAAATCTCCGAAAGACTCTCTGCACTTATCGATGTCATACGTTCCAGGTTCACCGTAAGGAACCACTTTACAAACACCCAAGAGAGCATTCACGCGTTTCAAAGAAACTGGAAGAAGAAAATTCCCCTGTTCCTTCTTATTGTCCTCTCTATTGGCGTTGTCGCAATCACCATAAAACTTATGATGACGAGCCGCAAGCCGGTTGACGAGCGAATTGTCATAAAAAACGCAAAAGCCTCAACAACACTCAATAAAACGCTTTCTATTCCCATCCTTGATGCCAATGGCAAAGAAATAACGAAACTCTCCTATATCATTGAGTCGGCAGATCTGCGCGACGAGATTATCGTCAAAGGGAAACGCGCGGTTGCGGTCAAAGGACGTGAGTTTCTCATACTTTCCATAAAAATGGCAAACGGCTATGAAAAGACCCTAGAGGTCAACGCCCGCGACTTCGTAAGGCTTGCCGTCAACGGAAACGAACAAGAGCTTCTGGCACCTGAGATTCACAATGACCCGGTCGCCCTGCAGCCAATTTCGACGAAATATACGCGACTCGGGTTTACCATTAATGACACAGACAAGCAACTGACGATTTTTGTCGGTGAAATCAAAGGGGGGAAAGAAAAAGTAACCCTCGGCCTGCGATAATCAAATGAGTGACTATTCTACCAAACACATCTCGCAAACGCTCCTTGACGAGCTCGTCACGGCACTCAAGTCTGTGAGTCCCTACGGAAGTGTCGAAATATACGTCCAGAACAGCACAGTAACCCAGATCACGGTCCGCAATATTAAAAAGACCAGTGTCGCGACCCCCACGGCTGTATTGCGCGAGAAAAAGATTGGCGGCATGATTTCTATCGTTGCGCACGCGCACACACAATAGGCGTCGTGAAAACCGATATAGTAACGTAGTTAGGATACATCATTAAGGTCGATATTTCGGGGTATTGACAAATGTGAAATATTATATCAATAATGATAGAGTAGACGATAATAATTAACTATAAGTAAATAGCTCTCCTGCCTTTTTCATAAAATCTGCCCAAAGAACCATCGAAATAAGCAAGTAATACGAAAGCTGACCGCAAACGGAGGCTTCTCTTTCTGATATTCAAGTGTAGGCTTGTCCTCAAGCTTACCGAAGGATCGGAACGAGACGCCTCCGTTTTTTGTCCCGTCTCGCCAACTGGCGGACGAGGACGCACCCTTTCTAGGGCTGAGGAGGGATGAAGAAGTGCAATCTTTCGTCCATTGGACGAGGGAAATATACAGTGAAGGGAGGTGAAATATATAATGACACTTAAAAAACAAATTATTTCTATAATTGCTTCTGGAGCAGTGTTGCTGCAAGCAACGATTCCAGCATTTGCCGATACAACTCTCGTCATCTCTGGAAACGGTGCTGACTCCAAAAATGAAGTAAAAATAGAATCGAATCAGTCGACGCTAGTTACACAGAATAATGACGCAAAAATCAACAATCAGGTCAATGCGTCATCTGATACCGGTGATAACGAAGCAGAAGAAAACACCGGTGGTGATGTTTCTATATCGACTGGAGATGCGACGACAGACGTAAATGTCCAAAATACCGTCAACAGCAATGCAGCATCGGTTGACTGCTGTGGCAACAACGATGTTGATGTGCTTATCTCCGGCAACGGAGCTGACTCAGACAACAAAGTTGAACTGAAAGATGAAAAAGATTCTGGCGTTCAGGTATTTCAGGACAATAACGCTGACGTAAAAAACCATGTTGATGCAGACTCAAACTCAGGTGATAACGAAGCCGAAGAAAACACCGGTGGTGATGTTTCTATTGAAACCGGCGATGCTTCTACCACCGTGGGTGTCTCCACAACCGCCAATGCAAATTGGGCACAGGTCGGAGGCAACGGATCAAATCCAACATTGAGTCTTCGTATCGTTGATAATGGTGCAGACACCAAAAACAAGATCAAATTAGATCTTGATGGCGGTGTGTTGCTTACGCAAAACAATGATGCGAAAGTAGTCAACGATGTGGACGCAGATGCCGACACAGGAGACAACGAAGCCGAAGAAAATACCGGCGGAGATGTCTCTATAGAAACAGGCGATGCTACGGTCGACGTAACGGTTGACAATATGGTCAACTTTAACTGGGCAGACGTGGACTGTGGTTGTCTGTTTGATCTTTTGGCAAAAATCGAAGGCAATGGAGTCGATTCTGACAACAAACTTGAGGCGAAACTTGGCGGCGATCTTGAAGTATTTCAGGATAATGTAGCCGATAAGCTTAAAAATGATGTTGATGCAGATGCTGATTCCGGCGACAACGAAGCCGAAGAGAACACTGGTGATGTAGAGGGATCAGATCCGTCTATCGTAACCGGTGATGCAGACACAACAGTTGAAGTAGGAAACGCTGGAAATAGTAATTCCTACGGAGCAGATGTTCCCGCGGATTTTCCGGAGGTAGGTTTCAACTTCAATGTATCGTTGAGTTGGGCGCAACTCATGGCCTTACTCGGACTTTAATACCAATCGGTCTGTAGGGTGACCCTCGTAAAAGCACTTCTACGAGGCACCCTACAACCGAAGGGTAAATATAAAAACTCAATAGCAGCATGAAAAAATTTATCGCAATTATCGCTATTATAGGTATTCTCTTGCTTCAACAAGTGTCGTTTGCGCAGGCATATGAGGCTCCCACACCGCCTCCTGCTCCTACCGCACCTACAGCTCCAACTGCACCAAGCGCCCCCTCAGCACCAACAGCTCCGACAGCTCCTGATGCTCCTACCGCACCAACAGCGCCAACGTATAACCCAGATCCAACTCCGACAGAAGAACCGACACCCACGGCAACACCTAAACCAAAAAAAGATTCGACAGATACGACTGGGGGGACTGGCGAAACACAAAATCAGAAAACCGGAGCAGAGCCTTCGCCAACTCCGACTCAAGAACCAACCCAATCAGTCTCACAGGAGCAGGGAACAGGCGGTCAAACAGCAAGTGGTCAACATGACCCATCAATTAATACCGGGGACGCGACGACGACTGCAGTTTTGGAAAGTAATGCTAATACGAATAGCTCGTTGCTACCGACGGGTACAGGTAGCGCCGGAAGTGTCACGATTGCAAATACGGATAACGGATCAGGATCGCAAAATTTAGGGTCTGCAACCATCACAGACTCAAATACCACACTACAAAATAATTCTGCATCTGTGGTCAATGACCTATCTGGAGCATCGACAACCGGTCAAAACACCGCTTCAAAAAATGTCGGTGACACCACAATAACAACTGGCGATGCCAATACGTCCGGAACCCTTATTACCGCCTTAAATACAAATATCGCAGGTATTGCCGTTTCAGAATTTAACGTGGTCGATGATCAGGTCGGCGATCTGGTGCTTGATTTTGCGGCAAACTGTATATCAGGATGTTCAACAGGTTCAACATCGATTACTAACTCCGGGAATGGAACAGGATCGGAAAATACAGGTGCGCTTGATCAAAATAGTACAAACGCAACGTTTCAAACCAATGATGCGACCGTTGCCAATAACATGGTCCTTGACTCCGATTCGGGCCATAATACTGCCGACAAAAATACCGGTGGCGATACGTCTATTACGACCGGGGACGCAAATGTTTCCGCCAATTCCTTAACATTTGCAAATAATAATATCGCAGGAAATGTGGTATATGGCGTCGTCAATATATACGCAGATCTGACCGGCGACATTATATTTCCTGAGGAAATGTTAACGACATGTTGCGCAGTATCAAATACCACACTTGCAAACATAGGCAATGGAGCTTCCTCCGTCAATACGGCAGACGCTACCATTACGAACTCTGATCAAACCTATCAAACCAACACCGCAGTCATTGACAATCTTATCTATGTCGACGCACAAACAGGAGAAAATGATGTCAATAAAAATACAAATGGAGACAACAGTATCAAAACCGGAAGCGCCAATGTCGATGCCCAAGTCGTCAATATCGCCAATAACAATGTTGATGGTGGGGTCTGGTGGCTCGTCCTCGTCAATGAAGCAGGTAATTGGATCGGAAAACTCATGGGGTCGCAAGATGGCGTAAACATGGCCGGATCCGCAGGAACGGAATTTCAAGTAGATCCAACAGGGGAAATATCGGTAACCAATAGCGGTAATGGTGCGGGATCGACAAATACCGGGTCAGTCACTCAAAATTCATCCAATACCACCGTTCAAACAAACACCGCACACATCCTAAATACCATGGATCTCTCTGCAAACACCGGAGGAAATACTGCAAGCAAAAACACCGGAGGCAATAACACGATACAAACTGGAGATGCAAATGTCATCGCGAATCTCGTTAACTTCGTGAATAACAATATCAGTAGCAACAGTAAGCTCTTTGTGACCGTGGTCAACGTCTTTGGATCGTGGACTGGTAACTTTTTCACCCCAGACGCCAAAAAAGCTCTCGCTCAGAACCAAAATGAGGAAGAGTCAGCGATGGGCGGAGCAAACGCGCAACCAGAAGCACCATTGCTACAAGAAACCGCACCGACGCAAAATCCATCAAATGCAACCAATAACAATTCAAGCAATTCAAATAGTACCACTGGAACAGGTTCCCAACCGTCTCCGACACCTACATCAAGCGTTTTGGCCGTTGGCAATACACTTCATGAACCACCTTCATCAGGCGCATTCGTTTTGGGTGCCTCCTCCTCACCACAAGACACGAACGATATCGCAGCAGTGCAAGGACGTAAAAAAATTTCTATAAACCTCGCATGGTTGATTTTATTGCTCCCATGTGCTATTCTCCTCTTTGCAGTACGAAGAATTGCCCTCAAACTTCTCCTGCGTCGACAAACTCCTGCCTTCGTATAATCTTCCTGTCCACATTATTTATCATGGTCTATGTATAAAAAAATAGGAGTACTTTGTTTTGTTATCGCTTTTTCATTATTCCTTGTAGGAAATTCAAAAGCTTTGGATTTAAATATTTCCGGTAACGGAGCGGGGTCGAACAATACGTTAAATATTCAAGGGAATCAGTCAACGAAAGTAACGCAAAAAAATTCGGGGTCTATTGACAATAACGTAAACGCCGGAGCAAATACCGGAGGCAATGAAGTATCCGGAGGCAATGGCGGTACGGTCAAAACAGGGGACGCATCGACCAACGTAAACATCAACAACAACTTCAACAATAACACCGCAACCGTCCCCTGCTGCCCGTCAAAAACTCCCACCCCAACGCGTTTACCTGGTCAACCCACGCCCACACCAACGTCTACCGGTAGTCAACCGACCTCTACTCCCACTCCCGCTCAGACTCCTCCAGGTGGCGTTGGAGGACCCCCTGGCAGTGAAGGAGACGGAGATGGCGGTAATGGGGGAGGAGGAAACGGTGGTGGTCAAGTCATGGGACTCTCCCAAACCGCAGGAGACGGACGTGAAGCACT
>MFJZ01000031.1:0-1703 GCA_001781025.1 Candidatus Gottesmanbacteria bacterium RIFCSPLOWO2_01_FULL_49_10
CGCTGCATCGCGCCTTCATTCTTCACCTCTTTCAACGAGTCGTAGACGAGCGCCTGCCAACAACCGGATCGAAACGCAAATCCCAATCCCGCCAATACTGAGGATGCGATAAAGTATGAATAATCCCGAGCAAACAAAAAAATAATTTCTCCAAGCAGCTGAAGAAAAAGAGAAAGAATTATTGACGGCTTTCTCCCGATCCTGTCTGCGATGACTCCCGTGGGTAGTTCAGCCAAAAAAATCGTCCCGATGAGGATACCGGTGAGGGAATTGATGGCGGTAAAATTCAATCCTTTCGACTGGTAGTAGATCGTCAAGACGGGAATATAAAAATAGAGCGACGAAAAAAAACTGACGAAGGAGATGGTGGCAACAGTATCAAAACGTTTGACCATGTATAGTCTAAGTATAGCCTCAACTATCTACAAAAAACACTATACTCTTGTTACTTCCGCGTCGCGCGGGTGCGGTCTATTTTCGTGAGGTGCTTTTTCCGAAGTCGCAAGTTCTGAGGCGTGATTTCCAAAAGCTCATCTTCTTCCAAAAAATCCAGACACTGCTCCAGGGATAAAACAATCGGCGGATCAAGCTGGATCGCAATATCGGCGTTTGCCGAGTGAATGTTCGTAAGCTTTTTGGTTTTGCATACATTGATATCGATATCTTCCTGACGGTTGTTGATGCCGATAATCATGCCCTCGTACACCGGGACCCCTGGGCCGATAGTTGCTCTCCCCCGATCCTGTACGGTCGTCAACGCGTACCCGGATGACTTACCGGTCTCGAAAGAAACGAGAACGCCGTTTCGGAGTTTGGAGACCCGAGCGGTCTCGGGAAAGTAGCCGACGAAGCGTGTGGCAAAAATGCCGTTGCCGCGGGTCTTGGTGAGGATGTCGCCGCGAAACCCCAGGAGGTTCCTGCTCGTCACTTTGTAAACCATCTTTGTCGTTCCCCGATCGTTCGTATGGGTATCGAGGAGTTCTGCTTTCCGTCTCCCCAGTTCTTCTGTGATAACGCCGACAAATATCGAGTTTATGTCGATCGTAATTTCTTCGTACGGCTCACACGAAACTCCGTCAATGGTCTTGAGAATTACCTCTGGTTTTCCGACCTGCATCTCATACCCTTCGCGCCGAAGCGTTTCCAAGAGTACTGCCAGGTGTAGCTCGCCGCGCCCGGCAACGACGAATCTACTGCCCCCTGTGTTTTCTTCGATCACGAGCCCGATGTTGGTCTGCTTCTCACGACGCAATCGCTCGCCTATTTGACGTGCGGTACAAAACTTACCCTCCCGTCCGGCAAACGGCGATGTGTTGGCGGAAACAGTAATCTTAAGTGTCGGTGGCTCTAGGTGTATTGCCGGATACCCCGTGGGGTCCGACGGGTCTGCAATGGTATTGCCGATTGCTGCCTGGGCAATCCCGGTCACCGCGACGATATCGCCGGACTCACCCTCCTCTACCGATACTCGGTCAAGACCGACGCTGGTAAACACCTCATCGATATGAAAGGTCCCGAGCACTTCTTGTTCATTGAGTAAAACGATTGATTGACCGGGTCGAGCCTTCCCTTGGGAAATTTTTCCAATCGCAAACACTCCTTTATGAGGATCAAAATCCAGAGTCGAAACGAGCATCTTCAGAGGGTCGACGGCTTGGGCCTGGGGTGCCGGAATATTCTTGACGATTGACCCAAACAGCGGC
>MFJZ01000031.1:1748-3196 GCA_001781025.1 Candidatus Gottesmanbacteria bacterium RIFCSPLOWO2_01_FULL_49_10
GCCCAAATGACCGGGAATGATAGGTGGTCTTCGTGGTGGGCAAGGTGTAAAAAAAGTCCCTCAATGTCGTGGAGGACTTCGTCGGGGCGAGCATCCTTGCGGTCGATTTTATTGATGACGACAATAAGCTTTAGATTGTATTCAAGTGCCTTGGCGAGCACAAACTCCGTCTGCGGCAGCGGCCCCTCGGCTGCGTCAACTACGAGAATCGCCCCGTCTGCCATGTTAATGACGCGCTCGATTTCGCCACTAAAATCCGCGTGCCCCGGGGTATCGATGATGTTGATTTTGGTATTTCTGTAGGTGACGGCAGTGTTTTTGGCAAGAATCGTAATCCCCTTTTCCCGCTCAAGGTCATTAGTGTCCATAATCGTCGTCTGGCTCATTTCCGCCTGGTTGTCGCGAAACGTATGGGTTTGCTTGAGCATCCCATCAACCAGTGTGGTCTTGCCATGATCGACGTGGGCAATAATAGCTATGTTGCGGATATCCATACAAAAAAGATAACCCGCATGCACAGGCTGCACTGCGGGCTGCGTCTCGGGATATACTTATATTATATCATGTATTATAAAATAACGGCATGTTATGCGCGACAAACAGACACAGGCAACGCGAATACTGATCACTCAGCAACTCGCAGAGGAAAAAATTACCAAAGCTTTTCTTACCAGACTCGGTGAAGGCGCGCTCACGCGCGACGAAAATCCAGCTACCCATTTCTGCGTCTTCTTTGCTGGATATGACCCAGTCGCAAAGCAAGTATTCCTGGGCCATCACAAAAAATCAGGACTGTGGCTGTTTAACGGCGGACACATTGACCAGGGTGAAACACCCACTGAGGCACTGAAACGAGAAATCCGTGAAGAATGGGGCATACGGGTATCAACAAAAACTATCGGTGCTCCAAAACTTCTCACACTCACCCATGTCCTGCCCAATCCCAAGATAAGCTGCACCCATCACTACGACATCTGGTACTTTGTACGACTCAATAAGGAAACGTTCGCCCCAGATCAAGCACTTCTTCCGAAAGAATTCCACGAGACGCGCTGGCTTGCTTTTAAAGAGGGACGTCATCTCGCAACCGATACAAATACTCATCAGGCAATCCGGTATATCAATAATATATCGCGTTAACTTCATGATCAGGTCATACACCATAGAAACCGTGCCAGGCGCTCTTTGGGACGAGTGTTTCAGGAATAACGAGCCGCTCGGGCCTTTCCTTACCTACCGATGGCATCGATTGTGGTACGACGTCTTCGGCTGGCGTGAGCGCTCCTGTATTCTTTCCCTTCATGATACCTGTATAGCGCCGTTTATCAGAAATGGGGCAACGCTCTCCTTCTCCGGCGGCGTCGAAATCACCGATTATCTCGATATCATCGGTCCTCATGGGGACAAAGAACGGGCATGGGATGATATCCGTGTATGGGCCGGAAACC
>MFJZ01000031.1:3210-10055 GCA_001781025.1 Candidatus Gottesmanbacteria bacterium RIFCSPLOWO2_01_FULL_49_10
GTCTCCCTACAAGCTGGGACGCGTTTGAAACCTCCCTCCCCCGCCATGCGCGCCACGAATTACGACGAAAGATCCGACTGATCGAAAGTAAGTACCCCGATGCAACCATCAAACAGAGCCACAACCCAAAAGGAGACATGCCGACGTTTCTCGAGCTTATGGCTACCGACGAACACAAGGCAAGCTTCCTGACCCCTGCCATGCGCACGTTTTTCCTGACACTTCCCGGAGTGTTTCCCACAGAACTATCCCTACAATTTTTACAGATCGGCAATAATCGGGTCGCGGGCATTCTGTTTTTTATCCTGAACGACACGCTGTATCTCTATAACAGCGGCGCCGACAGCATCCGCTACTCCATGGCCGGCTTCTACCTCACGGCTAAATCTATCGGGTATGCAATCGGGAAAGGACTGCAAACATATAACTTTCTCCAGGGGAGCGAGCGATATAAATATAATCTGGGAGGCAACGACTTCCTCGTCAATATGATCAGGGAATCATTCTAGATGAGAAATCATGCACCGTGGGAAAGTCGGACAAGAACGACAACAAGAACGATACTTAAGAGAAGTGGTGCCACGACCCGAAAGACATGCTTGTGCCCCGCACGATGATGCAATTCCGGGATGAGATCCGAAGCGCCAAGGTACAAAAATATCCCGCTTGCCGCCGCCAGAAACAAGGGGAGATGTCCGGCAAGTGCCGTACCGCTTGCATAACCGATGAGTGCGCCCGGAACAGTAGCAAGCGACTGGAAAACATTAACGAGCAGAACTCTTCTGCGCGACCATCCTTGGTTCAGGAGAATCGTAAAATCGCCAATCTCCTGAGGCAGTTCATGAGCGGCAACAGCAAGCGTTGTCGTAAGCCCGAGAGCAGGGTTAGCGACAAAGGCGAGCGCAATGACGACGCCATCTAGAAAATTATGGAGGGTGTCGCCCACAATGACGAGGATCGGTAAGGACTCCGTGTGGTCTGCGTGCTCATGATGAGTGCCGTGGAAACCATACCGCATGAGGAGACGCTCAAGGATAAAAAACGCGACCAACCCGGCCATCGCGGCGAGAAATACGGGGTGCGAATCGCTCGCTTGCTCGACTGCTTCCGGCAGAAGATCGGCAAAACTCGTCGCGATAAAGGCACCCGCAGCAAAAGAGAGAAGTGACGTGGTGATGGCTTGACGTACGGATACCTTCAAAAGAAGGAGAAGCACGCCGCCTGCAAGAGAGAAAAGTCCGCCGACTAAACTATAAAAAAGGAGTGTCACCATATAGAAAAATTACTGACATTTGATGCAGCGGCCGAAAAATTCGAGCGTATGCCGAGTCACCTGAAACTTCGACTTCTTCCCGACTTGCCCAAGAAGCATCTGCTCGTCTAGGGGAACATCCTCTATGGACCCGCACTGTTCGCAGACGAGGTGATGGTGATGCCCCGTGGCGCCTACGAGTTCGTAACGAGCGGTTTGGTCGCCAAATTGTGTTTTTTGTACGAGTCCTAACCGGGTAAAAAGGTCAAGCGTCCTGTACACCGTAACCAGATCGCTCTTTACCCCTTTTCTTCGAAGCATGCCAAAGAGCTCCTGAGCACTCGTCGGCGTCGCGGGCAAAACATCCAGAATCCGCCGGCGCGGGGTGGTCAGGCGGTGTCCGGTCTCGTGAAGAAACGGAAATTGTGCTGCTCGTACTGGCATATTGCAATTCAATTGCATTTATTATTGCAAGCATTTTGCAATATGTCAAGCAGATTGCTCACTATGCAAAAAGGCGATCAACGGTCTTGAGAAAATAGTAAGCGCGGCGGCGATACTCACGACATGCTCAACGGAAGGCACGGTGATGTTGTACGCGCCATCAATCGCTGACGTGTTGCCTGGCACCAGCTCATCCCCAAAACCCGCCCGCACCGTCATGATCTTTTTGCGATCGGCGGTCGAAAGCTTCTGAACACGGTATTCGCACAACGCCACGAACTGGGCAAAAGCAGCGCTTGAAGCGGTACGAGTCGTAAACGAGCGAAATCCACGCTCCTGCCCCCTCTGAAGACGGCTGCAAACTGTAATCACTTTATGAATGATTCGTCTGCGTCGGACAAACGCATTGATGACCGCACTTCCACCAGCGCTCAAGCCCACAAGCGACACGCGCTCTCCTCGTTTAGAATAGCGGTCAATAAGGCGAATAAGTCGCGCGAGTCTCGGGTGAAATGACGATCCTTTATCCCGCCACCCGACACGGTAGACTACGGGTACCAACCCGTAGCGTTTCCAATGCTTAATCAACCATTCTAGCTGCCTTCCCTCGTCTCCTAAACCGGGAACAACAATCACGCGGTGCTTGATCATGCAGGAAGTATAGCAGCATTCGACGAGCCCGTCAGAATCGCCTATAATATCATTATGACTGAAACAATGCGTCCTCTCGCGGCGGGTATTGTAGATTTTAACCTCAAAAGAATGTCCTCCGAAGAAACGGCTGTACACGGCATTCCTGATACCCTCACTCAACATCTGGGTGATTGGCGACAATATCCACCAAACATCGCCCATCACTTTCCAGAAGGAATCTTGTGGTTCCGATCAGACCAACCATGGTTCTTCACTCGGGTAATGGCAGATGAGAAGCTCACGCAAACGCTCAAAAAGAACGACATTTTGATCCTGAGCGGCTCTGGTTTATCCGCACACGGCTTTCAACAGGGAAAAGCGTCCGAAGAATATCGACCAGCGTTAGAGCGGTCACAAGAAGTGATTCGTGATCTTCTCGGCGAAGGAAAATGGATACTGGGAATATGTTTCGGAGGACAACTCGCCGTCCACGCCGTGGGCGGAGAAATCGGCCGATTACCCCAAGGCGTCACAGAAGCAGGCTGGCTCACTCATGAACTGACAACAGAAGGAAAAGAGGACGATGTCTTTGGCCACCTACCGAACGTTTTTAGCGCGCCTCACCTCCATAACGACTTTGTGGCAAAGCTTCCACGCATTGGTACAAAAATTGCCTCATCAAGCGGCGAAATAGAAGTTACGAAGGCAGATGTCTTGGCTATCCGGCACGGCTACCAAGATAGAGACGGGCTAGCAAACGGCGAGAGAAGCTATATTATGGCCAGCGTGATTGAATTTAGCAGTGGAGCAAAGCTTTACCAAATCCAGCCACACCCGGAAATGGCCACACCAGAGAAAGCAAATTTTTTAGTGCGCATGAATCAATGGGTAGCAAATGATAGCGAGATGGGTCAACAGTATTATGATCAGGCACTCGCCGTTCCAAACCATGTGGACTTCTCCGTGGCACAAACGATATCAAACTTTGTTGTTGCCGCTCAAAGAAATCTTGAAGATCTACGAGGAATCGCGTTTATGAAGGCCACACTCGTTCAAGATCTCTTCCAGTATCTTCTAAAATAGGCAAAACGAGGTGACGCTTCGCTACATAAAAACCCACGCGGTGAAAACGACCGCTGTAAGGAAGGAAGCCGCCGTCACGGTGCGGGCGGGGCGGCTCCCAAACACCTCGCTTATCCGGACGACCAGGACAAACGCGGCAAATACCCCGGCCAAAAATCCCAACGGCGGCAGACCCATGCGCTGAGAGA
The DNA here is from genome assembly GCA_001781025.1 of Candidatus Gottesmanbacteria bacterium RIFCSPLOWO2_01_FULL_49_10. Lineage (GTDB taxonomy): Bacteria > Patescibacteriota > Microgenomatia > UBA10105 > UBA927 > MFJZ01. The sequence continues at coordinate 6,811 of MFJZ01000031.1, forward strand.
TCCACCGGCCCCAACCCGCGTATTTAAGGACGAGCGCATGGAGGACAATAGCGACAAACGCCAATCGCGCGCCCCAGTACTGGAGCTTCCACCACACTCTCGTCCCGATCGCCCGCTCGACTACGCTGACAGAGAGAACGAGAAGAATAAACATAATGACGAGTCCGGTAAGTCCCGCGTATGCCGAAACCGGCTGGGCAAGGTAGAAACCAAACGGCCCGCGGCGCGCTAGGGGAAACATCACAAGGTACACGTGCGCGGCGCCGGTAAAAAATGTCATAACCCCCAGCTCTTTTCTATATTTCAGGAAACCATCAAAAATGCCATAGAGCCGTGCAAGGGGCCCCAACAAAAGAACGACACCCAAAAGTACCAATGTCGAAGCGGCCAGACTCTGGTTCAGAGATGACAAACCTGTGGATCCGGCTGCTATCGTATAATGCCGTAACCCCAAAACCGTGACGATGACGACCCCCACGGCCACTGCATACTGCCGAATATTCTCCCCGCTCCCCGTGGATACGACTCTGGGCTGCTTCTTTCTGGCCATACAATATCAGTATATCGATATCCTCGTCGTGTTGACAACACCTGTTGACAACACCCCTAGCCCCGTGCCTCACCGATAGCATTCGGCCCTGTTTCTATACTCCATGGGATAGGCGATACCAAACCACATGCGTAAAGGAGAGACGGGAAAATGACAAGGCGAAGAACGTTTTGTTTTTTGAAAATATGAGGCTATTTACTCACCAGCTTCATCACTTCCCGCATGAATGCAGGCAAATCTGCTGGCCAACGGGAGGTAACGAGGTTGCCATCTAACACGACGTCTTTGTCTTCCCAGACGCCACCTGCCTTTTTAACGGCTTGGGGAACTAAGTCGTGCCAATAAGAAGTCAGGTGTCTACCCTTGATGACACCGGCATCTGCCAGCGTCCACGGGCCATGACAAACGGAAGCAACTGGTTTATTTTTGGCAAAAAAGGATTGAGTTATTTCTCGTGCTCTTTTGATTTTACTGTGCCTATTCGCTTTGTGAGCCATTTCTGGTATACTCTCCCCTAGTTCAGAACAGTTCTTGAGAATTTGCTTTCCTTGTGAGAAAGGCACAACGCGTACGGCACTCTCGCCGCCGAAAGTATATTCTGGAAAATTTTGTTCTGCATATAAACCATTTATAGAAGGAGCAGTATGGGAACAAAGTTATTTGTCGGCGGTTTATCGTTTGATACAACGGATCAGTCACTTTCTGATGCGTTTGCCCAAGCCGGGGCAGTCGTTTCGGCGAAAGTTATTATTGACCGGATGAGCGGGAGGTCAAAAGGATTTGGATTCGTGGAGATGGCTTCAGCAGATGAAGCCCAGAAAGCGATCGATCTGTGGAACGGCAAGCCTCTCGACGGCAGAAACGTTGTCGTCAATGAAGCCCGACCCATGGAACCCAGGACCGGTGGCGGAGGTGGATACCGGGGTGGTGGAGGTGGAGGTGGACGGAGCGGATTCGGAGGCGGTGGTCACCGAGGTGGCGACCGTGGCGGACACCGTAACGACAACACCGGCGGACGGGATTGGTAATAATCACATTTCTTGTATAACCACAAAAAAAACAGAACCTCGCGGTTCTGTTTTTGGTCGTATAGAGTGGATTGCCGACCTGCCTCATCAATCCAACAATTATTCTCTAACTGTGGTATAGTAAGAGTGTGCATAAACCGTTTTTTGCCAGTGGATTTCTCTATCATTCGCCTTCACACCAAATCCTCCTGCAAGAGCTCAAAAGCGTTGACAACGTGAAGCTTGTCTTATTTCGCGGTTCTAGCCACAATGGGGACGATCCGCAGGTCGTGTTCCAGCACTGTGTCGAGGAAGCATTGGGAGTAGAGATTGCCGCCTCTTCTATCCATCCGGTGTATGACTATATCCATGATAGGCTCGGGGAGCATTTCATTTTTTATGTGGAGGTAGCAGATATCACACCAGGAGCGTATGCATCCAAAAACAAGGCAGAGTGGTTTTTACTATCGAAGCTATCCAAATACCCCATGAGTGAACAAACCCGGCATGACATTATCGTCGGGGAGAGGGTCATACGATCGCTTCTCGAGCCTCCTCGTCCGCCTCAGGGTCCCAGGCCCCATTAATCCACAAAGGTGAGTGCGGTGCCGGCTTTGTTCGCCCGGCCGGTCCGACCAATACGGTGTATATAGTCATCGTAGGACTGAGGCATGTCATAGTTTATGACGTGGCTCACGTCTTCAATGTCCAGGCCGCGCGATGCAATGTCGGTGGCAAGAAGTATTTGAACTTCATTGTGTTTAAACTGTGTGAGACTTTTTTGGCGCTGGCTCTGACGTTTATTCCCGTGGATAGAAGCGGCTTTGAAGCCCCGGGATCCTAGTTCCTGTGCCAGCCGTTCTATCCCCCATTTGGTTCTCCCAAATATGAGTACTTTGTCAAATCCTTTCTGAATAAGGAGATCATGTAAATACTCTATTTTTTTCTTCCCGTTTTTGCGCTCTATGATAGTTTGCGTTATGCCCTGTACCGTGTCCTGCTTTTTGACAGAAATCGTCACCGGGTCCCGTACGAATTGGGCAAGTACTTCTGATACCTTGCCTGATATGGTGGCTGAAAAGAAGAGCGACTGTCGTTCGCGGGGTAATAGTGAAATAAAATATTTGATGTCATTGATAAACCCAATATCTACCATGCGGTCCGCTTCGTCCAGTACCACGCTTCGAAACTGCGACATAGAAAGAATCCGTTCACGGATAAGGTCCTTGAGCCTTCCCGGTGTACCGATGACGACATGAGCACCCGAGGAGATATCCTGTTTTTGCCGCCAGAGGCTGGCGCCCCCGATGACCATGGCCCAACGAATACCCAGCCCTCGCGCAAAGTCGCGAAGCTCAGCTCCAATCTGGAGCGCAAGCTCACGCGTGGGAGTCACAATGAGCACGCGTTGATGTTTATCCCTTGATATTTTCTCAATCAGCGGTATGAGAAACGCAGCGGTTTTGCCGGTACCGGTATTGGCAATACCGATAGTGTCGCGTCCCGCCAACACGGCGGGTATCGCCCGGTCTTGTATGGGTGTGGGAATTGTGTATCCCTTGGCGGCAATATTATCCTTTAGCGTTTGAGAGATAGGGAAATCGCCGAACTGGTGCTCCGGTTTATATGGCTCTTCGGCATGGGAATCGGTCGACGGCACCTGTCGTGAAGCGTGCCGGATCGCAGCA
>MFJZ01000032.1:0-237 GCA_001781025.1 Candidatus Gottesmanbacteria bacterium RIFCSPLOWO2_01_FULL_49_10
TGAGGAACGACAAAATATCTACCTCCGGATACACATACTCACGTGGATCAAACGGCATCCATTTAACTCCGTACCGAATCATGTCAAAAGCCGTAACTAAAACAAACAACCCAATCGCCAATGAGGCAACGAACTTCCACCGCTTGATATAGCCTATTACTGCAAGCGCGCAAAACCCTAGTGCAAAACCTGTAGGAAGTATGAGATTCCTTCGCGCGATCAGAAGTTTATCAACGG
>MFJZ01000032.1:332-9443 GCA_001781025.1 Candidatus Gottesmanbacteria bacterium RIFCSPLOWO2_01_FULL_49_10
CCCCAATCTTCCCGCAATCCATCCAGCCCATATGCTGCAATGACGCTTAGCGAAAAACTGGTGAGGATAATGATCCTTGCTGCATAGCTTGTGGAGATTGCAGGTAACTTAAGCCAGACAATAAGCGCATTGACAGGAGAAGGGGTTGCGATAAGAAGTGAGGTGACGGCAAGTCCCAGAAAAAATCCTATATGCTTACTCCGTCGCACCACGGCGTACACCGCCAATAGAAGCGGCACGACGCCGACATAAGACGCCCATTCCGCGTAAAACCCAAACCAGTCGTTACGCGTCACGGGATTGCCGTAAAAATCAGGCGCAAATAGAGTAATGATATATTGCCATGAGATGCCGCCGACCTGTGTAAATAATTCGCTTCGTACTGACCGGCCGTACGCATCAAGCGAAGGAAGGATTTGTGGTGCGCTAAGGAGTAGGCCTAACACTGTTGCCAATATTAACTCAACACCCGCCTTCTTTCGTTTCGTTCGTATGGACTGGTAGACAACAAACGCCAACGTTGCAACCAGTACATAAACGCTCATTTGGAAATGCCCGGAAAAAAACGACCATGCAAGAGCGAGCGAAACAATGACAGGATTCCACCATGATGGCTTACTCATGTGTCTAACTACTGCTGCAAAAAGAAGCGGAAGCCAAAGCACCGCCCACCCGAGCGTCCCGTACGCCATCCAGACGGTCAAAAATCCGCAGAACATAAAAGAAATCGATCCTATGAGACTTGCTTCCTGCGACCGATCTGAACAACGAAGAAGGAGGTACATGAATATCCCCGCAAGGAGTGGCTGAAGGAGGATAGAGATACTCCACGCATCGATGAACGGTAATATGAAGTAGAGGAGATTGGCGGGAGAAAACACAGCCGTCTGATAGTTGGCCGCATGCGGCGTACCGGAGAAGCTATAAGGGTTCCATAACGGAACTTGTCCCTGTTTCCAACTATCGATAGTGATCCTCTTCCATGGGTAAATCTGGGTGACGACGTCCGGCATCGCGTTGTTTTTGAGCGGCATGCCATACTGGGCGCTCCACGGCGGAAAAAACGTGACCAGGTATTTACTCGGAAACGGCACGAGGCCTTTGAGGAAATACGACGACGCGAAGATAAACCAGACTGAAAAAATAAAAAAAATCGGCATTAATCGTATCAAAAAATGTTTCATTGATTAGTTTTTCAATCTCTTTATGTACGGTAAATAATTCTTCTTTGAAACTATTGACCTCCCGAGACGTTTTTCCAGATTTCTCCTGGCTCCTCCTGCTATTTCTCCACCGGCTTTGGCATCGGACTTTAGCTTTGGAACTCCCCTGGAATGTTCATTGCGGTGAATTTCCATGGTCGAGCGCTCTCCGAGCATTGTAAAGATCAACTCCAGGTCGTCCATGTGGTCACGCAGATTTTCCCTCTTTAATCTTTTTAAATCTTTATACTGACTCGGAGTAACACCAAAGGTTGCTTTGGAAATTTCTGCGGTCAATATCTCGTAGTCTCTTTGCTCCTGCGCCCCACGTTTCTGCCATTCATCCGTGAGTTCCTCACGGATTGCGATACCACGCATGCGCTTTTCAATCCAGTCATCAGGATACCCCTTCAGCTTGTATAGCATTCTCGTCCTCTTGGTTGCTAATTCCGGATCTTCAATTTCCTTCACTCGTTCGTATCCAATGCGCGCCAACCACCGTTTGAACGGTTCAGCTTTAGGAGATGGTATTGATTGGATGATGCGAAATATTCCTTCGGTGTTGGCGCAAATCATTTTTTGCTTACCACCGGACGTTTCCATAAAAAGGGTATGTACAATTTGTACCCACCCTTTAGATAATTCCGAATCGCGATTTTTCATCCTCTGGATATATTGTTTTGGATCATTAGAATCAATGAGCGCCAAAACTACATCTTCCACCACAAACCACCATTCTCGTTGATACAGCGTTCTCCGTATTCTTCTCCCCTTAAACAGAGCAATTCGTGTAGTATCCTCAAGTTGTCTTTTCATATACTAAAATGTTGAAGTAATTTTTGTGCAGTATCCTCTGGAAAAAGATGAGTATTGTCTATAATTTCATCATACCCTTTAAATGCCCTTTGTTGATCATAAAGCATTTTTACCTCACCCTCTTTCAACCGAGGGGGGCGAATTATATTCCTTCTTAGAATTTCTTCATACGTCGGAAGTAACAAAAGGATTTTTACATTGCTTTTTTGGAGTTGTTTTCTGTAAAGCTTTGCAGTGTCGGTTGTTAATACGTCAAGAATAATCACTTCATATCCTTCTTTAAGAAAATTATTTGCCACCAAGCAGGTATTTTGCACACCGAGCAATTGCTGTTTCTTGCCCGCCTCTCCTTCCCACGGCGCCTTATGCGGCTGAAGAATCATCCATCTAACCAAATCCACATCAATCACCGCACATTGATTTTTTTGTTTTGCAATTATCTGTGCGATGGTATTCTTCCCCGCTCCTGGTGGTCCGGTCAGAACGATGACTCTCATAACCTTTTTTTGTGTTGTAACTCCCACAATTTTGCGTACGTGATAAACATGCTGAAGGCTTGATAGATGCTCTCGATCCACCCCACAACACCTACTCGCCAGCCCCCTTGCCTGATAAAGGAATCAAAAAACGCCGTCAGCATAACCCGCACGAATCGCCACCAAACAACAGGTGGATGCCCGGCATCAAACCGAAGCTTCGCCTCAACAGTCGACCACTCATTGGTTTTTGCAACCATCTCCGTAAGCGACCGATGAGTGTCATGAAGTATTGGAGCGTTTAGCCTGCCCTTTTCACCCTGAACGCGGGCAGTTTCATGGAGTTCTCCGTACCACTGCCCGAGTGCGTCTTTGCGCATCAATCGAAGAATATGCTCGTCTCCCGGCCACTCGTGACCCAAGTAATAATTTTTCCTTCTGATTTCATACCCGCTGACCGCTGACCGCTGACCGCTGACCGCTTTTTTAATCTCCTTGGCAAGCTCTTGCGTCACAGTTTCATCAGCATCGATATACAAAAGCCATTCGCCATGAGCTTTCTCCTTACCAATATTGCGAAGCTTGGCAAAATCACGAGTTTTTCCGGAGGAGATAACGGTCGCTCCTTGTTTTTGGGCTATTCCCCGCGTGTTATCTGTGGATCCATTGTCAACAACAACGATATCATCAACCCATGCAAGGGATGACAAACATTTTTCTATCCTCGCTTCTTCATTTCTTGTTATAATTATTGCTGATATTTTCATGCTTTTCCCCATCTTCCAATCATAGCGTCCACAACTCCTTTTCGACGGATAGAGGGTCCCATCATCCCCATGCGCAAGGCTTCCCTAATGAGCGCAAATTTTGTCCGCAGGCGCGCATAGCGCATACCGACGAGTAGCCGATTGCGCGTCATATAGTATTGATGAAGCTGACTGCCAACGCCGCTTGAACCGGCATTATTGTGCCAAATTATTGATTGCGGCACATAAAGTAGCTTATATCCCATTTGTTTTGCTCGTAAACAAAAATCTAGATCTTCTAGATACGCAAAAAACTTCTCATCGAGTAATCCGATTTTTTCAAATACTTGCTTTTTGACCATCATCGAACAACCGGTGACAAACGGAGTCTCTTCTATCTTGTCATATTGACCTTTATCCACTTCATCGACTCCGCGATGCGACGCGTACATATTGTTCCAGTCAATGATGCCTCCTGCATACCATAGGACTTGCCCGCTGTCTTTCTTCTCATATCGCTCCTTGTGATATTCCCGCCCCGGCGCAAAATAGATCTTGGAGCCTACGACACCCACATCAGGCTGTGTAAAGGCTTCAAGAAGGGCTGATAACGCGTTTTCATCAACGACCGTATCGTTATTGAGAAGCCACACCAAATCCGTGCCATGCTCGAGCGCCCGACGGATGCCGACGTTATTTCCTCCCGAAAACCCAAGATTCCGACCAGTTTCTATAACGTCAACCTCAGGAAAACTCTTCTTGATTGCCGCTACGGAATCATCGCTTGAACCATTGTCCACCACAATAACTTTGAACTTTGCATCTGCCTCGCCGGCGGGCGGGCTTTTAACTTTAAACTTGCCGAGAGAAGCGAGACACGCAAGAGTATCCTCTTTACCGTTCCAATTGACGAGGATGATAGATACGCTGTTCATGTCAATAGGTAACGATTCGAAGCCTCGCATTTTCGACGTTTGCTTCATATCGGAGTGTCGATAGTCCCATGATTCTGTACGTTTTTAACCCTTGCTCAAGCGCAACAGATACTTCCTTTTTCGTAAGAACAGGCCCCTCGGAAAACACTTCGCTAAACCACACATCGTGTTTATCTGTGACGTTAAAAAGCTTGGCGCGGATTTGTCCATTGGCGGTCGGAATCTTAAGGTACACTTCAAGTGTTACTGATTTTATCGGCGGATAATTTCTCGTATCCACCGTTGCTTCGGCACCAGCGACATCTTGCCACGAATCGCTTTTCACAACGCCTGACCCGATCGGAATGACGTATTCCTTGGCAGCAACCGGTACGGACGATATTTGATCCGATTCTTGATTGGATGGTGTTGAGGATAACACACGGACTGCTTGCTCACGCGCAATAAGCGCTCTGCACGAATTGGGGCAATCGGTGTCAAGGATAGATTGAGGAGCGGGAGTTGCGACGGTGCTCACATTCTCGGGGACGAATTTTTTCGGTAAAAAAATCACGAAGTCCAAAAATGCTATATTGACTGCAACAAGGAGCAAAAACGATATCACCAACATGACATTAACGCTTCGCGACATAATGACGTTTGAGCTTAAGTCCTATACGCAACAGAAAATTTTTCGTTCGTCTCATCTGGTTTGTGAGCATCCAGTACTCTATGTCTCTTCCCGCACGATGAAACTCCCCAGATACATCCGATATGTCCACGTCTCTCTGTCCAAAACCGCTTTGTTCCCAAAGCTTGACAAATACGATAAACGAGTAAAAAGCCTGCAACATGCTTAAAACTAAACCGTGTAGTCCGTCTTTATACCCTTCTTGTGCAAAATACGTTTTGAGAAAATCAGACATGGGAAACCGTACAGCATCATACCAATTCAGTCGATAATCAGCCGCCAGAAGATTCTTTACTTCACTTTCTGTGTAGAGCGTGTCCATTTTGCGAATGAACTGAGATACAGACTGATAGTTGTGGTGAATAAACGGCTGGGTAAGGGTCAGGGTCGGGCCGTCTACCTCGATCGACTCATGCACATGTTTGCCGGGAAACTTCCCTCTGTTTCTTCTAAAGAGGCGAAGCTGTTTATCGGGCCACCAAATTCCGTGCTGTATCCATTTTCCAAAAATAATATTCTTTCGCGGAATCCAGAACCCCACCACTGAAGCTCCTTCTGTAGCTGACCTAATTTCCCCAACGAGTGCTTGGGGGAGCTCTTCATCAGCGTCCAAGGAAAGAATCCACTCTCCTGATGCCTTGCCGAATCCGAAATTCTTGTTCACGTTAAGCATGGGATTATTGGGACGGCTGAAGATATGATTCGTGTATTTTTTCGCGACCGTGACGGTATCATCCATCGACGAACTGTCAACGACAATTACTTCATGAGCCCACGTACACGTCGTGAGACATCGGTCTAATCTATATCCTTCGTTAAAGGCAGAAATGACTATCGAGACTGTTTCCATGGCAAAAGTATTTGCATGTCGCGTATAATCACCTGTAGGGTATTTCTCTCAAATCGCCACACAAATACTATGTAGAGTATACCACCCATCGTTATCGCAAGAAGATTCCATACGAATCCGTTTCCAAACACTACTCTCCCTGCCAAAGGAAATAGTCCCATGATACATACGCCAACTGTTGGGACCCTGATGCTTCGCCAAAAAGAAAAAGGTACGATGCGCTTCACAAGTGCGACCACAATGACCAAAGTACTTGCTATAAAGAGCAATGCTGCGCTTACACCGTGAAAACCAAACAAACGGATAAAAAGCACGGTTACCACCCACGTCAACGATGTCCATAGCACCATGAGCCACAGAGTTATTTTTATTTTCCCTATAGCGTTTAGTGCATTCGTAAGCGGTGTAGATAAACACGCAAGAACCGAGGATAATGCAAACAGATAAAATGAGAGAAGTGCCGGTTCCCACTTATGGTATCTGGGGATTACATCAATCATCGGCCGTACGAGGGTTGCGATGACGACCGTCAAAGGAAATATCGTCACAGAAAGACCAAATAGTGTGCGTTCTATGGCGCGGCCCAAAAGCGTCATATCCTGTTGCAACCGGGAAAACGCCGGAAACGCCACGCGTACCACGCTGTCCATGACGAGCCGAAGCGGCACTTCAGCCCATTTTTTCGCCCATCCGATATATCCCACTTCGGTAAATGGCAACACTTTCCCTAAAAATACCGTCAAAAGATCGTCTTTTATGAGAGCCAAAAAAGAGTTAATCTGAAATGGAACACCAAAGCGCAGGAGCCTAGTTGCAACGCGCTTGGATATACCCATCCCAACGCGCCAGGGTTCAATACTATATACTGCAACCAAACCGACCACAGCCCTGACTAATACTCCCGCGGTAAAGCTCGAAATGCCAAACCCCCTCCAAGCCAGAATCACTGCAACCAAGTAAAACCCTATGGTCTCAAGAATATTGGGGATGACGAGTTTATGAAACTCAAGCCTCCTCTCCAGAAGAACAGAAGGAATGGTTTTCAAAGACGATAGGAAAAAAGAGATGATAAGTGCCTGAAGAAGATACACTCCTGCGCTGTCTAACCGATAAAAATCCGCAATGCGACCCGACAAGAGAAAGGAAATAATGCTGACAAGGCCTACAAGGAACTGCTGGATCGTAAACGTCGTAACCAGATCCTCTCGGGTAAGGTCATCTTTTTTTTGAATAAGCGCTGCAGCAAGACCAACGTCAGAAAAATATCCCAAAAATGAAATGACCGCGGATACGACATAAAATACTCCAAAAATCGCAGGGCTTAAAAAAATCGTCAAAAGAAACGTCGCGCCAAAAGCGACCAGTTGAAGAAATAACGTGCGAGAAAATAGAGCGGCAATCCCGGAAAATGATTTTTTCTTAATCGAAGCGATATCAATATCAGACATAGTACTCCCTTCACCATGGCCGGGTGATAAAAAGCCGCAAAAGTCCAAAAAGATCTCCTTGTGCGGTCTTCATCACCCGTACCGTCGAACCTGGGTTATCAACCCAGGTCACGGGCTCTTCATAAATCCGGTATCCCTTTTTCTCAGCCAAAATCAACAGCTCTGTATCAAAAAACCATTCATTGTCAACTATGGAAGGAGTAACAGCCTCAACAACACGGCGACTTACTGCTTTAAACCCGCACTGTGCATCGGAAAAATGAACCCAAAAAAACAATTTGATAAGGAGCATGTATCCAATGGAAGTAATGGTACGCAGAATATTTCTCCCGTATACGCGGGCACCACGGGCGTTTCGTGAACCTATCGCGACATCGTACCCGCCCAAAAGAGACCGTACCATGGGAGAAAAATGTTTGAGATCCGTCGACAGATCAACGTCCATATAACTCACGAAATCTGAGTGATCGCTCTGCCAAGCAGTCTTTACCGCTCTCCCTCTGCCCTTTTGGTCCAGATGAAGGACGTATATGTGCGAGAGGCTTCGTGCGAGTTTGTGTGCGATCGCAAGCGTCCGATCAGTCGATGCGTTGTCTGCTATGGTAATGTTCCAATCAAAATCCGATAGATGATCCGTCAGATAGCGATGAACTGCTCTGACGCTCTTGTCAAGTTCTACTTCTTCATTGTACACAGGTATAACGACGTTAAGCGATGGTTTTTTTGCCATAGAGAAAGAGGAGCACAGACAACGTCCCAATGCTCAGTACATTTCCTATCAATCGGGAAATCGTGTTGGTAAATCGCAACTCCAGCACACTATTCCCAGATTCGAGCACTACATGTGGAATATTACTGACGACCCGCGGGTTTACTTCGCTTCCGTTTACATAATATCTCCATCCGGGAAAATATGCTCTATTAAGGGCGACCTCTTGTCGTTTACTGCTTACGACATAAGAGCGAACGTATGTCTCAGTATCAATATCTGTTCCTTCGTTAACATCATAGTCGCCTTCAATAAGCGTTTTGGGTAAGTCATTGATCGAGCTTGGTCGTGTAAAAGAACCCGGTAGGTACTCATCGGAAATCTTCGATACCCTCCAACGAAGCTCTTCGTTTGTCTCAAGAGTGTCAGGACCGATTGCATACAAATACTGCGGTGAAAAGAGTTTTCCATAGTGAAATACGGTTAGCACCATAAAGCCAAAGACGACGAACCACCGAAGAGCTCGCGAGGAAATCCACTGGACTAATGATGCCGATAGCATCGATAGCCCAAAAACTGCAAACACCAGGAATCGCCACGGATACTGTATAAACGAAAATCGGGGCAGAAGCTGCCAGAGAGGTCCTGATACCGGAAGCATAAGCAATATGGCACACAAACTGATCCCGATGGCCACAACGATATACCTTCTGCTAAGGCCTACAGGACGCCTAATAAAAAGAAGCACTACGGCTAATACCGCAAGCACGATATGAAGTTTTCCAAGTCGAAACGACATGCCGTCTGTACATCCGGACGCAGAGCCGCCGAAGCCCCAAGCGCTGTTCCATAATTGGGAAATACAAACAAAGTGATCAGAAAAGCGGGCCGTTGGCCCTATCTGATTGATAACGTTTGTTTCATGCATTTCTGCCATCGCCGGAAGCCAAAAGAATGCTGAGAGCGATAGCCCGACTGCAACGATTGCTCCCTGCGACAGGAACGCAAGTTTATCACGGTCCCCTCTTGCCAGCCGGACGATCCAATAGAATACAACGCTCACCGTTACCCCCAAAGCAGTCACATACCCCAACACGGTGTGGGAAAGAATGACTCCCGATAGACCCAAGGCCCCGACAAGCACCGCCGTTTTCTGATGGGTTCTTTGTGAAGAAAGAAGAAATCCCAACACAAGAAGCGGGAGAAAGACAAAAACCCAGGTCTCTCCAACTGCCCCTCTCACATATGCATCAACCGCG
>MFJZ01000032.1:9524-11083 GCA_001781025.1 Candidatus Gottesmanbacteria bacterium RIFCSPLOWO2_01_FULL_49_10
GTAACGGCGGCGAGGACTATTCCTAACATCATCACCAACTTCGTCGCGATAAGACCATGTATTCCTAACGAATACAATAATCCACCGATATAATAGGGTAAAGGCCCGTAAAAATTGTACAGTGGATACCCGTACCCATACCCCAAATCACTCACCCATCGCACCGGAAACTGACCGTTGCGAAGCGCCCTTCCCATTGCGACAACCCTGCCGACCTGGGTATCGTCATGCATGGGAAAATAAGAATGAGCCGGACCCAAAAGTGGCCGGACACTCCAATATGAGGCCAAAAGGACAACACATAGGACCACGGCATGTTTTATGATGCGCGAGAGGTGAATTGTGTGTTTGTTTTCTTTATTCATGTTTGTCGCCGTTGCCGCTGCCGTGCGTATCGTATGACACCAATGATATATACGATAACACTCACAAAACTTACGGCGTCGGCAATAAATCGACTGATCGTTTCCCGAAACTCAGAGAGAAAGGTGTGATGGCCGCTTTTGACCACAACCTGCATAACACCGCCACTATTATCGTACCGTATGGGAACTGTTTGATCATCTATCGTGATCCCCCACCCCGGATAATAAAGCGTATTGAGCTGAATCGTACTGTCTTCCGCCGCCACAATATTTGCCACTATTCGCTGTGTACTGTGCGTTAGGTATTGAACCGTTCCGTGACCGAGAACAAAGGTGAGTTTTTCGTCTGCGCGCTTCCCCGGCTTGACGCGTACCCAACGCGGCATATACTCGTCAGCGACGGTCGTGGTCGCTTCATTAGTAGTATAGTACCCCTCCTCACGCCTCACGTAGTTGACTCCTCCAAGCGTACGGGAGAGGGGGACAATCCAGATGACTATTGCTCCTACACATACGACGAAGCGCCATCTGCGCGGGAGGCTATCCCAACAAGATGCGATAAGGTACGGCCCCGCTATGAGACCCACGGCAAGTAGACGATATGGAAACTGAACGAGTGACGCAAGCGGCTTATACTGCCATAAAGCAAATGACATTGGAGTCGCAAAAAACATCGTGAGCACGATAAGTACCAGAAAAAATTTTGTGTCACCACTTTTCTTATGTCGTGTTTGAAATATGAGAAATACGGCTGCAAGGACCGTTGGGAAACCGATAAGCCAAATCTTCTCTCCGCTTGCAAAATACAAGAGGGGGTTTGCAATGGGTATTGAGTCAAATACCACAAGACTCTTTTCCAAAAGTGCCGGGACCCAAAAAAACGCCGCTGCTCCGAATCCAAGGAACATAAACGGCAAAGCTTCCCATCGCCTGCGGTAGCACGTATAGGCGATAAAACAACCCGTAAATATAAACGCTAACGTATTGTGGCTTAGGATAAGCGCTGCAAACGCAATCGGGAGGATCCACTTCTTATTGGCGTCAGCTGCATAGAATACAAGCGATGCCGGCAAAAGCGACAAAACCTCTCCAACTGATCCACGAACATAGAGATCAAACGCTAAATACGGAGCAAACAGAAAACTGGCTACCCCCACAAGAGCAGAAACGTACGACCGAGAACGCCTTATCCAA
>MFJZ01000032.1:11102-15189 GCA_001781025.1 Candidatus Gottesmanbacteria bacterium RIFCSPLOWO2_01_FULL_49_10
TACCAACGACTGCCGCCGCCATGACGAGCTTCACACTATCGACAAACGACGCGCCAAGAAGGTGCAAGAGAGATCCTATATACAGATACCCTGGGTAGAGAAAATTTGGGACCGGATACCCATAGCTATGATTGAGTCTGCCTAAGAACCGAACAGGAAATTGTCCTTCCCGCAAGCTCTGATAAAATGCGCTAAGTCGTATCACCATCCACTCTCCGTCGTCTGTGACATAAAACCCGGCTCGTGCGAGCGGCCAGAGGACTATACAAGAAAGTGCTATGATCGCCGCTATGGCAACCCAGGAGGTCTTTAAAAATGGTTTCATGGTTTTGGCTGAGTCTTATTCTGGGAAGATAGTGAATTATCGGACCCTGAAGAAGTATTTTTCACTTTCGCATCTTGGGAGAGCGGAGCCGAAACACTATAGAGGCGCAGCGTCCTGTCTTTACGGATACCCTTTGGGTAGGAGGCAACGAGTGTCAGTAGCCAACCTCTTGGCACATCCAGGCGTTGATTCATGACAAAGTACGTCGGGTAAAGGCGCGCGTCTCGGGCGACCTCCTGGGGTATGTCTTCAGGGACCGGCCAAATACCGTGTATTTCGATATTTGGATTATCGACAAGCATGATCTCTAGTCCATAGGGAAGAAGTCCAAATGTTCCCTCTGTGTAGACGACGATGTGGCCACGCTTTGACGCTTCGGCCAAAAGACTCGCAACTTCGGAAACTCCCCATCCTGCTGGCCAGTCATTGATATACTGCCCGCGATCTGCCTGTGGAATAGGGGCATAGATAGGATCTGTGATAAGAAGATAATCCGTATAGACACTTGGAACGACTATACATCCTATAAGAAAAATTTCAAGAAACGTTTTTGGCCAGCGACGCATGACCCCGTCAATCGTGGTTGCCGCAAGAATAAGTAGCGGCATCGACATAAACAACACAAATCGCGGGTAGAGCACCTTGCCAAAAAGGGCAAGGGCGACAAATGGCGCTAACCACCATCCATAGAGAAGAAGTTTTTCGCGGGGCTTACGAAAGATAGAGATAGCGGGCACGATGGCAGCTATGGTGACAGGCCACGTAAGGTAATGCACCAGCCAATCGATAAGGCCTCTCATGTTTCCGACAAAAAAATGTGTCGGATGACTGATCCACTCGCGGAAAGGATAGACGAATATTGCGTCTTTTTGTGCAATCATGTGAAAAAATGGCGATAGCCGCAGGACACCGTACACAGCTTGAGACAATACAGCAGATACTGCCAGGAGAAGTGCCCACCGAGCTATTCTCCTAATTATCTTCCCACGTCTCCAGTCCATAAGGACCATGGTCAATGGCGCGAGGTAAAGGCTCAGAAAACCAGATGTTTTATTGAGCATGCCAAGTCCCAGAGTCATCCCAAAAATGAGCGCAACATCGAGCCGAAGCGTGCGAACTAAGAGGACTGCAAAATAGAGATTCCACAGAGAAAACATAGCAACGAGAGAGTCGTACAGCGCCATGCGATCATAGACGAGACTAAAGGGCGATATAATATACAGGAAGCTTGAAAGAAAGCTGACCCTCAGACTTTTGAATAATGTTTTGGACAAAAAGAATATACCCAAAGCACTTCCTACCCCAGAAAGAACCGACACCAACCGACCGGCATAGAGCGGATCGGGGACAAATCGCATTATAGTCATGGCGACCCACGTAAAGAGGGGTTGCTTACCGTCTGTCATAGAAATAAAGCGCCAGGAGGCGTCTCGTGTGCCTATTTGCGCCCATCGGACGTAAATAGCCTCATCGGTAAAAATGGGAAGCTTGGTAAGGTTTGTCAGGCGTGTTGCTATAAAAAGACCTATAAGGAGCAAGCTGAGCACGAATCCATGCCGCAAGCGAATTCCAACACCGGGATTCATATGGAGCTCATTATACCTGAACCTACGAATATGGGGCAAACGAGTAAAGTATATGTGTTAGTGCGCCCTAACTGGATCGACGAGATCGGGGAAATGCCACAAGCGCTACCCGAGCCAGAGATACTGCTATCGGAATCGTCGTTAACCAAAGTTTTAGAAGAGGAACCGGAGCGTCCCAGTGACCAAAATAGATAAACGGAGCATAACGCAATAAAAGCCCGAGCGACACTCCCCCCGCGACAAGGACGATATTCCCGTTGTCGGGAAAAAGCGCGACGAACGGCATTATCCACAAAAAGTACCACGGCAAAACCTCCCTCTGGGTCATAACCAGCAATAATCCCAGGCACATTCCAAAAAGCGCAATCTTCCTGTTCCACCCAAACAACACGCTCGGCAGTAAAAAAACCGTCATGAGTTTTGCGGCGATAGAAAGCACGAGGGCAATCCAAGAAAACCACGTTTTGCGTTTAACAAACAAAAGGAGCGAAACCATAGAGAGCGCCATCATCACCATGTCGTTATGACCACTCACGAGGCCTTCAACAATGACCAGGGGATTGAGAGCAAACACCGCAACAGAAACACGTGCATTTTTTGGGTCAAACGTCTCCATCACCCGCTCAAGTGCCCAAACGGCACCTATGTAGGAAATCCCAACGAGAAGCTTTATGTTAAACATGGTAAGGAGAAACATTCTAAACCCAAGTATATACGCTGGGAGAGTCATAAAAATCCATAATGGCGTATATGCAGACGGCAGATGCGTCCAATGAAGAAACGATAACCAAGGATCAACCCCGGAAAACTCAAGTGGTACGACCGCGTAGGGATTCTTGTGATAGACGAGAACGGTTTTTGCCGTAAACATATAGTTAAACAAGTCGTAGGAAAATGCAGGGTAGGAAAAAACGAGAATTGCAGTTGTCGACAGAATAATCCGCCACAACCAGGTACGGGAGAGCCATCCCCGAAGCGCGCCCTTAATGGTCGCTCCATAAAGAACGTAGAGCAAGGACACAATGGACACATACAGGAACGTAGATAATGGCCTTTGGTAAAACCCTATAAATTGAAACGATTTCTGAATCACCTGCCACGCGCTTACTCTTGAGAGCGTCAGGCTTAAATCAACCTGGGTGTAGGAATAAAGAAACAGAAATATAATAGCAAACGCCCAGCCGCCAATAACGAAACTTTCCCTTGTGTTTCTCTGTTTCATCAGATCGTTACTGATACCGTCCGCGCCAAGCGTTAAGACGGATCGCGAATATATCGATAAGTCCCTGCCAGGAGTCTTTCATCGGGTTGACTCGTCTCGTCTCAACGTAGTGCCACTCTACGGCTACTTCTTTAATGGAAAACCCCATTTTTTTTGCAAGATAGAGAACTTCTATATCAAAGCCCGCCGTCACCATGGATCCGCTGACAGGTTCTACTTTTCCGTATCGCTTCAGCCTTGAAAAAATGCGTCCGATCGTCTGCCGACGAAATGCTTTAAACCCACACTGCGTGTCGGAAATTCCATGAATCCCCAATACCATGCTTCGCAATATCATAAATCCTTTCGCCATAATACGGCGTAACATTGGGGCTCCTTCGCGCTTACTATTTCTTGATCCGATAACGATATCATACCCCTTGCCAAACCACGGGAGCAGTTTTTTAACCTCGGGGATAGGGGTCGCTTGATCCAGATCACAAAACAACACAATTTCGCCTTTGGCGTCTCTCATGCCGGCGATTACCGATCCTGCTTTTCCCATGTGGTGATTGTCTATAAACCGAAAGTTATGGTGCCCTGCTGTGTACGCACGAAGGAGTTCTCCCGTCCGATCAGTAGAACCGTCATTGACGAGTATCACCTCGCGCTCATACTTCTGGCCATCAAGGTATCGGGATACTGTATCAAGCGCACCGAGACGAATATTAGTCTCTTCGTTATATGCGGGAATGACAACGGAAAGATATGGCTTTATCATAGCTACAAGTGTATCAGTTTATGAATCGTGACAAAGGATGTCTGCCAGGTACCGGAAATCGTCGCTTGCCCAAACCCTGCAATTTCCCAGAGCGGATGCCCGAGCGGCCTACAGTCTGGCGTCTCACAGATCACGATCAACTGATCAGTCACAGTTTTTCTCTCCGGATCTTTGAATGTCGGTTCTATCGTGAC
>MFJZ01000032.1:15212-39516 GCA_001781025.1 Candidatus Gottesmanbacteria bacterium RIFCSPLOWO2_01_FULL_49_10
AAAAATACCGGTACCCATGATCAGAGTTACCCTGGGTGACCAGGGCAAAATTAAATGACTGACCTTGGGTCTTATCAAGCGCTTCTTTAGCAATACTTCTGACTTGTGCGAGCTGACTATTCGGTGCATAAATAAAGGGCCGTCCCTGCCAGTTCCACCAAAGGAGAGATACAACACCCGCAATGGATACCACGCCGCCCACTAGACGAACTCGTTTCATGTGATAGAGAACCAACGCGGTAAGAAAAAAAGGCAATGCAAACCAAATTCCGAAATAGTAATCATAGATCGCCCGCTTATACAACCCAAATAACGCTGCTACCATGCCACCCCAAAGCAGGAGCAGCAGTGAAGACTGTTTCCATCGATTCCCTTCTTGCTCCGAAACCACTCCCAACGGCTTACTCATCGCATGCAAGACCAACAGGCTCGCTCCAGTTGCCAATATCCCAACTATCCCCCATTGCCATGCTCTTTGCTGCCACCCCGGAACATCTGGCCATATTTCCGGCTGAGGAAGACGCAGTACGAGCCGACCGACGAGTCGATATAATACTTCCTTGATAATATTCCAGTATTTTTCGCCGACAAGTCCAGTGTCGCGACCAGCAAGGACAAACTGAATAATTGATTGCGCATTGGGAAACCCGTGGCGCAGCTCAAACAAGAGAAACGGGGCATACCCTATCGCAAACCCCACCGCGCAAAGCATCCATGATCGAAATTTCATCCCCACCTTTCCACATAATGCAAGCCATATAGCTGTAACCGGAAAAAGAAATAGGAAAAGGTAGTGCAGCTGAAGGCCAATGCCCATCGATACACCGGCCCATAAAACGTCGCGCATCTTCTGATCATTTGCGTATTTCCATAAAAGATATATGGTCAAAAGAGAAAAAAACGGCACGACGTTAGGATTCCACGAGGATCGCGAATAGGCAATTACGACAGGCGACAGGGCATACAGTGCGCTTGCTACCAACCCCACCCACGGATGGAACATATCGCCTCCCGCGCGGTACACCAGGTACACGGTAGCCACGCCAAAAAGGGCGACCATGACGGCCGGACCCGTGGGATCAAGTCGCCAAATCCAAAGAAACGGCACCATGAAGTAGTAATAGATCGGCCCCAGGAAAAATCCTCCAACGGAGGCGGTAGGACCCAAAAGTGTCCACTTGTGGTCAACGATCATCCGCTTTACGACGAGGACATCTCTTCCCTCATCACCTAGAAACGTCATATATTCCGAAATTTTATACAGACGTAGGTACGCCGCGAGAATAAGGATACCAACGAGGATACATAACTCGAGGCTCAAAAACTTTTTAGGGAAAGTAAACGGCATCATTGTTTCCAAATGACTCTTGAATACATGGTATAGTTCCAAACAAGACCGATGGCAACGCCTACTATGTAAAAGACCCGATACGCATTTACACCGAAAAAGGCGGTGCCGATAGCTATGGATACCGCCTGGATCACGACCGCCCCCAAGGACGTTGCATTAAATTGAATAAATTTTCGAAGCCTCAGACCCCGATCGATCGCTTGTGAACGAAACGTCCATGCATTATTCAATACAAAATTAGAGATGATTGCAAGCTCAGCCCCGACAATACTTCCGATCGTCGGATGGAAGTGAAAGAGAACCAACCCCTCGAGTACAACCGTGTTAATAATAAATCCTATACTTCCGACCACAAGAAATTTTCCGAACGATCCTGCCAAGAGCACCTGAATCCGTTCTTTCCCGACATACCACAGGATGTCACGAATGTACTGGTATGGTGCGATTTTTGAATGGCCGAACCGTCGATCACTAAATTGTATCGGCACTTCCACGACCCGTGCGCCGGCATGTATCGCTTTATCCAGAAATGCTATCTGAAATACATATCCCTCATAGAGGGACATTTCGCTCATTATGCGGGAAGCAAATTCTCGTTTATAGGCCCGATATCCCCCAGTCCAATCGTGAACCCTTAAGTATCCGAGGCCAAAGCGAACAATGGCATTCCCAGCCATGCTGTAAATTTTCCGGTGAATTGCCCAGTTGTTAGGGATTGATCCTCCGTCAATGTAACGACTCCCTACGACAAAGTCGCCTCCGTCATCAATCGCGCGTAAAAAAAGTGGCAAACTCCCGGGGTCATGGGAAAGATCTGCATCCATCTGGACTATAATATCTGCGTCAAGCTTGTCTATCGCATACCGCATTCCTCGCAGAAGTGCCTTCCCGAGGCCTTCTTTTTTCCCGGAAACGAGGTAAACATTCTTCTGTTTCCGATGATACTCTACAACAACGTCGGCTGTTTTATCGGGAGACAAATCATCAACAACCACTATGTCAAGCGAGTGGTGAGGTATCTTTTTCCAGGCATTACGCACACCGTCAAGGAGTGTTTGTACATTGTCTCGCTCATTATACGTCGGAAGGATGACAACCGCTTTCATCTTAGACCCTCTCGCGCCAATAGTTGAGGAGGTCTTCCATGGTTTTCTCGAATGCGATCTCTGGTCTCCAGTCGGTCTTTGCCGAGAATTTCGTATTATCTCCTATAAGAACCGGCACATCTGACGGACGCATGCGAGTGGAATCCTCTTGCATGGTTACTTTGACTTTTGTCAATGATAACAAAAGCTTCAACATATCGCCGATGCGTATGGCGCGACCGACGGCAATATTGTATACATCACCCGGATCGCATTTCTCAACTGCCAAGAGGTAAGCGCGCACCATATCGCGAACATCAGTATAATCCCGCTGGGCATCTAGATTACCCACGCGGATGACCGGTTCTTGTTTGCTTTTCTCAATAAGCGCTATTTGCTTGGCAAAGTTGGACTCTGCAAACGTTTCGCCGCGCCGTGGACCGGTATGATTAAATCCACGTGTCCTTACTATCCGCACTTTATACGACTGGTAATACTGATACCCCAGATAATCCATGGCAACTTTACTCACAGCATACGGAGAAAGAGGACGTAACGGATTTTCCTCCTTGATCGGCAATTCGTTGTCGTGCACTAGCCCGTATTCTTCGGATGAACACGCGATCTGAATAACCGGATCAATATCGGCCTGGCGGGCTGCCTCAAAAAGATTCGCGCTTCCGACGATATTTACTTCCAGCGTCACTGACGGGGAGACCCATGAGGTCGGAACAAATGACTGTGCAGCCAGATGAAAAATGTAATCCGGCTTAATACGCGAGAGTGTGGTGTAGAGACTGTGCGAGTCCAACATGTCCGCATCCTCCAGATGAAGTTTATTGGCGATGGAATCTATGTGGTCACGCTTCGTACGGGATCTGCAGAGTCCATACACTTCATACCCCTCTTTAAGAAGGAGTTCTGCCAAATGACTTCCTACAAACCCAGCAATCCCCGTGATCAGTGCTTTCTTGATCTTCATATGACCTCCTTATCTCTACATTCTGCCTACTCCATAATACATAAATCCGAGTGCTTTCACACGAGCCGGTTCATAGATGTTCCGGCCATCAAACAGGACTCTGCTCTTGAGATTTTTGGCGAGCTTTACAAGGTCTAGCTGTCGAAATTCATTCCATTCTGTCACAACGACCACAGCATCCGCGCCGGTCGCCGCAGTATAGGCATCTTTTGCATACGCGACCACTTTTGGTAATACTGCTCGTGCATTCTCGATGGCGACGGGGTCGTATGCAACGATACGTGCTCCAGCTGTCAACAGCGCTTGGATAATAGAAATAGACGGGGCTTCACGCATGTCATCGGTATCCGGCTTAAACGACAGGCCCAGTACCGCAATCTGCCTGTTTTTCAATGCTCCATGAAAATGACGAATAATTTTTTGGGTAAAGAGAGCTTGGGCCTGTTTGTTGATATCGTCAACGGCTTTTAAAAGAGAAAAATCGTAATTGTGTTCGGAGGCAATAGCAATAAGAGCCTTAACGTCTTTAGGGAAACAGCTTCCGCCGTATCCCACGCCGGGATAGAGAAAACTTCTTCCGATCCGATGGTCAAGCCCCACGCCTTCCAGTACCTTCTCAACATCGGCGCCTACCTTTTCAGAAAGGAAGGATATCGCGTTGGCAAATGATATTTTCGTCGAAAGAAGCGCGTTTGATGCATACTTTATAAGCTCGGCGGTCTCAACATTGCAAAGCACCTTTTCCCCGTCAATGGGGGTATGGAACTCAAGGAGGAGCTCTTGTGCACGATCCGATGTCGTTCCGATAATCACTCGATCCGGGTGCAGGGTATCGGCTATAGCGGTACCTTCTCGCAAGAATTCCGGCACGGACGCTATGGCAAAAGATGTCCCCTCTGGTTTGTGTTTGACGAGAATCTCTGATACCTTTCGGTTTGTGCCGGGCGGTACGGTGCTTTTCGTAACAACCACCTTGTAGCCCACGAGTGACTTTCCGATACCTTCTGCCGCAGCAAAAACGCTCGATAAATCAGCCGCGCCGTTCTCTTTTGGCGGGGTACCGACAGAGATAAAAATGATGTCCGAAGAAGCTACTGCTTCTGAGTAGTCTAGTGTAAAGATAAGCCTCCCTGCTTTTGTGTTGCGCTTCACCAATTCCTCAAGGCCAGGCTCATAAAATGGGAGCGTACCTTTTTTAAGATTTTCAATTTTCTCCTTCGTCCTTCCCACGACCCACACGGTATTACCCAAATCCGCAAAAACAGAAGCTGTTACTAACCCTACATAGCCGTGACCGATAAATGCAACCGTCATAGATAGTGTCCTAAGAGATGTATACGATAGTACCTAGAGACTCTCGCCTACTGAATCTTCCTCGTAGATACGTCGTAACCCTTCGTCAAATGTTGACATCTTTACCCCGAATCTGGCTATTTTATCATTTATGAGTCGTCCATGGAAAGGCCTAGGAGCCATTCCCCGAAAATACTCGTCGAATGTCGTGGGCATAATACGTGATGCATCAAAACCATATGTTGTTGCTATTCGGCGCGCTGCATCATATGGAGAAAGTGCTTGGCTTCCGACCACGTGATAGACGCCGCTCGCGCTCCTCCCTACAAGCACATCAATTGCCCGGGCTACGTCATCTACAAGCGTCGGAACGAAAATCTGATCCCTTGGAGCTCTCACCGATTGGCCGTTTTTAAGCCGGTCAACAATTTTGTGCACAAAGTCCAATTTTTTCAAATCTCGCCTCTTGTAGGGATTGGCAATCCGAATGGTAAGTCCGAACGGTCCAAGCGTACCGACTCGACGCTCCCCTTCATATTTCGTCACCGCATACCAACCGAGCGGATGCGGCTCGTCATCTTCTCTGTACACGTCTTTGGTACCGTCAAACACATAATCTGTAGAAACATATAAAAGGTGCTTCCCGCTCCTCCTGCATGCGTCAATGATGTACTCTGTCGCCTGTACGTTTACCCGCCATGCAGCGCTCTTGGTCCCTTGACCTTTTTGGTGCTCGGACCCGTCAACATCGGTCATAGCGGCAAAATGGAATACCCACAAAGCGGGCGAGGTAATAATAAGCTCAGTAATGGTCTTCTGGTCAGTAATATCGACGCCCGTCTCAAGATTTGCGTGTTCAAATGTATAAGAGGGGGAAAGGCAAATAACGATGCGGGATCCCACGAGACCACTAAGCCCAGTACCCAAAATGTTCATTGTTTGGCTCCATATTGCTTTTCGTAATATGACTGATACTCGCCGGACTTTGTCCGCCTCCACCAGTCTTGATTTTTGGTATACCACTCTACGGTTGCCACAAGCCAGGTATCCAGATCATGGAGCGGGCTCCATCCCAATTCTCTTTGAATTTTCGTCCAATCGATAGCATACCGCCGGTCGTGCCCCTGCCTGTCTTTGACAAATTCAATGGCCGAGAGATCCTTTCCCATAAGCCCAATGAGCTTGTGGACCATGGCATTGTTGTCAACATCCTGCCTCAAGCCTCCCACGCAGTACGTTTCTCCAATTTTCCCTTTCCGTAAAACGACGTCAATTGCCCGACAGTGATCTTCAACGTGAAGCCAATCGCGAATATTTTTGCCATCGCCATACACCGGTACTTTTTTCTCCTCAAGGATATTGGTTATTGTCAGCGGAATAAGCTTCTCCGGAAACTGATACGGACCGTAGTTGTTTGAACAATTCGTAATCGTTACCGGCAGGCCATAGGTATGGAAATACGCGCGAACGAGGTGGTCAGACGCTGCTTTACTTGCTGAGTACGGACTTCTCGGGTCGTAACACGTTGTTTCTGAAAATTTCTTTGTGGACCCGAGCTCAAGTGATCCGAAAACCTCGTCCGTTGAGACGTGATGAAACCGACCAACGCGAGCTTCAAGCGCTGCTTCAAGCAGCATATGAGTACCGACAACGTTCGTCCGCACGAATGCCCCCGGTTCCATGATCGAACGATCGACATGAGTCTCGGCCGCGAAATGAACTACTGTGTCAACCCCCACAAGCGCTTCCCTTAGGGCTACCGCGTCACAAATATCCGAGTGGATAAACTTATATCGAGGGCTTGGGGTCGCGCTTTTGAGATTATCGAGATTCCCCGCATAGGTCAGCTTATCGACATTGACGATTTCGTCCTCTGGATAGTTTTTCATCCAGTACAGAATAAAGTTAGATCCTATAAACCCAGCGCCGCCGGTGACTAATAATTTCATAAAACCGACTGTAAACTTTAAAATGTAAACTGTAAACTTTTTTAAGTTTGAAGTTTATAGTTTGAATTTTTAAGTAATATTCTTATTCGTTATCTCCATTCCCTGTACCCAATCGTATCCTATGGCAGAATCGTCATAGGGAATTCTGCCTTCTTCATCCTTCCTGTAAACGCCGCTTGTCACGTAAATGAGCTCTGCTGGACCGTGGATGACCTTGAGGCCATGAGCAACACCAGGAGGAATCTTGAGGACAACGTCGCTTGCTCCATCGCCCAGTAAAAATTCTGCGAGTTCTTTGTACGTTTTACTCCCGACCCGAGTGTCATAGAGCGCGACTTTTACCGTTCCGGTTATCACATGCCACCAGTCTATTTGCGATGTGTGGATGTGCCACGCCTTCACGACGCCCTCATGCATAGAAGATCGTGATAACTGACCGAATTCCCCAGAAAATATTGGGTCGGTTTCTCTTAAAATCTCTTCAAAAAAACCCCGTTCGTCAGGGTGACGAATGAGTTGCTTTGATTGAACGCCGTTTATCATAACTTATTTTCTTCGCACCCTCACCGCTACTTCGTTGTTCGCGCGAAGGAGTTCGTCATATGATGTTCCTGCATCAATCCACCAGTCAATAATCTCGCAAAGCAACGACCCTTCTTGAAGGTATAAATTATTAAGATCTGTCACTTCGAGTTCTCCTCGAGCCGACGGTTTGAGCTTACGAATAAAATCAAATACTCTTCCGTCGTAGGAATAAATACCCGTTTGAGCGATATCGGATTTGGGGCGCTCCGGTTTCTCCTCAACAGAAAGCACGCGTCCATGCTCGTCAATCTCTATCACTCCATATTGACTGGCTAATGCATCCATATGGACACCGAAATCCATTGCGCCCTTCCCATGTTTCTTAATATGCTCCTCAAGTTTCCGTAACGATTCTTTTAGATTAAAGTCAAAAATGTTATCACCGAGAATCACAAGTATTGGCTCTCCTTGAGCAAACTCTTCTGAAAGGGTAATCGCGTCTGCAATACCCCCTTTGGGATTCCGTTGAATGGCATAATAAATCTTGAGATTAAAATCTTCCCCTGCTTTGAGCAGGTTAGCAAAATGCCCTGCATGATCACCTGAAGTTGTCAGGAGCACCTCTCTGATGCCGGCTTTCTTCATCGCCTCCAACGGATAATAAATCATGGGTTTGTTATAAATGGGAAGAAGGTGCTTATTCGTGACAAGCGTCAGAGGTCGAAGTCGAGTTGCAAACCCACCAGCTAAGATGACACCTTTCATACGTATCTCCCGTTTCAGACACCCAAAACAGTAAACAAAAGAATGATTGCGATACTTCCGAGTAACACATATTCTACCACAACCTTCCGATGAAGATCCCCCTGGATCGCGTGATGCACAATCCCCCAGATGACGTAGCCGAGGACAGTTATTATGCCTGTTGCTATCTGGAGTTCTCTCATCCCTTGGGCATACCAAAAGACAAAACCACCACCCAGAATAATTGCAAAGAGAACAATAAAATGAAATACGTGTGCTCTCATCATACCCTTTGATGCTTTAGAGAATACTCCCGCCGAGCGAGCGTATGAGAATAAAAAATAATATTCCGAAAAACATCGTGTGCGCAAGCGAATGGCCCGCTACTCGAGTAATGCGGCGTCTCGTGACGATCCATGCATCCAGAATAAACAGGGCGCAAAAGAATACAATCATTGCTCCCAGGGCCCCTTTTTTGAGAGAAGTTATATCAACTACGGGGCGATTGATAGATTCCATAAACTTCTGGGTCAGGACATTATATGGAGCTTGTTTTTCGTTGGAACTCACGGCCGTCAATGCAGAATCCGATATCACGACAGATGGCTCCTGGGCCTGGGGCAAACTCTCCCTTGTTGGTGATGACTCCTTGCGGGCCGGTGCTTCTGGGGTGCTTACCACGTTTGGCAGCCCTGCTGCTTCAACCGGCTTGACAGCTACTGGGCCCCCCGCTGCAAGTGTCTGACCACTTTGGGATCCAAACATCTGCACGACGAGCGTTGTTTCCTCGCCGTTTAGTACCCCATTGACGATTGCAAATCCGATATCTTTGTAGTTTGACTTGAGAAGGTTGTCCCGATGACTGGGGGAAGCTATCCAGGCATCAATCACTGCCTGACTTGTCGAAAAATTTTTTGCTAGGTTCTCACCCGCTACAGCATACTGGTATCCCGCGGCGGTTACAAACTCCCAAGGAGTTGCTCCACTCGGACTTGTATGGGCCCAGTAGTCTTTTGCAAACATATCTTCTGCTTTTTTCGCAGCTGCCTGGGAAAGACTCGCGTTCAAACCCAAAATCGACAGACCGGCCTCCTGACGCTTCGCGTTTGTTGCGATAAGAAGCTGCTCAAGGTGAATATCGGTCGCATACCCCAAAACGTCAGGACGGGCTTTCTGAAACCATCCGAGGAAAAGGTTAAAAAAGACAAGGGCCAACGCGTAGAAAAGAAGTGCGTCTAGATGAAGAGCACGCGCGCGATGATTGTTCGTGTGATGTGGCGTAAATAGATGGCGAAGAAAATCACCCATACCAGGTAGTGAAAACTCGACTCCTCGCACAAGCGAGGAAGCAAAATTTTCACTTTATGTGAATCATTAACTTGAATTTTGGATCCATCTTAGATCAAACAAATAACGACTCTGTTCTCATTTGAAAATTTGTGTCGAGTTTCTACTACCTGGCATATATATCTATCATAGCAACCCCACACAAAATTACCAACGGAAGGTTTACGAGGGGTACCGATCGCCTTCGTATTGAGGAATAACGATCTGCCCCACCGGCAGATCATTGATGGGGACACCCAAAAGGACCCCAAGCATATTGGCGATTGCGATCCCCACCCGAAGCCCAGTGTAGGAACCAGGGCCGGTGTTAACCTGAATCGCCGTTACAGCATCTATCGTTAAGCCGTGCTCCTTAAAAAGTTCCTCGATCATCGGTAGCACCTCCTGTGCGTTGCCTTGGGACACCGGCTTCTTGAGCTCATGCTGTTCACCGTCATTGCTTTCCAGGGCAACACGGATCGCCTCCGATCCAGATGAATCGATCACGATGGCTACTTTCTTACGACCGTCCATAGGTGCTACGCTGCAACTTTCTCTAGAACACCAGCCACTTGTTTCGCAGCGTTCTGAGTCGATACACTCACGAAAAATTTCTTTATAGCAGCGTTGTATTTATTTCGCTGTCCCAACACATCACCAACTGCTCGAAGGACATTCTTATTGGACGTAGAACTTCCCATCTGTTGAAATGAGTTCCAGTTGATACGTAATACCTTCAGTGGGTTAAAGTTCACGATACATCGCCCCAACCCAAGCTCAGCAAAGCGAAAAGCGTGCAACAGTTGATCAGGATTAAACGGCACCGCGACCACAGGAGTGCCAGCCGTAACAGCCTGCATCAAAGTTCCATACCCACCATGACAAACAACTGCATCTACACGCTTACTGACTTCTCTACCCGGAAGGTACTGCGACACATATAAGTTCTTCTGTCGAGGAAATGCACTAACTGGAGCTATCGTACTTGCGCTGACAAGCACTCGATACCCTTGATCAACCAATGAGGTCGCCAGTGCAACGAGTTTCTTAGCATCATATCCTGTACCCCCAAAGGAAAGGTAAAGCGTCTTTCCGTCTGGATGTATATCGAGAAGCCACGGGGGCGCATTCTTTTCAAATCCATCCCACGAAATCAATCCTACGTAACGAACGTTGAGGACTTTATCCCGGGCTGCAAGGTAATTTTTCAATTCTGGCACGATGTAGGACATCTGGTAAAACATATCTTCCAGGCTACCGTTATACCCCAAAGATATTGCGGCGTTATACATCGCACGATAAAAGGGTGCCTTCGCTTTCCAAATAGCTCGCTGCAGAACCGGCTCCAAAAGCTGAAAAAGGAAACTGGGATAACCAGGATTCGGTAAGACACATCCATGAGGTAATCCGCCGCTTCCCGTAAGGAATACCGCTGGGATCCTTGCTGCAAGACATGCAGCCACTGCAGAAGCTCGAAAGTCAATCAAGACACAATCGGGTTTGTATCTGTTAATAATATCGCGGTCTTTTTTTGCAAGGTTTAAGACAAATTGACTGTCCTTAAGTCGCTCAAGTCCTAGGGGAAACGTGCTATCAGGTAAGGATATGGGGACGTCTACAACCTCAACGCCAGTGTCCTCCAAGAAGTACTGTTTCTTTTTTCCCAAAGCAAAAATGACGCGGTGACCGCGTCCTAGTAATTCCTGCGCGACCGCTAGTGAGCGCGTAATATGGGCGATTCCTGATTCAACGGTAAACATGAGAAAGGTCTTTTTTCTCATAATTTTATAGCACCTTGTCGAACTACTTTATACGGTGTGACGCTACAATCAACCACTGTGGAAGCTATACCCACGGAGCAATCACCCGGAAGCACCAAATCAACAAGCTTGATAAACTCCGGACCCAGATCTTCAAAGCGGTAAGGAGTGGGGTGGCCGTGGAAATTAGCTGACGGCCCCAGGATTGGCACGCCCACGCCCCGAATAAGTTCCAAGGCGGTATCGTGATTGGGCATCCGAAAACCAATCGTTTGGCCGCTGCCGCGGATAGGGGAGTATACAAGCTCTTTTTTGCACCGCGCGATGATGGTAAGGGCCCCCGGCCAATACTTCTCCATCAGATGTCGTACAATTTCTGGAGGATCGAGATAGTAGGCGAGGGCCATCGCTTCTGATGACACCAATACCGGTGTCGCTTGTGTGAGTGGCCGCCTACGTATTGCAAATAACCGATCCACGGCCTTCTCGTCATCCATCCGGCACCCTATACCAAAGGCGGTATCTGTAGGATAAATGACGATACCTCCGTCATTAAAGATTTTAATCGCTTGTTTTATGATATCTTGCATATTGAAATGCTGTGCTTTTCCTCTTTCATCACTGAAAACCGTGCGTCTATACGCTCTTTGGGTAGTAAATTCCCTAATTTTTCCGCCCATTCGATGAGGACGACCGAATCCGAATCTGCAAGAATTTCCGGTAGACCCAACCCAGGAAGGTCTTTCTCTCCTCCTGCGCGATACAAATCGAGATGGTATAAAAAACCGGTGAGTTTCTCCGACTGATAACGTCGTACAATGATGAATGTTGGAGAGAGCAGGCGAGTGGTGACACTAAGCGCTTTAGCAAACCCTTGTGCAAACGTCGTCTTCCCACTGCCCAATTCTCCATATAAACAAATAACTGTAGCTACCGACTCTTCTCTTCCCTTTTGCCGTTTACCATTTACCTTTTTCCTTATCCAATCTCCCAGTTCTTCACCCAGCTTTTGAGTTTCTTGGGCGCTCTGGGTAATAATTTCTCGATCAATAACCATGATAGGGTTGCTCCAGTGGCATCAATTATAACATCGCGAAGCCTGCCCTCTCGTGTCGGGACAAACAGTTGATGTATTTCGTCAGTTACCGCATATAAAACTACGATGAAAAAAGCAACCACAAGCATACTGACCCTCTCCTTAAAGTGCATTGACTGTCTTAGCGCCCGAAGGGTAAGTATATATAAAATGCTGTATTCAATAACGTGAAGCGTTTTGAAAAAAATAAAGTTGAGAAGCGGCTCATCGGCTACTTGAACGCTCGACCTACCGGATAAGAAAAAAATGACTGCCATCCAGCCGATCATCGGGAGCCAATACCGAACGAACTTCATGCAATAAGTATAAGGTATCCCGATACATTACATAAGGCCTCCACTTGCAATACTCCGAGGTGAGGCCTTAAAAACTTAGTAACATTGTCTTGACGACCTATCACAAAATTATGCACGTGCATAATTTTGTGATAACCTTGTTATAAATATATTTTACGTATCGGTATTTTCTGACAAATTTTTCTCTCTCGCTATCTTCCAGGCATAAAATCCGGCAAGGATCGCTAGGCCTGTCGCCAGGAGAAGTATAGAGATGACCAATGGCTTCCAGGAGTTGTTCGGCGTGATTGCGCTTAACGATGAGCTATCGCTTCCTACGCTCTCCCCCAACACCACAGGTGTCGCTTCCGGTGTCTCATCCGGTGTATCTATAGGATTCCTAGTGGGTTGTTTTGTGAGAGTTAGCATTGGAGTTGGAATCTTGGAAGCTGTCGGCGGCGGGGTCTTTGTAGGAATGGAAGTTGATGTCGGTGTTGTAGTATTTTGTGGTTTGGGAGTAGGTGTTAACGTTGGTGTTGGTGAAGGAGCTAAATCGGAGCATCTCGACGACGATTTTGTAGATACTTGATTTATTTGCCAACTACCACCATCCGGAACCCGCGCATATGATTTATCCGCGGAGCTACTCGCGTATTGATAGCTATCGATAACCGAACCATCAAGCTTGAATATCGTTGGTGTATCACCATCGTTGTTCAGATACGTAGAAAGCTCAATATAGCATGTAGCACTGGATGATAATAAACCAGAAAGCACAATTTTCCCCGATGATCCGCTATCAGAATCAAAATTAGTATCGTCATCAAAGTAGTAAGTTGACAAATCCTCCGAGGACGCATCAGTGTTATAAAATTCAACCCACTCAGGGTTTCCGCTAGGAGGCGCTGGAAGAAATTCGTTGATGACAACCGCTGCGGAAATTTTTTGAAGAAAAAAAGTCACACCAATCACGGCAACGGCTAATACTTTTATACAGGGCAGTATGAATGAAAAAAACTGCCTCATACCCACAATACTACTGCACGTGCAGATAAAAACTCATGATGCCTTCCCCGTGATCGATATACTTTATTTTTATCACACTTCCGCCACCGCAGACTTGACTCGACGAATAAAGGTCTCCGTCTCGCGGCGCACGGATGATGCTACTCCCACCCGATACCATATCATATCCCGTGTGTATGCCACCCGAGTACTGGTAGCGCCAGGAATACGGAGTTTTTCCGAAATATTGTGTAAGCCTGATAGGATCCTCAAGCGGCCAGTCCCAGCTTCCGCCTCCGACCGTGGCCTTTCCCCCATTTTGCTCATCCTCAACTGACTTTGACGAAAGATACCCTCCGGGATCTACCCACGTGCCGCCTTTGCGCACTTCAAAGTGAAGGTGTGCACCCGTCGAACAGCCCGGATATCCGGTATTGCCAACGACGGCGATGGGGTCTCCCTTTTTCACCGGCCCGATTTTAATTGAATCAATTAGCGCGCGGTCTACTGCCTGCTTCTCGGCAAGCGCCTGAGCCAAAAGCTTCTGGTAAACAGTTTCACTGTTTTTTGTCTGATCCAATAACACTTGTTTTTCCCTCTTTTGACGATCCAGAGATCTATTCTCATCTTCCAGTTGTTTTTTTAGAGACTCCTGTTGCATTTTTTTCTGTTCACGCAGTGATTTTCGTTCACTGAAGTTATTCTGCGTCGCTTTGAGCTGAAACAACAGCTGTGCATCGTGTTCTTGTATGCTCGAAACGTATTTTACGCGTGAAAGAAAATCCGAAAAGTTATTGCTCAAAAACAAGAGCCCAAACTGCGGTGTCACCTGACGCTTGTATGATTCTGGAATTCTCCGAAGCACAAGTTCGGTCCTTTTCGTCAGCAGTTCTTCGAGTCGTTCGATCTCATCTGCAAGCTCACCAATCTCCGCGGTAAGCTTGAGGATAGCACCTTTGATAGAACCTATCCGTAACGTCGTAAGGGCAATCTGGGAATTCAGAAGCGTTATTTGCTTGGCAAGTGTATTTTCCTGCGATTGGAGGTCGTTAATTTTTTGTTGGAGCTCCCTAATAGTATCCTCAACGCTTGTATCTCCTTGCGCACCTATCGCACCAGGAAATAAAAAAAGAAGGAAAAAACCAACAAAAACAATGCTCCATGCCCGTTTCATTGTACGTGTGGTGTCAGAACCTGAGGTAACGGCTCACCGCAACAAAACTCCCGATTGTCCCCAAGAGAAATCCTGTCGCTGCCAAGCCGCCGACAAATCCCAGGGTCGCCATAAGAAACGGCACTCCGGTGGGATTTCCCAAAAGTATCCCTATGGCGGGAATGACTCCCAAAAACGTAAGGAGCATAGGATACATCCAGAGAATGACCCCACCAATTAGAATAGATGCGACACATGCGCTCATCACGCCATAAAGTCCTCCTTCAAGAAGAAACGGGGCGCGGATATACCAAGGGGATGCGCCGACCAGGGTAAGTATCTCTACTTCCTGCTTCTTAAGGGCTATCTTCATACCGATAATTGTCGTCACAATGAGGATAGAGTCGAGAGCCAGAAGTCCCGCAAGTGACCCTCCGACGAGCCGGATCGCATTCGTCCAGGATATAAGTGTATCGACCACGTCTTTTTGGTAGACGACCTCCTCGACTCCTTGCGCCTGTTTTATGATGGGCTCAAGATCGCCTAAATACTTGGGGTCAGTCGCAGAAACCTCAAGAGATGCCGGAAGTATATCTGCAGTAACCATCTCGAGAAGCAGCGGGTCGTGCTTATTTTGTTCGCGATAGATGCCAAGCGCTTCGTCTTTTGAGACATATTTAAGGGAAGTAATCTTTCCTGTAGCCTCTAGGATCGTTTTTAATTTCGTTACCTCGCTCTCATCCACCTTATCGGTAAAAAATACCGTTATTTGCGGTTTACTTTCAAAATATTGAAGGATAAAGTATGAAGCGCTGCTCGCCAAGAAGAAAATTCCGGTCAAGAGAAGCGTCAGGAACATGGTGAGGATTGCCGCCATAGCCTGATAGGGCGACCGGCGCATGTGTTTCCAGGCAGTAGAGAGTGATTTCATAAACAGATGTATATTACGCTTCCGATTTATGACGGGCAGCGGCCGTTTTGTGTGTGGTATGATAGCGTCCTTTTGCCTCGTCGCTCACCATTGACCCGCGATCAAGCGCGATTGTTCGTTTTTTGAGATCATTGACGATGCCCGCATTGTGGGTTGCCATAATAACGGTAGTTCCAAGGCTGTTGACCTGCTGGAGTATTTCTAAAATTTCCCACGCGGTATCTGGATCTAGATTGCCCGTCGGTTCGTCCGCCAAAATGACACTTGGCCCGCCCACGATGGTTCTTGCGATACTCGTCCGTTGAAGCTCTCCGGCAGACATCTGTTGCGGAAACAGGTGTCTCTTTTCTCCAAGTTTAACAAGCGTTAAAACGCGCATCACGTCCCGTTCTATCTCTGAGTCATTTTTTCCACGAATCTCAAGACCTAGTGCTACGTTTTCAAATACTGTTCGGTCGCTTAGGAGTTTAAAATCCTGAAATACCGTTCCGACTTTTCTGCGAAGTAAATAGACGCTTGATCTGGGAAGCGTGCCCAGATTCCAACTGTCGATACAGATGGTTCCCCGTGAAGGCGCTATATCTCGTATCAGAAGCCGAAGAAACGTGGTTTTTCCGGCACCGGATGGGCCGATGAGAAACACAAATTCTCCGTCTTGTATATCTACGGATACATCATGAAGGGCGCGAATTTGCCCGTACGCTTTTGTGACATGTTCGAAGCGGATCATTCCTGTAGAAGTTCGATTTTCCCGACATCCATAAGCCACGGCGCTTTCCTTGCTGCAATAGTCTGTCCCCACACCTTTACTTTTTTCCCGATATAAGAATCCAGATCAACGACAGATGAAATAAGATATGCAGTTTGCGAAGGACCGCCTTCACGGACAAGCTTATGCGTGCCTTCTCCGTCTATGCCACCCGTCTCAAGCGTGCCATCCGCTGAATCCTTAAACGTTTGTGTGTCGCTTATGCCTTCGGCGGTTTGTGTTTTTATCGCGGCCGGCTTGGTACTTCCCGGCACGAGGGTCTTCCCGCTTGATCCACCGGCCAAAAAATATCCTGTCCCAACACCAAAAACGATAAGGAGTATGTAGACGATCAAAAATATGGGTGTATTTTTCTCGGACCCAGAACCCAATCCACCGATCGGCTTTACCATGCCCGGGCCCGATAGACCAGAATGAACGGATTTTTGCTCCTGCCCATGGGAAGGTGGCAAAGAAGAAGCTGCACGGCTAGCACCTTGAGTCATATACGTCTATTATCAAGACTTACTTCGCACTTTTCAAGTATGCAATGATAAAGTCCTCAATGTCCCCATCCAGAACCCGATCCGTATCGCTTGTTTCGTGCTGGGTCCGCAAATCCTTCACCATATGATACGGGTGGATGACGTAGGAACGAATCTGATTTCCCCACCCGGGTGTTTTATACGCACCCTTGAGCCTTGTTTCTTCAATTTTTCGTTTCTCTTGGGCCCCCGCCCAGAGTTTTGCCCTCAGGAGCTTCATCGCATATTCACGATTCTGCCCCTGATACCGCTCGCTTTGACATGTGACCACGATTCCCGTGGGTTTATGGCGAAGTCGAACCGCCGTTGATACTTTATTGACGTTTTGGCCGCCTTTCCCTCCGCTCCTAAAAAAATCCCATTCTAATTCTTCATCCTTCACCTGAATTTCCGCATCTTCTTCTATGACCGGCATCACTTCGACCATGGCAAATGACGTCTGACGGAGATTGTCTGCGTTAAATGGTGATTGGCGAACCAGCCGATGAACACCCACCTCGGCTTTCATATACCCGTATGCGTATGGACCACTGACCACGATCGTAACGCTTTTCGTTCCTGCTTCTTCACCGGGAGTATGATCTATCTCTTCCGCCGACCAGCCCTTTCGTTCAAAAAAACGGCTGTACATTCGGTACAACATAGACGTCCAATCCATAGCCTCTGTCCCCCCCTGTCCGGCATGGAGACCCACTATTGCACTGCCGCGATCGTACGGCCCGGAAAAGTAGAGCGTATATTCGAGTGCATCTAACTTCCTGACGAGCTCCTGAGTGTTTCCTTCGGCCAAAAGCGCCTCGAGCGATTCTGCCTCCGTTACTTCTTTTTGCACAACGGAGAGCTCCTTCATTTTATTGGCGGCCGTCACGTGATCCTTCCAAAAATCATGCTTGGCGCTTTCCACTTCAAGCGTCCGTATTGTCTGACGCTTCTCATCGATATCAAGCTTATGAAGGACGTCTTTGACGCGGGAGGTCAGTTCTTCATCCATGGGCGATATTGTATCACGGAAGAATCGGGATACACCAGTAAACGCCCCAGAAGTATTATTTGCGAAATACGAGTTGCCAAAACATGCCGGTTGATCCTAAAACCATCGTTACCACCGTAATCCACCCAAACACATTGTCAAACCAACGGTTGACGAATCGACCCATAATTTTTTGGTCATTACACATGAGGATAATAAGAACGACCAATATCGGCCCAAGTATCCCATTTAATACCTGGGAGTATAAAAGTGCTATCATGGGCGGGACGCCGCTTATGGCTACAAGAACACCAAAAACCATTGTTGCGCTTATGACTGCATAGAACCCGCGGGCACGGCTGACGGCATCAGACAGGCTTTCGCGCCAACCAAATGTTTCTGCCACGGCATACGCCGTTGACGTGGCCAATACAGGAATCGCCATAAGTCCTGCGCCTATAATGCCGAATGCAAATACATATTTAGACAGCGGCCCGGCGATTGGCTCAAGTCCGCGGGCCGCATCTGCTGCAGTCACAATACCTTTTGCTCCTCCGGCGTGTATGACTGCTGCGGTTGAAATCATGATAAACAGAGAAATCACGTTGCTGTAAATAAACCCTGGCGCGACACGGGCGTCTTCTCTTTTTGCTTCAAGGGTAAGCTCTTGGGTTTTTTGGTGTTCCTCGACTCCTTGCCGAGCCTGCCAGAAAAAAAGGAATGGCGTTATGGTCGTACCCAGAAGCCCTGTTGCAGCGACAAAGTATTCAAGCGTAAACGAAGTCGTGGGGTGAACAATAGATACCAAGACCTTCCCCCAATCAGGCTTTGCGAGAATGCCCGAAACGATATAGGCAAAAAAGACGAACGAAAGACCAAAAAGATAGCGTTCAATAATTTTAAAATTCTTAAATACGATGACATACCATAAACGTACGGAAAGCGGGAGCACCCACCACATAAACGATGTCTTCGTCACGAGTCCAAACGCATCAGCCATCCCGGCTATATCAGCCCCGAGTGTTGCCGTATTAGTAATAATAAGAACAACGGATGCCAGAATCGCAATAGCGGGCGCGTAGTGCTCGCGGATAATCATCATGAGTCCCTTCTTTTTTACATCACCCAAGCGCCCACACATCGCCTGCACTGAGATAAGCATCGGCGTTGAAAGGATGAGTAACCAGAGCTGGTTGTAGCCAAACTGAGCTCCGGAAATGGAATACGTGGCGATCCCTGAAGGATCATTATCAGCTCCGCCTGAGATAATGCCGGGAATCCATTTCTTGATAATTCGACGCCAACGAACAACCATAGCGCAGCGTGTTATCTTATAGAACTACTGCTTACAAATATTCTCCTGCACACGAAGTTTTTCTTTATCCGGAAGTCCTTGAAATTGCTTGATGAGCTGTGTCCCTATCTGGGATGCGACCATGTTTTTTGCCTGCTCTTCTACTGAATCGACCACTGCCCCTGCCACAGAGGCCGCCGTTACCGATAGATCGATGGGCTTGGTTAGTTCGTCAATACCAAGGGTTTGTGAGAATTGTTTCCCGAGCGATGTATCCTTCACATGCTCATAGACATAGGTCAGCGGTTGCGGCCGCGGACGGGACGTGACTTTGGGCCAGATCATGCTCCCAAAAGCGGCAGTGCTCCCAGCAACGATAAAGGCCAACGCGTATGAGATGACCGTACGCATATGTATCTCTCTCATTTAGTATACGAGGTTTCATCGACTAGGGAAAGGATACAGCAGAAAAAATCATTCGCTAGAAAATCATGATGTGTCGTGCTACACTCTCCTAGCGATGACTATCATGGGTATTGATCCGGGATTTGCACGGGTTGGTTGGGCGATTATATATGAACTCAAAAGCAAACTTACGCCGATAGCGTACGGCTGCATTGAAACAGATAAGACCCTCCCGACCGACCAAAGACTTCTTGTGGTATTTACGAGACTTACGGCGCTCATCACAACATATTCACCGGATTGTGTTGCTATCGAAGCGCTATTTTTTGCAACCAACGCAAAAACTGCAATGGCGGTAGGCGAGGCTCGTGGCGTCATACTCCTTGCCGCCGCAAAGAAAAAACTACCCGTGGTATCATATACACCACTTACGGTAAAACGTACCATTACCGGTGACGGCAAAGCAGACAAGGGTCAAGTAGAGCTTATGGTAAAACGCACACTTTACCTCAAGCACATACCCAAACCAGATGACGCTGCCGATGCACTCGCTATCGCCATGACGCACGCGTATTCATATAAATTGCAGAGGATGACGGCATGATCGCACTCTTAGTGGGAACAGTCAGAATCCAACCAAAAAACCCGATTGTCGTTATGGTCGGGGGTGTGGGCTATGCCGTACACGTCCCGGAAGGAGTACGCAGCCGACTGCCGCCC
This sequence comes from Candidatus Gottesmanbacteria bacterium RIFCSPLOWO2_01_FULL_49_10, assembly GCA_001781025.1. GTDB lineage: Bacteria > Patescibacteriota > Microgenomatia > UBA10105 > UBA927 > MFJZ01. The sequence continues at coordinate 35,370 of MFJZ01000032.1, forward strand.
GATAGTGTGTGCACGCTTCACATTCACACGCACATGACGGACAACGCATTGGAGCTGTATGGTTTTTTGACAAAAGAAGAGCTTGGGCTTTTTGAACTATTGTTGACTGTTTCAGGCATTGGCCCAAAAACCGCACTCGCGATCTCGGACCGGGGAGCAAATAGTGTCGAGAAAGCCATTGTCGATAGCGACGTTGACTTTTTCACAATGATCCCTCGATTGGGAAAAAAGAATGCACAAAAAATTATTATTGAACTCAAGACAAAACTCGGGGGCATCAATGACCTCGATCTTCGCGGTGACACAGACGGAATGACAAAACAAATTCTGGAGGCGCTCATGGCGATGGGATTTAACAGAAATGAAGTGGTCGATGCCATAAAAAAACTTTCGAAAGATGCTCTCACGATAGAAGATAAAATTCGTCACGCGCTGAAGCTTCTGGCCAAATCAAAATGAAATCCTCAAAACGAGAGACAAAAAATACCACCATACCCGAACCCACCACCATAGAAGAAGAGAGGATTCTGACTTCTCTTCGCGCGGGTTCATGGCATGAATTTCATGGTCAGAAATCCGTAAAAGAAAACCTTCGAATTGCAATCGCCGCCGCAAAAAAACGAAAGGAACCTATTGAGCATATTCTTCTCTATGGCCCACCGGGACTAGGCAAAACCACACTCGCGCACCTTATTGGCCAAGAAATGGGGGTCAACGTCCGGGTGACCTCTGGCCCCGCCATTGAACGGGCGGGGGACTTGGCATCAATCCTCACCAATCTTGAACCCCATGACATTTTGTTTATCGATGAGATTCACCGGCTCAATAAAGTCGTTGAGGAAACCATCTATCCCGCGATGGAGGACTTTGCTCTGGATATCGTCATAGGAAAGGGCCCGTCTGCCAGGACGCTGCGTTTGGATCTGCCTCCGTTTACTGTGGTCGGCGCGACCACAAGGGTTGGCCTTCTTTCGGCGCCGTTACGGGATCGCTTTGGTGTCGTGATACGGCTTTCCTTTTACTCGTGGCAGGAATTGGAAAGAATTATCGAACAAGCCGCAAAAAAACTTGGTGTCGTCCTCGATGCGCGCGCGCAGAGAGAGCTGTCCAAGCGCAGCCGCGGAACGCCCAGGATAGCACTCCGCCTCCTTAAACGCGCTCGTGACGTCGCCCAGGTAGAGGGTATAGGTGAGGTAACTCCCGAAATACTCGCCCGTTCACTATCACTTCTTGAGATTGATGCTGTAGGATTAGACTCCTCCGACAGGAGGCTCCTTGTCACCATTATCGACAAGTTTGCCGGTGGACCGGTGGGTATCGAAACGCTCGCCGCGTCTCTCTCGGAAGACATTGGTACCGTTGAGGAGGTTCTCGAGCCCTACATCATGCAGATAGGATTTCTCAAACGCACACCGCGGGGCAGGGTGGTCACTATTGAAGGATTTAAACACCTGGGAAAGACAATCCCCAAGCATCTCCAGGAGCAGCTCTTCTGAACCATGAGATGAGGTAACTCCATAGCGCGGCACGGCATGCGGATTTGAGCACCGTCATATCCTCTTTAGGATATTGAGGATGGATAGAAAGAGCATGGATCTGACGGATGCGCAAAAGACGTGTGCCGTGCACAGCGCTCATTAATACGAGGATTGTGGAATACATTAAGAAGAAGAGCAAGGCGCACTCGTACGTTGATTTATTTCAGCATCTCATCAATTGAGGCTTTGATGGTTTCGAAGGGTACCGCGCCGGGGATAAGACGGGTTTTACCGGATTTTGTGTCAAGGAGTATATTGCCTGGCGTGCCATTAACACCAGCCCCAGTCCCGCCCGCCATTTCATCCTTGACGCGTTTGGTGTATTTACCACTATCTAAACACGCCTGAAACTTCGCCTCGTCCAGTCCCAGCTCGCGGGCCAGCGGTCCCAGCTTATCAAGTGCAAATCCCAAACCCCCAGATGTGGTCCGCTCATAGAGCGCATCGAGAATTTTCCAAAATGCGTCATTGCCGCCTTGTTCGCTTGCACACTCCACAGCCTCTGCTTCCTTCTGGGCATTCTGGTGAAACGAAAGTGGATAATGTCGAAACACCCACGAGACTTTCCCATTGTATGTATCAACGACCTTTTTGGCAGTCGGGTGAAAACTCTTACAATATGGACACTCAATATCTGAATATTCGATGAGCGTAATTCTGGCATTTTTATCCCCACGCAGATGGTCCTCCTGGGTGATTTTGGGTACATCGGCTGCCTCTTGGATGGGTGGAGGTACCGAAGGTGGAGTAGCGGCGACACCTGCAACCTGTGGCTGACCCGAGCTATCGACTGTTGTTCCGTTTGATGTCCCACGGGTCGTGCCACCGCGTTCAAGAATTTGCACTTTTGTCCATAGTGACCCCAAAAAAAACGACCCGACCACCAAGAGTACAACTAAAACTGACGGGAGCAGTCCGCCTCCTTGAGCAGTGACAACAACTTTTTGGGGCTCCAGACTTTTTTCCATAACAAATTCATTGTATCCAATAGTACGAGCGACTTGCAAGGGATGAAAAAGAATAATTTCATACGATCACAGTTTTACCGCCGCGCTCTCTTGCAATGCCGATCACCAGATATGTCACGGCTTTCGCCGTAACGTTTTTCATCGTATGAATCGATCGCTCCGGAATGACGACCACATCTCCTTTCATCAATAATTCTTTTTCTTCTCCGACGGTAATTTCCGCTTTTCCGCCTAGGATTATAAATACTTCTTCCATGTCCTCATGGCTGTGGAGCCGAAACGATTTTCCGGGCAAAAGTATTGCCCAGTTGATCATCTGTATCCGGCCGAGCGCTAAATCTTCACGACGCAACAATATCTGCTTAAGCACACTGGGGTCTTTCTGATTCTCATGCGATGCTGGCACCTGGGGCAAATCGTGTAATCGTATAACCTGCATACTATTTCTTTCCTGTTTCCAATTTTTTCTTCACCTCTAATGCGATGGGAAAATCGCCGGGATCCCTCCCCTCTTTCTTCAACGCTGCAATAAGCTCACGATGCACCTCTTTCATATTCATGACTTTCATTCTATCATGCACATAGAAAATTCTATTTATGTACAACATACAAACTCTCGACGAAACGTATAGATCGTGGGCACATGATCTTATTAACCGCAAATGGGGCCCACCCGGAATAGTGACGCGCGGCACGCTTCATGACACGACGAAGCTTTCGGGATTCGTAGCGATAGAAAATAACGAGCCAATCGGCTTGATTACTTACTATATCGAAAAGAATGAATGCGAAATTGTTTCCCTCAATAGTCTCAAGGAAAAACATGGCATAGGCTCAGCGCTTATTGAAACGGTAGTGAAAGCAGCCAAAACTCGCTTCTGTCGACGTGTCTGGGTCATCATGACAAACGATAACGTACACGCGCTCCATTTTTATCAAAAGCGGGGATTTTATCTCCGAGCGGTCTATCCAAATGCGCTAGAGGCTTCCCGAAAAATAAAACCAACAATACCTTTAACTGGTATTGACGGTATTCCTTTATGCGATGAAATCGAACTAGAAATACTCCTTTAAAAAAAAGGTCATTCATACCGCAGTGCTTCAATGGGATCGAGGCGTGAGGCGCGGATGGCGGGAGCAACGCCGAACACGATACCGATAAGCCCGGAGAAACCCGAAGCGAGTAGTACAGACCAGAGCGTTACTTCTGTTTGCACAAAAGACCGAAGGGCGAGCGATCCCGCTCCGCCCAGAACTATCCCGATGATGCCGCCGACCAGGCTGACGATCACCGATTCAATGAGAAATTGAAGAAGTATATCCCGCCCCGTGGCCCCCACTGCCTTACGTAGTCCAATCTCCCGTGTGCGTTCAGTCACGGATACAAGCATGATATTCATAATCCCGATGCCGCCGACGAGGAGTGATATTGCGGCAATACCTCCCAAGGCGACCGTGATAACACTTAAAAATTGCGTGATCGTGCTTAATAGTTCCTTCTGTTCAAGGACAGTAAAATCATCTGCCTTCAATCGCCGGAGTAGCACCCGACGTATATCGCCTGCAGCCTCTACAACCGCGTCCTGATCTACTGCCTCAACCAACAACATGAATGGACGGTCTTGGTTAAATTGCCGCAGC
>MFJZ01000032.1:39524-44577 GCA_001781025.1 Candidatus Gottesmanbacteria bacterium RIFCSPLOWO2_01_FULL_49_10
AAACGGAATGACGACCCGTTCATCGATATCCGCCCCCAGTGCACCACCGCCACCTTTTGAAACGAGTACTCCCTTCACCTGATATCGAATCTCTCCGAGAGTTACCGTTTTCCCGACGGGATCAGTATCACCAAAAAGGTCCTTGGCGGGTTTGGATCCTAACACTATTACTTTGCGCGTACGTTCCACATCGCTTTGCGTGATACTGCTTCCCTTCTCGACGGAAAAATTTCCCATTTTGAAATAATTTTCCCATACGCCAAACACTTCGGAGCTGACAATCTCACCCTGATAGATAACAGTTCCTGTTTGTGTCAAAACGGGGGTCACGTCTGTTATAACATCACTTGATCGTATAATGTCATTTACGTCATCCAGTTCAAATTTACTCACCGGTGTCGTAGGCCTACCCCCCACGCGCTTAAGATCCACTTTTCCCGGAAGCACAAAAACTTTATTGGAGCCTAGCGAGGCGAACTGGCTCGTAACAAAAGCTTGAAGTCCCGTGCCGATAGAAACGAGCAGGATGACAGAGGCGACCCCAATAATAATCCCGAGCATCGTTAGCATTGAACGAATTTTATTGGTTCTCAACGCCCGTAGCGCGAGGAGAAAGTATTCAGTGATATTCATGAATGCTTCACTTTTTTGTCTTCAATAATTTTGCCATCAGCAATACGGATGATACGCCGTGCACGACTCGCGACTTCCAATTCATGAGTAACAAGGATGATAGTCCTGCCTTTGTCATGAAGGCTATCAAAAAGCGAAAGTATTTCAGCACCAGATTTGCTATCAAGATTTCCCGTGGGTTCATCAGCAAGAAGAATCTGCGGATCGGTAACCAGCGCCCGAGCTATTGCGACTCGCTGCTGTTGTCCACCGGAAAGCTGTGAGGGAAAATTGCTCAGTTTTTCTCCTAGCCCGACGTCGATCAACATTTGCTTTGCCCGCGCGTGGCGAAGACTCACCGATATGCCACGATAGATAAGGGGCAACTCGACGTTGGCGATCGCAGAAGTTCGCCGCAAAAGATTAAATTGCTGAAAAACAAAGCCGATCGAGGTATTGCGGATCTTGGCAAGCTCCCGATCCGAAACGCGAGAAACATCTTTCCCCCCGATATGTACGGCACCTTCTGTCGGCCGGTCCAAGCAACCGATTGTGTGCATAAGCGTGGATTTACCAGATCCCGACGGCCCCATGATCGCCACATACTCACCCGAGCCGACGACGAGCGATACGTTGTCGATTGCCGTAAACGTGACACCATCCATGCGGTACACTTTGGAAATATGAGAAACTCGAAGTACTTCTTCTCGTGCCATAGTTGAGATCCTTCGACTCCCCCTCGACTAGCTCGGGGTCGCTCAGGATGATGGTGGACATCCACCATCACTTGGGAAGGTTCGTAAACCCTTTTACGACCACCTCATCTCCCTCGGTAAGCCCCGACAGGACAACCACCTCACTATCGCTTCTGACTCCAAGCTCAACCATCGTTTTTTTGTACCCTTTTTCTTCTTTTTTGTACACAAACGATGCTTTCTCCTCCTCCCGCACCGATTCAGTAGGTATCACGACGACATTCTCTTGGGTATCTGCTTCTATGGCCACGTCGCCGTTCATGCCGATGCGTACAGCTGAGGAGGTCGCTATGGAAACTTCAACCGGAAAGACGGTCGCTCCTCCGCTTGACGATCTTGCCGCAAAAGCAATCGAGGCAACAGATCCAATAAATGGCGTTTTGGGAAATGCATCAAGCGTAACGGTCGCTCTTTTACCGATTGCGATGTCAGCACTATCGACTTCATCAACATTTGCTTCAAATACCAACGATTGGGGATCAATAACCTCAAACACCGCCGTTGACGGCGTGATGTTGACTCCGGCTACAGGCGTATCTACACGAGTCACAATGCCAGCAATCGGAGAAATAAGTGTCGCGTACTCGACAGACAGATGCTTAAGTTCAACGTCGGCAACCGCCTGTTCAAGATCCCACTGGTTTTTCTCAAGGATTCGCTTAATGGTGTCAGTGAGGGCTTCTTGGGAATTCTTGGTGCCTTTGTACGTCACGCGCCACGTTTCCTCAAAGTCATTACGCTGACTCGCATAATCACGAAGCGCTTTCTCTAAATTTTTTTGCACTTCCCTTGGATCAAGCTGGGCTATCGCCTGATAGGCAGATACATGGTCTCCTTCTTTCACACCCACCCATGTCAGTCTTCCCGACGTCTGAAACTTAAGCTCTGCCGTCCACTTGGCCTTTGTTTTCCCGGATGAGGTAATACTTTTTGTGAAGATCGTCCGCTTGACAACTGCAGTCTGGATGGTGATCGCGGCCTTAGCTTCTTGCTGCTGTTTGGTCACAAGAACTCCCCCGCCAGAAGCGGCGAGGACTCCTGCTAAAGTCAAAGCTGCAATGTGTCGTCTTATCATCGAGGCTAAGTATACACCTCTTTGGGATTGGGTGTCAGTACCGGCTAAAGACGAAACTCAACGAAAAAGAGGGGTAGAACGTAAGTTCTGCCCCTCCCAAGGAAAATGCTCTTGCGATATAGTTATTCAACGACTACCGTTCCTTTCATGCCCATCATCCTATGATTAGCCACAGAACAGTAGAATTCAAAAGACCCTTTTTTGTCTGCAGTAAATTCAACGAAATCCTCTTGTCCCTCTCGGATAGAAGCTGTCTTAATATTGAGCTCATCGACTCTAAAATCGTGCATACCTTCAGTGTTTTTAAAGACGATCCGTGTTTTTTCTCCCTTTTTGACCTTGAGAGTATTTGGCGAAAAAGTAAAATTGGATCCTTCAACCACGATCTCTTTGGCATCTGGTGATTTTTGTGACTTATTTGGTGTCCCGCCTCCCGGTCCCATCGTCGGGTTCAACTGGATAGATTGAGCGGTTACGCTTCCGTCGGAATTATCGGTCCCAAAGACCGCAACTTTTTCTCCGACCTTAAGCTCGTCCCGGGTTGCTGTACTTGCCTTATTGATTGTTGTTTTATCCGAGACGAGGACTATCTTGCTGCTGCCGTCGGCGAGCTTGACGGTTACAGACGTCGCGTCCTTTGCGATGATGTCTCCCGCGACGGGTCTAAAACCATTGCGATTTGCCCCGTTTGTTCCAGTTGCTCCGGCGCCAGCACCAAATCTTCCGCCGCGACCGTTCGCAAATTGTCCGGCTCCGCCACCCCGCTTACTCTCTTGGTATTTCATCCCGGCAAAAAACCCTCCCGCTCCGACCAAAAGTGCGACAACGACCATAATGATGATTTGATTACTATTATTTTTTTTCATATATTCACCTCCCTTCGATATTCCGACAAGCCCAATATCGTCCCCCTCAGATCACTCCCCGCCACTTCGACAGGGTAAGATCAGGACGATTACCGTGTTTTCTGTTTTTATTCATACCTCAACGCTTCAAACCTTCGACCCGTTCGGCTAACGCTCAGGGTCGCACTGAGCATGTCGAATGTGCGACAGGCTCAGGACTTCGGCTTTGCTCGTAGCGTAAAGCCTCAATTGGCTGCAGGTCTGACGCCTTTTTTGCCCGCTTCGCCGATCTTCAAACCACATTCTCTGAATTACCATCACTATTCATATCGTAAAGCTTCTATGGGTTGCATATCTGCAGCGAGGCGAGCTGGGTACCACCCAAAGAGTATGCCGGTCGCGGCAGACACTGCAAACGCCAAAAGGATAGCGGAAGGAGAAATGACAAATGCCGAGCCGGCCGCAAGAGAGATGATATATGAGGCAAGAACCCCGAGAAGAATCCCGATCGCTCCCCCGGTGAATGTGAGCATGATGGACTCAGCTAAAAATTGAAGCGTGATCGTTTTCTTCTTTGCACCGAGTGCTTTTCGCAGACCGATTTCGCGCGTCCGCTCAGTTACCGTCACAAGCATGATGTTCATAATACCGATGCCTCCGACAATAAGGGAGATGGCCGCAATACCCGAGAGAAGTGACGTAAATGTGCCGGTAACGGAAGAAGCGGTGTTGAGTATATCCTGTTGAGAAAAAATCGAAAAATCCGCCTGTGTCGGATCGTTAAATTTATGTCTTCCAAGCAAGAGGTAGCCAACTTCGTTTTGTGCGTCAGTCATCACATCGGAACTTTTTGCCTCAAGAGCGATGGAGCTTAGGTAGTCCACGCCAAATAGTACTTTCTGTGCGGTCGAAAGGGGCACATAAACGATATCGTCCTGATTTTGGAATCCTGATCCGCCCTTGCTTGTAGTAATACCAATAATCGTGAACGTCTGGCCGCTGATCCTCACGGTACTTCCGATTGGCGTCGTGCCTTCCCCGAATAGATCTGTAACGACTTGGGGTCCAACAACCGCTACCTTAGAAAGACTATCTACATTGCCCTGAGTTATGAACGAGCCCCCTGCTAACGTTACTTTATGTACGTCTGTGTAGACCGCTGTCCCGCCGATAATCTGAGTATTTGTGTTTGTTTTACCGGTCGTTACCTGCGCGCGGCGGGAAAGTTCAGGAGAGACATTTTGGACGTTCGTTATGAGTGGGGAGGTGGCGATTGCGTTAGCGTCATCAAGTGTCAGTGTCGTCCCGCCGCCAAAAGCGCCCTGTACTCCTCCGGTACGGGTTGCCGATGGCTGTACGGTAAGAAGATTTGCACCCAGTGATTGAATCTGGCTTTGTACCGACGCTTGTGTCGCCTGGCCAAGTGACACGAGCGCAATGACACTCCCGATACCGATGACTATACCCAGAATCGCGAGTCCGGTCCGGAGTTTATTGACCGTAAGCGTCGATATGGCTTCCCAAAATAATTCTTGATAATCCATATCCTTAGAATTTCTAATTATTCTAATTTCTAATTGATCGAAACAAATCCTAATTGTTTAGAAATTAGAGCAATGAGAGTAATTAGGTTAATTTTTGATCTTTTTCTGTCTGTGTCCGTTGCCGTCTTCAACTATTTTTCCGTCGCGGACGTGAATGATGCGCTTGGCGTGCTCGGCGATATCGGGTTCGTGGGTAATCATCACTATAGTGTGTCCTTCATC
>MFJZ01000032.1:44652-44859 GCA_001781025.1 Candidatus Gottesmanbacteria bacterium RIFCSPLOWO2_01_FULL_49_10
GGGTGATGCATTCGGTCGCCAAGGCCAACCATTGTTAAAAATTTTTTTGCAGTCACTTCACGTTCATTTTTGGAAATCCCGGCGTACATCATGGGAAGCATGACGTTTTTTAACGTCGTTGTACGGGGGAGGAGATTAAATGCCTGAAACACAAATCCAATTTTTCTATTACGGATATCGGCCAGCTCGTCATCAGTTAAATTTCCT
>MFJZ01000032.1:44881-57053 GCA_001781025.1 Candidatus Gottesmanbacteria bacterium RIFCSPLOWO2_01_FULL_49_10
ACGTCCCTTTTGTTGGTCGATCAAGCGCTCCTAAAATATGCATGAGGGTGGATTTGCCTGATCCGGATGGCCCCATAATTGCGACAAACTCACCTTTCTTTATCGTAAAAGCTACATTGTCCAGGGCGACCGTTTCGACAACATCGGTTTTATATACCTTGGTGAGGTGAGACACCTCAATAATCGGTCGTGAGGTTGCCATGAGCTACCGCCCTCCCATGCGGATGCCGCCCCCTCCGCCAAAACCGCGGCCACCCAGGGCGCTAAATGGAGATACGGCAGTGGAGCTCGCACCTGTGGCCGGGGTTGTGGATCCAGTAACGACAAGGTCGCTTTCACTGACACCTGTTACAATTTCTGTATTGCTATCATTGGCTATACCCATGGTTACGTCGACGGCGCTCACTTTCCCATTTTTCATAATGTTTACGGTGCTTTGACCGTTGGTCGTTTTGACTGCTGCGTTAGGTACCATGACGACGTCGTCCTTAACGGTTGTAATAATTTTGACGTCGACGCCCATGTTGGGGTAGATACCGTCAACGGCAGTGTCAAACTGGATGTACGCAGGATAGGTAGTCACTCCGGAGGATACTGAGCCCGTCGTATCGATACTTGTGATTTTGCCGGTAAATGTTCGGTCGGCAAACGCGTCGAGCGTTAAGGTGGCTTTGTCGCCGATTTTGACTTTCGGCACATCGACCTCAGATAAATTAACGACAGCCACAGGCGTAGCAATGGTTTTGATATTTGCAATTCGTTGTGACGCTGAGCTTCCTGTTGAGCTTGTTTGGGAAGTAAGCACCGATCCAATCTGGAGGGAAAGCCCGCTTATAATACCGGAAATCGGCGCATATATGGTCGGCGAGGCTTGTTGATAGGAAGCCCACGCACTATTTACAGATGTTTGCGCGGCAGCGACGACATTTTTCTGATTGGCATATTGTGCTTCTGTCGCAAGCCAATCATCTTGACTTGTGGTAAAGGGGACAAGTGTGCGATTGCCGACGTTCGGACTACCATCAGGATTTTGATAGGTTGAATTTTGTGCTACATCAGTAAATGTTTTCCACTTGGTAAACATGGACGACTGCAGAGTATACATCGCCGTCTGTGCGCTGACGAGTTGGTTTTTAGCGCTTTGGTAGCTCCCGAGCGCTTGAGATGCACGCTGCTGTCCGTTCATATCAAGATCTACTTGTGCTATTGCATCCCCGGATTTAATGGTGTCACCATTTTTTACAAAGATCTTACTGACGACGCCGGATGTCTGGGTGGTCACCGAAGCGCTGTTTGCACTCGACACGAGTCCGGAAGCGCTCAGGGAAACGATAAGCGTCCCTTTTTGTGCCTGGGCGGTTTGATATTGTGGAGCTTGAGTCATTTTTCCGGTAAATCTCGTTACTGTAAACCATCCAGCAATGGAAAGGACAACGATAACGGCAATCTTCTTGAGGAACGAGGCGCCCATAAACCGCTCTCTGGCAGACGCGAGCATGGCTTTTGTTTGATCAATAAATTCCATAAAAGGTAAGTATACCTGCCAATACTGAAAGTAAGCTGAAAACTTTTAAACCTTATGCTACCTTATTTACCGGCAGACAGACATAAAATATCGAACCCTTATGTGGTGTGCTCTGTACCTGTATTGTGCCATGGTGAATCGCCACGATTTTTTTCGCTATGGAAAGGCCGAGTCCGTAACCATCATTTCTTGATTTTGATCGGGCCCTGTCTGCCCGGTAAAACCGGTCAAAGATATGTGGAAGGTCTGCTTTTTCTATGCCAATACCCTGATCTTTTATGGCTAATGTGATATGCCCATCCGATTTTATGACTTCGATATCAATAATTCCTTTTAGATGACTGTATTTAACTGCGTTATCCAGGAGAATGACAAAAAGATCTGTCAGGTCGTATTTATTACCGTATACTCGGGCATTTGAGGGTTGGTAGGTTACGCTAATTTTTTTGTGTTTTGCGAGTGGCCGTATTTTATGAATGGCGTCATCCAGTATTTGAGATACCATGAACGATTCAAAATGCGTGTGTCCGCTGGACTCTTGGTATTGCGCAAGCTGCAGAAGCGATTCTGAAAGCGTCTGGAGCTTATCTACCTCTCCGATGCTTTCTTTTGCGAGCGTGTCAGCTTCTGTCAGCGTTCTATCACGATTTCGCAGATGCACCTCAAATGTACTTTTAAGAGATGTAAGCGGTGTCCGAAGCTCATGAGACGCGTCACTAATAAAACGGTTTTGCTCTTCGACCATCTCACCGATAGGCTTGAGGGTTTTACCGGCTAATAAATATCCAGCTCCTCCTGCAACAACGAATATCCCAACATTCACAAGTATCAGTATGAATCGTATTCTATGCCTTGTTTCTTCCAAAACCTCAGGGTCTATCCTATAGAGAAACTGACGATTGTGAGGAAATTCTTCTATTGACTCTTGTCGAAATCGCTGGATCCGTTCTATACGGTTAAGTTCATTGGTAAATCCTTTATAGAGTACCAAACTAAATGAGATGCTGATAAGTATGATGATACTTAGGTACCAAAGCGTGAGTGAAATACGTGCTTTTTGAAACATATAATCGCTTACTCTATTTTATATCCAAATCCTCTGACTGTATGAATGAGCTTGGCTAAGTGAGGGAACGGTTCATCAATCTTGTTGCGTAGATAACCGATATAGACTTCTACAGTATTCGGGAGAACATCCGAATCATAACTCCAAACATGTTCGATAATTTGATCCTTGGTGAAAATTTGCCTCGGATGGCGCATAAGATACTCGAGAAGTGCAAATTCTTTTGCAGAAAGTTTTATATCCTTTTGCCCTCGTTTCACTTCGAAACGCAAACTATCAAGCGAAAGATCTCCTGCTTTTAAAATAACATCGAGCGATTTTTTGGGCCTTCGCGTCAACGCTCGAACTCGAGCAAGAAGTTCTTCAAATGCAAAAGGTTTTACGAGATAGTCATCAGCTCCAGCGTTTAAACCTTCAACTCGATCGTTTAATTGACCTTTAGCCGTCAGGATAAGTATGAGCGTATGATTATTGTGCTCCCGCAGTTTCTGACACACGGTCACGCCGTCCATACCAGGAAGGAGTCGGTCGAGGATAATTGCGTCGTAGGATTCGCTACTTGCAAGATCATACCCTTCTTCCCCATCATACGCCACGTCTACAGCAAACGCCTCCTGCACTAAGCCCTTTTTTATAGCATTGGCAATTCTTTGCTCATCCTCAACGACAAGTAACCGCATGAAGCTAATTGTATACCACTAACCTGAAGTTTTCCTGAGAAGTAAAGACTCCATCACACGGCAACTTTTAACTAAAAATTCTTCATTTTCTCCCCTTGATCTTAATAAGATTATTCCCTCTTTTTGTGAGAATAAATACTGTACCAGCGATAGCAGCTATTAAAACCAAACCGGCAAGAACTAATTTTACGATCGAAATCTTTTGAGTAACTAAAATCACACCTGGTTTATCTCCATTTGGTATAACTGTAGTAGTCTTCCCGTCTTTAGTCTTAACTTCAACCTGCCCTTCATAAGTAGAAACAACTGTCTTATTATCTTTTTTGTCATAACTTACCAGAAAATTAGTGCCAATAACGAATAATTCTGCGATAGGTGTTTCTATTGTTGTAGGACTTTTCCCTTTTGTTTCTTCTAAAACCTCAACTTGTCCTGATTTAAGGACAGTAGTATTACCTCGATATTCCAGTACTCCCTTCTGACCGCCATTAGGACTTACCTGCATCGCACCTTGAGGAGTTTTAATCAGCACTGGCTTCCCTTCCTCATCTATCTCAACATTCTTGAGGAATGGCCAATAATCTTCACCCTTAGCCTTTCTTACTGCATTTTTAATTTGGGGTCTAAATATTGTACTATCCAAATAATCATCAAGCTCTTCTTCTGTAAGAGAGAGAAGGATTGACTGGTGAAAAATTGAGTTTTGAAGTTTATCGGAAAACTCTATAATTTGAAGCCCTATGCCCATGGATGCTCCCTGAAACCATTCACCAATAAAAATGGGGATAAAGCTTTGTCTTTTTTCATCCGAACCAGGTTTCTGCTCCGCTGGTTTTGCTCTTTGACCTGTTTGATCAGATTGAGGCTGGTTTTCCTTTTTATCTTCATTTGACTGTCCAGGTGAAGGCGGGGTTAGTTGAGACAAATATGGTAGACAAACATCTCCGGGAGGAAATTTATAAGACGGTTCGTATTGCCGAACTTTCGCAAGATATTCATACGAATCACCACACCAGATACTACCGGTATCTATTTCATATACCGGATATTGACAAGTATCTGACTCGCCATCAACAATACCTTCTATCTCCATACAGGTAATTTCTTTTGGGGCAGCGTAAACATTTTTCGAAGGGTTAAACAGAATAAAAAAGATTAATGTTAAAAGAAAAACAGAAATGGGCAGGATGAATTTCTTCATTGTTATTGCGTCTTATTTTGAGGTGGTTTATAGTTTGGATTGAAATACTGATAGAGTTGTGATATCTCGCTATACACTCTTTTGGCCTCTGCGGCTTTTGCGTTGTACTGAGAAACCATAGTGTTAAACTGGCCAACTAAATTATTGTAGCTTGCCTCATCACCGGCATTTTTATATTGAGTCAATTGAGCGTTTAACGCAGTCAGTTTGCTGTCAAACAATTTTTCTTCCTGAGACAGCTGATCCAATTTCCGAACACGTGTTTCCAGGCCTCCCTGTTCGTTAAGCGATACGATCCCAGATCGGTCTGTGAAGTATTGCCGGTAATACTCTTCTAACCCAGGAGCGATATCGCGGTATTCCACGCCAAAGACTGAATGCATCTCTCCTCGTATCGCTTCCTGATAATTACCACCAGCATTCGTTAAAATATCCGTGAGTGAGTCTATGTGCGTGTCTTCTTTGTGTCTGACTATCTCCTGGTCGATCAAATTGTCTACGCGTTGTTTTTCGCTTGACGAAAGTTTGTGATAGGCGAGGTGTAATAATTCATGAGCTGCTGAAGGATATCTACTGTCGATGAACCGAGCGTCATCTATTTGTAAAAGAAATATTCTTGGTTTGGAACCTTTTTTCTCCCCTGGCGTTTCGCTTCGCGCGCATGCCAACGCCATTTCTACTCCGTTTTTCAGACAATACTCGGCAAATGTAGCTGCAGGAATAAACTCTGGATCTGACCGGTAAAACGTCTTTTTGGCCTCATCGGTAAAGCCAATTTTTTCTGCAATATCCGCTATCTCAGGCTTCGGCTGATACGTTTTCAAAAAATTTTCATCCCTCTGCCGAACCACGGAGCGCCTATAAATTTCCAAACCAGAAAAAACTACTATGAGAACGATAATCAACCCGAGGCAACCAATGAGGCATCCTTTTCCTTTTTTCCCTTGCGGTAGGGAAGTTTTTTGTGCCATACGTCCTAAATCTAAGCTTACCTCCGATTATTCTTGTACGTCAAGAGCAAGAAATCGATGATTATTTGCGTTTACCTTTATCCTCAACATGTATTACTTCGAGTTCTTTTGAATCCTGATCCCTCTTGCTTCGTCCGATCAAGCCTATGTCAACGTCGCTTTTTTGGCTGCCTGCTTCTGCTTCTGAAACATACGCCATGATCCCCGGATACTCTCCGGTGACGATCCATCCATCAATCTCCGGAATTTTTGTCACCTCAAAATCTCCAGACGGTGTCCCCGCGACCACTGATCCATGGTCTTTGAGAATTTTAACTGCTTGCGCGCGCGCATCTTCTTCAGGATTAAGGAGCATGACACAGGTACCCCGTTTAAATAAAACCCACTTCATTGCGTGGTCTGTGACTACTTTTTTAAAGACGGTAATTACATCCATATATTGACACCGACAAAAATATGATAGCATAGATATGAGAAAGTTTATGTCTATGGCAAAAAGAAAACAACATACGCTCCCCAAATGGATTACTATTGCTATAGCAGTGGCTTTGCTCCTTACAATAGTTGTGCTATTTAAAATAAAGACACAACAATCTCCCCGGCTTGAATCTGGATATCAAACCTATCAGGATCCCACGTATGGTCTTACTATCCAATATCCTGGTGAATGGGAAATCCGCAAAGACACGCAGGTTTTTGAAAACGGTGATGCAATAGCTTTTGGAATATCCGGACCCACTCAAAAGAAAAATACAGAACTCACAGATGGAGCGCAGGTTGCTATCGCAAAACCATTTACTATCAAAACTGATCTACCTACCTGGATAAAAGAATATTTTCCTCCCCAAGCAACATTGTCTAAAATGACCCTTACACAGCAACCATTTGAATCGGTTGAAAATTGTTCTCGTCTCGGCTGTATGACCTACTATTTCACAGTGGTTAATAATCAAGTGAACGGCGCTGCAATATTCACAGAGGGACCGGATAAAGACAAAATGGTCTATGAAAATGCCACGCTGTATATGCTTAAATCTCTTAGGTTTACTGATACAAAAAACGGAGGCGTTTCAAAAGAAGAGGCAATTACCAAAGTTAAAACGTTACCCGATGTCATAGATTACCTCAAGCGCGTTCCTCAGGGGGTGGTCGCAATAAATGGCGAAGAAGATGACACCTTCCTAATCCAAGTCTATGAATTCAAAAACGGACACACGGCAACATATAACTGGTACAGCATTGACAAAGCCACGGGAGTCGTAGAAAAACAGTTTTAATTCCTCAATTTGTTCTTGTGGTACCAATGCCACAATAACTACTGTCGCAAAGGCTTGTGTGCTTTGCAAGCCTATCGAGGCTGGACAGCCCCGCCAGAATTGCCGCTGCCTGAATTACTATTATTTGTCCCAGTGCTTGAACGCTGCGAGCCAGAACTATTTCCTTGTTGTTGGTCGTTTCCATCAGATTGGTCGTCTTGTTCGGGCTCCAATGTTGGATCTGGCGTAACTTGCTCGCCGTCATCCTGAGGATCTGACAAATCTGTTTGCCCTGAACCTTGGGAATTGGCTGGAACGGACTGTTGAGATGTAGAGCCGGAATTTTGTTGAGCTGACTGCTGGGCCAATTTTTTTTCTTCTGCCACACGCCACGCTTGACTGGTACCGATATCTTTTTTTAGATCCCAATATACCTGATATGGGGTACGCCCCTCTTTTTGGAATACCTCTGAGCCGATTGTAGCCATAAAATGCTTCCATTTGCTCTGGTATGAAACCGAACGATCAAGAAATGTTGACCTGGCATCGGAAGCATTCTCAAAAAAATCCAAGAGGAAGGCAGGAGGAGCATCATTGGGATCGGGAGGAGGTATTTCCAGAAAACTAAACTCTGAACCGCTAGTTTTGTCTATGAATCTCAGCTTTGGGTTTTGCTCTAAAATACCAGCAGCAACAGTTTCCAGGTTTGGTTTGCCCAGCATTTCATTAACAGTTCTATGGGAATAGTAAAGATACGCTTGTTTATCGTTTGAATCGCTCAGGGTAAGATCGCTTGGCGGGACTTCATTTGAAGACACTTCTCTGGGGAGCGGATTGCCACTTGAGTTTGGAGTGACCTCAGACTGACTGCAACAAACTACAGTGGCCTGTGGCTGATTGAAGAGCACATTTTCTACGCCAGCAAGTTCTGCCGCTTCCGCCTTTGACCAGCTGGTTACGACAAGCGGTTGATTATTGGCGGAATCGACCGCGTGTTGAGCCCTTAACACCGCCATTGACTGGTCTGCCGATTTTCTCTCAATTTCAAATACAATGTTTCTATTCTCCGTTTTCCAGGCGACATTGGTCTCTTGCCCGTTACTATTCCAACCTCGTTCGACTAAATAATGAGTTTGATACGGACCTTCTCTGAAGCGAACGATGGTCATTGGCGAGAGTTCCCGTTCCATAATCTCCTCAAATTTTTTTAATCCCTCACCAATAAGATTATTAGGGACTCTATTGGATTCAAAGTCATTCTCCAACATTTTTATGTACTTTAACAACGATTCTCTATCTGTCCCAACGGCCAAAATAGTTTGCACTTCCTGAGCAATGTTATACGTGTTGTCACCGGTCTTTTCAGTCTTTGCAAATTCCAGTGCTACTTTGCGTTTTAGTTCAAAGGCGGGATTTACTGGTGATTGTGCAAGGACTGGTCTGATAAATTTAAAACCTGCGTTGGCCGATTTTTTCTCTGCTTGCAGTGGTGTCAGACGAACTACCGAACGAATTGCCTCACCGGGCTTAAGGCTAGTTTCCAACCAACCGAATCCGTAATCCGGATGCAAGACAACAAAGGCTACCTGACCGCTGAGAATATTTTCAAAAAGCATTTCTCCCGATTGATTGGTGAGTCCGATGGCAACCGGCACAAAGGAGTTGGCATTCAGCCGATAAACGAGCGCTTTACTGAGCACCTGGTTCTGGGGACCAACAACCACTAAACGCACCGTAGCAGGTGGAAGCGCGGAAAGAGTGACCGACGAGCGGGAGGCAGGCACTTGAATTGTTTCATAACCGAACGCAGATATATTGAGAGTATCTTCGGGAACCGCCGAAATGGTAAATGTCCCGTCAGATTTGGCGACCGAAACTTTATCCTTGACCGTAATCATTGCGCCTTCTATAGATTTGCCACTTTGATCTATGACGTTTCCCGAAATACTTTTAGCACCTTCGGAAATTGTTGACGAGTCAGGGTAGCGCACTAAAATAGACACAACATAGAGTCCAAATAAAAGGCTAATACCAGCGAAAATTATCAAAACTTTTTGGAATAACGGCTTGTTTCCAAACCACAATCTTACCTTACTAACAATCATAGCTGACGATTTTTTTATTTCTTTTTCGCCTTCCTTACTAGAGTCCCTTTTTTGATTGGGTTCCTGTATTTGCAGTTGCTGCCATAACAGTAAACTTACAACATCACCTACGAGCAGAAGAAGGACAGCAATAATTGGCGCGATATCATAAAGAGTCAACGTAAATGTTCCAGGGCGAAGTTGGTACATGAGAACAAAAAGAATAAAAGTATTGACAATCGTTGCGCCCGATGCAATTTTATAATTTGATTGAGCTTTTGTGAGGAATAATATAACCGGGACAATAATCAGGAAAATAAACAAAACAGCAAGAACGTTTCCTTCTAAGGCAAACATTAAGCCGCTTTTCCCACCAAGCATAGAAGGTAACCAAGGTAAAAGCGCTAAGATAAAAACGGCAAGATTGATGCCAAGGGCGGATTTACGAAGACTGTCGAGTTTTTCTTTGGAAAAAGAAAAATAAAACGTCTT
Source organism: Candidatus Gottesmanbacteria bacterium RIFCSPLOWO2_01_FULL_49_10 (assembly GCA_001781025.1). Lineage (GTDB taxonomy): Bacteria > Patescibacteriota > Microgenomatia > UBA10105 > UBA927 > MFJZ01. The sequence goes on from MFJZ01000032.1 coordinate 54,157, forward strand.
CAGCGCCCAATATGATACGATTCCCCACGCTATCCAAAAAATAGCTGTTTCCATAGTATTATCTCATTCCCGCAGTAAACAAAGCTGCAATAACGGCTGTCGCAAAAAGAGAAACTGCCATGCTAAATACATTTAATCCAACTGCAATAAACGATAAATACCGCGTGGTCATATAGGGGTGCGCAGTAATTTTTTTCTTACCGACTCTTCCTTGGTATCCAAGAGGAATGACCACTTTTTTCTCGGGCATCTTAAGGGACAAGACGGCGAACATAAGACCGGGAATGGAAAGAAACAAGCTAAAAACGCCGGTCATCGACATGACAAAAGAAACTATCCCCAATATATAGGATGCAATTAACTTCGCCATTTTGTTTTTTTAACTTTAACAGTCTTATTCTCCCTTCTTTTGAAGAAGAAAAATACTCCTCCGATAATAACTACTAGAACCGCTCCAACCAAAATAAGTTTTGTGATTGAAAGTTTTTGAACAACGACAACTACCCCAGGCTTATTCCCATCCGGAGTAATTATTGTTATCTTCCCGTCTTTGGTTACAACTTCTACTTTTCCCTCATAAACTCCAACCAGCGTTTGCTTTTTTTCTGGATCGTTTTTGACCCAAAAATGCGTACCTATTACTATTAATTCAAGAAAATCTGTCTGGATGCCGAATTTTTCTTTCTTATTGGCTTGTTTGACCTTAACCTCTATCTCTCCTTTATTAAGTTTGACCATTCGTTTTAGCTCTTGAGTTTTTTCATCCTGGGTTGGTTTTAAAAACATAACTTCTGATTGAGGAGAAACATTAATCACTGCCCCAGAGTCAGCAGCCCATGAGTATCGAAGCTGAACCATATCAGAAGTAGATTCCATAACAGAGTCAATATAGGTAATAAACAGGGGTGTATCGCGACTGGTAACCGGAATAAATTGGTTCAAATCAGGACTGTTTAGCTGTCCTTGTCCTTTGACAACCGTAATATTTTCCTTATCCGGGAAGACATAATTTGGTAAAAATGCCCATGCTTCCTCCTCATCTTTCACAGTAATCGCAGTTTTTAGCTCAGACGGGAGCTGCGAGCCGAGCGTGCCTCCAAATATGTCCTCAATTGTTAACTGTTCAAGGGCACCAGGACCCCACAGAGCGTGCTCATAAAATATATCCACATATGCATCTGCAAAAAGTTGTGGTATGTCTGATACTGCTTTTAATTTAAGCCAGGCCTCAAAAGGATTGATGGCAAAAATATTAAAAGGATTATTATCTTCGCCGGACTTGTTTTGTTTTTCTTGTTGTCCAGTTTGATCAGATTGAGGTTGCCGAGATTCTGCTTGCTGGCTTTTTTGATTAGTTGATGAACTATCAGATGCTTTCCCCCCGCAAAACTGCTGTAACTCTTTTGCTTCACTTAATGCTTGCCAACCCTCCTTAGTCATCCCCATAACTTCATCCATGCGAGCTGCTTGGCTTTTATAATTGTCTCCTGTAGATTGATAGGCTAATGCATACCATGTATGAGTAAGAGTAATAACGCAGTTTCCTAATTTCCCTGCTGTACGGCCAAAATTACCGGAGGCGAGGAAATTTGGTCGCCCCTCTACACTGTCCAACTTTACTGTCCGCATACTGTAGGTATCACCCGAAACACTCTGATCCTCTACCTTAACAGACTCATCTGCTTTGAGTGAGGAAAGTTGGTCTTTGGCTTCTTCCTGATTTTGAAAATATGATACATTTATTTCAAAACCGGTCTTTGCTTCGCCTTCACTGTCATCAGTATCATACCGTATTCCCCCTATATCACAGGAATCACCGCTTACTTTACTCACTGTTTTCTTTTTCGAAGAAAATTTCCAGCCAGATATATTAGATATACTCCCCTGTCTAGGACCCCCTATTGTCAATCCGTCATCATCGGAAAGACTCTCCCAAAATTTCTGACAATCAAATGAATTTGGATTACCACCTATTACTTTAGTCCGCATATCCGAAATCGCATTTCCCCAAAACTTAAAAACATCAAATACATTATTTTTTTTGTCCTCTACCGGAAGTTGATCTGTCTTATCTTCAACGGAAGGTATTGGTATTGGCACTGATGTCGGTGTTACTTTGATGATTTGAGGTGCCTGGGTAGACGAACCGTTTATTCTCGTGTATGAGCCTGTTTCTTGGGATTCATCACCTGATAGAGAAACACAGCTATTTTGATCATACTTAAAGTTCGTATACGTAATGGTAATCGAGTTCCCATCCGGGGATATTGTCCCATTCACAGTAATATATCTTTCAAGATTAGGACACCCTCTTGCAACAATAATCTGCCTTCCTACTACAGTATTTCCCGTGATAGTGCCTTCAAAAGAAATCTTTCCTTTTATATCACCATCTGTTGCTATCAAAGTAAGGCTGTTTCCGGATTGCTGAGCTTGGAAAGAATAACCAAAGCCTGACCAGGAACCACTAAGATTTAGTGCTGCTGAAACAGGTGTAGCGAGGACTAACCAGTATAGTAGAAAAACTATATACAGCATGCTTTTTTTCATAACGTGGTTTTTTCCGTTGACTGATAGTTTGAATTGAAATACTTATAGAGTTCCGACATTTCACTATTTATTCTATTAGATTCTGCCACCTTGGCGTTATGCTGGGAAACTATATTATTGAACTGAGGCACCAAACTATTGTAACCTGCTTCATCACCAGCTTTTTTGTATTGATCTAGTTGAGTGTTCAATGCCGTAAGTTTACTCTCAAATAATTGAATTTCATTTGACAGCTGAATCATTTTCCGAACACGTGTTCCCAATCCCCCCTGTTCGTAGAGAGATACGACTCCTGCCCGATTAGTGAAGTACTTCGCGTAATACGTTTCCAACTCTGGAGATATATC
>MFJZ01000032.1:57282-57500 GCA_001781025.1 Candidatus Gottesmanbacteria bacterium RIFCSPLOWO2_01_FULL_49_10
GATGTAATAACTCATGAGCCGCCGATGGATATTTACTATCGACAAATCGAATGTCATCAATTTCTAAAAGAAAAATTCTTGGTTTTGAACCTTTCTTCGCTCCTGGTGTTTCACTCCGTGCGCATGCCAATGCCATTTCGATACCACCTTTTAGGCAATATTCAACAAATGTGTCTGCTGGAATAAACTCCGGATCTGAGCGGTAAAACATCTTCTTT
>MFJZ01000032.1:57556-59012 GCA_001781025.1 Candidatus Gottesmanbacteria bacterium RIFCSPLOWO2_01_FULL_49_10
ATTTGACCGACTTGAGTTCCATACGCCTATTACCAGCTTACCGCTATTCTTTTTCCTAAGTCAATAACAAAATACGTGGTTAATCTATGATAGTTTCGGATAATGACATTTCTTCCATTTCTTGCCACTCCCGCACCAGCACGGGTCATTTCTACCAAGTTTTCTAGAACTGCTCGCCGGTGGTTGACTTGCAGTTGATTTTGGAGCATTTGTTTGCATTTTGCTAGCTGCCTGAGTAATAGGAGTAGTCGCAGGTTGTGCAATAACCCGCCGCGCAGACGTAGCACCCCCAGGCTGATCAACTGATGCTTGCGGCTTGTCCGCAGACGGGACGAAGGAGGGGGCTAGCTGTACCTGCACTTTGAAAATACGATGCACGATCTCAGAATCGATAGTTGCCATAAGCCGCTCAAACATAGTGAATGCTTCGTTTTTATACTCAACCAGGGGATCGCGCTGTCCGTATCCCCGAAGCCCGATACCCTCGCGTAGGTCATCAATTGCATCCAGGTGATCCATCCATACATTGTCAACAACCTGGAGACTTACCCATTTTTCAATCTGGCGCATAACCTCCGGGCCGACCTGCTTTTCCCGCGCTTCATACATCTGCCGTGCAATACCGGTCAAAAAAACAGACAGCTCTGCTCCTTCATGTATCTGTTCGAGCTGGCTCTGGAGTTGTTTTTGGGACGCTTCATCGAAGGGAACGATCGAGATAAATTCCTGCGTTATTTTTTCGTGGTTGGCGCTGTTGTTTTCTTCTGTGTACATACCCACAACCGTCGAGATCTCCTGAGAGATCTTTTCAAAGATACTTTCTCTCTGACTCTCCCCCTCAAGAATTTTTCTCCTCCTCCTATAAATAATCTCTCGCTGTTTATTGAGGACGTCGTCATATTCGACGAGGTGCTTACGGGAATCAAAATGAAATCCTTCGACTTTTACCTGCGCTTGCTCAATGGCTTTGGAGACCATGGCGTGCTCAAGCGGTACGTCCTCAGGAAGCTTAAATATGGTCATAAGACGGGCAACCTGATCTCCGCCAAAAAGCCGCATGATGTCGTCCTCAAGCGACACAAAAAATCGACTCGATCCGGGATCTCCTTGTCTGCCTGCGCGCCCCCGGAGTTGATTGTCTATGCGCCGACTTTCATGTCGCTCGCTTCCAATCACGTGGAGACCGCCGATTGCTACCACATCGTCATGTTGACGTTGCCAGGTATCCATCTCACTTTTCCATTTTTTCTCATCGTCTGCTTCCCACCGTTCTTTCCTCGTGCCGCCCAATATGATGTCCACTCCTCGGCCAGCCATGTTGGTCGCGACCGTCACCGCGCCCTTTTTCCCCGCCTCAGAAATAATCATCGCCTCCCGAAGATGATTTTTGGCGTTAAGCACCTCGTGGGGCACACCCTTGCGCTTCAATAGCTCACTAATGATTTCATTTTTTTCA
>MFJZ01000032.1:59020-61331 GCA_001781025.1 Candidatus Gottesmanbacteria bacterium RIFCSPLOWO2_01_FULL_49_10
GTTTGCGATAGCCGCGTATTTTGCACGCGGTGTTTTGTAGACACTGTCCGCGTGATCTTTACGCACCATGGGTTGATGGGTGGGAATCGCAACGACGTCAAGCGAATATATCTTCTGGAACTCTTCTGCTTCGGTCGTCGCGGTGCCCGTCATCCCGGATAATTTTTCGTAAAGACGGAAATAATTTTGCAAAGAAACCGTCGCGAGGGTCCGACTCTCCTGCTGTATGACTACACCCTCTTTTGCCTCAATAGCCTGATGGATTCCCTCACTATAGCGCCTTCCTTGTAGTAATCTTCCGGTAAATTCGTCAACGATGACGACCTGGTCATCTTTGACGACGTAATCGCGGTCACGATGAAATAATGTTTTTGCTTTCAGAGCAGCTTCAATGTGGTGCACGGTCTCAAAGTCACTCTCATAAATATTGCCCATTCCGAGCATTTTTTCGACTTTGAGAACCCCGTGGTCAGTCAGGTGTGCGGTTCTCAGCTTTTCGTCAATGACAAAGTCCATCTCAACCGAGAGCCTCTCAACCAGCTTTGCATAGTCATAGTATTTGTGTGTCGCCTCAGCAGCCGGAGCGGAGATGATGTGCGGCGTCCGTGCCTCATCGATCAGCACTGAGTCAACTTCATCGACGATTGCGTAATGAAAGTCCCGCTGAGATACTTGAGTCATTTCAGAGACCATATTGTCCCGAAGGTAATCAAACCCGAACTCGCTATTTATGCCGTAGGTAATGTCTGCTCGGTAGGCATCTCTTCGAGTGATGGGCCGGAGGTGTTTCAGTCGCCAATCCGTTGCCGACTCGTCTTCGTACGCCGGATCATAAAGGAATGACTGTTCACTGATGATTGCGGATACCGATACCCCCAAAAGGTGATAGATAGGACCCATCCACCCGGCATCACGGCGGGCCAGGTAATCATTAACGGTCACCAGATGGACGCCTCTGCCGGTTAGGCAGTTAAGATATAGCGCCGGAGTCGCTGAAAGCGTTTTTCCCTCCCCGGTCTTCTGCTCTGCTATCTTCCCTTCATGGAGGGCAACTGATCCCATGAGTTGGACATCAAAATGCCGTAGCCCGATGGTCTTTTGGGCGGCTGCCCGAACCAACGCGTAAGCTTCTGGCAGAATATCCGTAAGGGTCTGACCGTGGGCCAAGCGCTCTTTCAGCTCAAGGGTCCGCTTGACAAAATCTTTTTCCGTCAGCTTGACCGTATCGCGTTCAACCGCATTTACCCGTTCAACGATCTTTCTGAGTCTCGTAATCTCTTTCTCGTTATTATCAAGAAGCTTCCCGAAGAATTTAAACATGAGCGTATTTTATCACACCGAAGCGGTTGCGCGCGTAAAAAAAGCGGTTACGATACGCTTTGTGGTCGCTGACAGACAAAAAAAGCGTTTGGAGGGCGGCAAAAAGCACATCGGACTTTTCTCCATATTGACGTTCACGAAGGTAATTAATGACAAGAATACCGCGCTCTGACAGTACGCCAGCCAATTGACGAAGGAATTTGACGCTGTACACAAACGACGGGATATCTCTTCCGGAGAACAAATCTACAACAATCATGTCATAGTGCACTTTTTTTGACAGCGTCTCTCCTATAAATTCCCGCGCCTCTTTCTGGACGACCGTGAGATCTGACAGCTCTTTCAGACCAAAATGCTCATACCCAATCGTAATCATCACCGGATCTATGTCAACAGCGGTAATAGGCGAATCGGCAAATAGGTTTCGGAGAATATGGATGACACTCCCACCCGCAGTTCCCAATACAAGAATTTTCCCTACTGCAACCGTCCTATCGATATGAAACTTGGTAAACGCGCCTTCCCAGAGACGGCGAATATACGCTCCTGACTGTCGTGAACCGTCGACGAGCAATTTCGCTTCTCCGCTCTCTTCAATCACCCGAATATCATGATTGAACTCTGTCGTAGTGGACAAAACCAATCGTGGCCAAATATAGGATAGGAATGTCACAGGGTTTGCGGGCGCTATCGCGCGATGAGCTCTCGACCCAGATACGGCTGCAATGCCTTGGGCACTCGTATCGACCCATCCGCCTGCTGATAATTTTCAAGGATCGCGACGAGGATCCTCGGCGAGGCGACTGCGGTGTTATTGAGCGTATGACAAAAAAGCACCTGACCGTCTTTCTTTTTATATCGGATTTTTAACCTTCTGGCTTGAAAGTCGCCCATGACGGAGTTACTCATGGTCTCCCCGTACTCATTCCTTCCTGGCATCCATGTCTCGATATCATACTTTTTTACCTGTGGCTCGCCCATATCACCCGTG
>MFJZ01000032.1:61353-69842 GCA_001781025.1 Candidatus Gottesmanbacteria bacterium RIFCSPLOWO2_01_FULL_49_10
GGAGAACAAGGTCCTGCAGTATTTCCTCTGCGTTGGCCAATAACTCTTCATGAAGAGTAAAGGAGTTGTTCATATCGTTCGTTGAGATAATAACTTGTTCAATTTTACTGAATTGATGCACCCGATAAACCCCTTTGGTATCTTTTCCGTAACTTCCTGCTTCTCGACGAAAGCAGGGAGAAAACGCAACAAATTTCTTAGGCAGTTCCTCTTCCTTCAACACTTCATTGGCATAATACGAAGTAACGGGCACCTCGGCAGTTCCGGACAAAAAACGCTCATCATTTTTGAGCTCATAAACATTTGTTCCTCTGCCCCAGGGGAACTCTCCGTTACCAAATAATGTAAACTCGTTGACTAAGCTGGGGGCAATGAGCGGCGTATAGCCTTTTTTGATAAGTTTTTGAAACGTATAAAAAAGCACGGCAAACTCCATCTGCGCTGCTTCGTTTTTGAGGAAATACCCTCGCGGTCCTGAAATTTTTGCACCGCGTTCAAAATCGATTAGATCGAGTGTCTTGGCAAGATCTATGTGGTCTTTCGCCGGAAAGTCGAACTTAGGGAGCTTTCCCCATTTTTTAATCTCAACGTTACCGGTGCTATCTTTCCCCACCGGCACGCTTTTATCCGGCACGTTGGGGACGGTGAGCATAAGCGTATTGAAGTCTTCTTCAACTGTTCGTAGTTCCTGCTCCAACGCCTTCATTTCCTGCTTGAGAGCACGGCCCGCTTGACGGTCCTCTTCTGTGGTCGCCTTTTGGGCCTTATTTCTTTTCGCTCGGATCGCTTCTACTTTCCCGATAAGTTCACGGCGCTTGTCATCTGATGCCAAAAGTCCCGCCCAATCCACCTCTCGGTTTTTATTTATCGCCGCTTGCTTACAAACCTCCAAATTTTCTCTGATAAATTTGATGTCTAACATGGTTACCTCCTATCATACCATCAAAAATCCCCTGGCGATATTCTCGCTAGGGGTCTTATAAAGACGGTACCACCCTAGTTTACTCATTCCAGCTATCACGGGCATACCCGGACTGGTTTGTTACTCCAATCAGCATTGGTAGTTGGAAGCTACCTTAAGCGCTTTTCTTTGGCTTTTCGTTAGTATATACCACCTCGCCCAACCTATGTCAAGGATTGTCGAATAATTGGCTTGAGCTGTTCAAGCGCCCTTATTCGGTGATTGAGTCGCTCGTTTTCTTCGGGTGTCAGTACATCGTGGTTATAAAATTTACCAACCTCCGGCAAATACATAATCGACCGAAACGGAAATCCTTCGAGCCGATCATTGGAAGGTTTAAGTGCTACCACGCCGCGAATTTTTTCTGTCGCTGTATGAATGCGCCCGTCAGGAGACGCAAACGCCAGTACCACTCGCATCTGCATCCCTCGTTTCTTTGATGGAACACCTTCCAGGCGCTTGAGCGTGTATACGATGAGCTCTTCGTCTGTGCTATCGCGGTTCTTATGTATCCATCGTCGAGTTTTGACTCCCGGCTCACCGCCAAGCACATCTATTTCAGCTCCCCCATCATCAGCAAGCGTGGGCAAACCGGATTTGTGACAATAATACTTAGCCTTTAGGATCGCGTTTTCTTCAAACGTTTTTCCTGTCTCTTCCACAATATCGATAATTCCGACATCCTTAAGCCCAATAAGTTCAACGGGAAGATCTCCCAAAAATCGTCTGATTTCAATAAGCTTTCCGGGGTTGGTGGTGGCAATGAGTAGCTTCATAAATCCAAAGTTCAAACATTATTTCTTCAAGATTGAGGAAAATATAAGCACCAATTCATGCGCTTCCTTCCAGTCCGTTCTTAAAGATCGTATTTCTTTGAGGAATTTGAGCTTTGAACTTGATTTGTCATTTGAGCTTAAACATTTGAGCTTATTATAAACCGAGCTCCTCATGATGACGCTGCATTTCAGTAAGAGTAATTTCTATAAATTCATTCAGTGGTATTCCTAATTTTTCTTCACACTGGGCAATCTGGGCCCGGTCCACTGCTTTGGCAAATTCCTTGGTTTTCCATTTCTTCATGATCGATTCAACTGGTAACGATTGAAGCCTACTTTTTGCTTGCCCTTCCGAAGCTCCTAGCGAAGGAGGGTCCGGACGCACTAAGGTCACCGCCACAATAAATCCGGTGAGCTCATCGACCGTCTCGAGCGCCCACTCCATATTCCCCTCAAGCTCAGCTAGACCGGTGTGCTTCGTGTTGTGTGATTGAAATGCGTGGACGAACGGACCTTCTGCAAGTCCTAATTCCTTTAGCCATTCAAGAGTCTTTACTGTATGCTTTTCCGGCGCGTCTTTGGTCTCTTCCCAATCCGCATCATGGAGAATCCCCAATACTTCCCAAGCATCCGGATCTCCTCCGAGTCTCCCGGCAAGCGCGCGCAAGGCAAACCCCACGGCGTAGCAATGCCTTCTGAGGTTCTGGTTTTGCATGTGGGCATGGAGAAGATCGAGGGCTTGCTGACGGCTAATCATAGGCTTTTCTTTATATAGTCTTCAAACTTTTCCAGAGCCTCTGGCATGTTCTCTCTTCCGAATCCAATCCGAAAATGATAATTATCATAGTCATAAACAGTCGATGGCAACAACATAATACCGGTCTCTTTAACCACTCTACCACAAAAAGAAGAGGCTTCTTCTTCAAAAAGAATTCTTGGGAATCCAATCGTACCGGCTTTTGGCCGTACCCAAGTGAACTTGCTAGAAAATTTATCAAAAAAACTGTCAAGCAAACGAAGGTTTTTCTCAATCCTTCTCAAATGAGTGTTAATAATTGCCTCTTTGTTCCTCAAGGCGATGATTGATAAAATTTCACTTGGTGCCGAGCTGCATATAGTCGTATAGTCTTTAAAGATCTTTACTTGCTCCAGCAACTTTTTGTCCCGGGTTGCCAGCCAGCCTATTCTCGCTCCTGCCATACCAAACGTTTTTGACATGCCAAACAGGTCTATCGCCCTATCGTACAAATCACATGCCGCTGGCAGCCTGAATGTAGGATCGTATTCTAACAACCAATACATCGCATCAGAAAAAAGATAAATGTTTTTCTCCTTTGCTAACTCAATTATTTTTCCGAAATCCTCTCGCGACGGCAAATACCCTGTTGGATTATGAGGGAAGTTAATAATAATGAGCTTCGTGTTCGGTCGAACAAGTTTAGCAAGTTCGTCGATGTCAAATTTCCAGTTTTCTGACTCTTTCGGCGTCCATCGGGTAACTTCACAACCGAGACTTTCTACGACTTCATAATGGGATTGATATCCGGGAAAGGTGCAAACGACGTGATCGCCCCTATTCAAAAGAACATTGAGAAGAATAAATATACCTTCTTCCGGGGCAACAATAAGAACGTCTTCTGTGGAAATATTTGTATAAAGCTTTGCTACCTCGACACGCAGCAAGGGGTGACCTTGGGATTCAGTATATCCTAGCTTTAAATTATCCCAAAGGGTTTTTGATTCTTCGTCGGCCCGACGTACTAACTCTTTCTGTGACAAACCGTCGCAATCAGAACTACAAAGAAGGTACTTTGCAGAAAATTCATAAGGGGCAAAGTATCGCTCAAGTTTAAATGGTTTTATTCTCATAACGAGTTTACACATCCGATGTGTAAAGCTAGAAAGCTAGAGTTTTTTCGGAATAAAAAATTCCGTTTGTATATTATCTGGATCTCGAAACGCCACGTACGGATACTTTCCCGCAAATCGTTCAAGTCCTGCGTTTTTAACGCCCATCTTGCTTAATCGCTCAATTACTTGTTGCAATTCCTTTAATGTTAGGAGCTTAAATGCTATATGATCCAAGCCTATCCTACGTTCATCAAAACGATCTTTTACATGCTGTTTTTTCCACTGCGCAAACCAACAGGGAATCCCGACTTTCAGCAAACTAAAAGAAAATTTATTATCCATTGGTAACTGCGTGGAGAATAACTTTTCGTAAAAGGACTTCGTCTTTTGAATATTAGACACTGTTAAAGTAATATGTGCTAGGCCGTATCCTTTTTTCATTTTTCTGGCCGAAGTGTGGGGAATGGGACAACTTCTTTTATAGACTTCGCATTGGTGAGCAGCATGACGAGCCGATCCACTCCAATCGCGATGCCGCACGTAGGAGGGAAGCCGTGCTCAATCGCCTCAAGATAGTCATCATCTGTCTGATGGACTTCCTCAACCCCAGCCTTTTCGCGCTTCTTTTCCTCGATAAACCTCTTTCTTAAATCAACGGGGTCATTAAGCTCTGTGTAATTATTACCAAGCTCTGAGCCAAACGCAAACATTTCAAAGCGCTGAGTAAACCTCGGATCATCGCATTTTTTAGCAAGCGGCGAGGTCTCAATAGGATAATCGTAGACAATCGTCGGCTGGATGAGCTTAGCTTCCACTGCCTCTTCAAAAACGAATGCGATGCACTCACCGATGCTGAGCATTTTCTTAAGCTCAGTAAATTTTTCTTCCGGGATTCCGTCCATGTGTTGAATCGCTTCCTTCGCTTCCTCAACGGTCTTCCAATCTAACGTGTCCACGCCAGTATACCGAGATATAGCTTCCACCATCCGGAGTCGAGGCCATGGGCATTTCACATCCATGACAACTCCTTGGTATTCAAATGTTGACTTACCCAATGCCTGCCTTGCGACGTATTCAATAATTTCTTCAATAATATCCATGCCGTACGTATAGTCCTGATACGCGATCTGAGCTTCAAACATGGTAAACTCCGGATTGTGGTCGCTATCTACGCCTTCGTTGCGAAATACCTTTGTAATTTCAAACACTTTTTCTAGTCCACCCACTATCAATCGTTTCAGGTACATTTCATCAGATATTCGAAGATATAAATCCGTCTCCAACTCGTTATGGTGCGTGACAAACGGTTTCGCTAACCCTCCGCCATAGACCGGCTGGAGAGTGGGTGTTTCCACTTCTAAAAATCCTCTATCGGTGAGGAAATCTCGGATCGCATCTACGATACGACTGCGCACAACAAACCGAGTCCTGACCTCAGGGTTGAGAATCATGTCTAGGTACCGCTTCCTGAATCGCTCTTCTACGTCTTTGAACCCGTGCCATTGATCCGGCAAGGGAAGAAGCGTTTTGGTAAGCATCTGAAGATCTGTCGCGAATACTGAAATTTCTCCTGCCTGTGTCTTCCCGACCGCACCCGTCACGGAAACAAAATCACTTATATCCAGAAGCTCCACTACTTGATATGCCGTCGGCACACACGCATCAGCCTTCACCACAGTCTGCATTCTCCCTGTCTCATCCGCCAGATCGAGAAAAAATATTTTCCCATGTCCACGTATACCCATGACACGACCAGCCACAGTCACATCTTTCCCATCCATCGTGAGAGCTTGTTTGACAGTATGACTGCGTCGAACAGTCGAGGGGTAGGGATTTACCCCTAGCTTTTTGAGGGCTTCAAGTTTTTCCATCCGTACTTTTCTGAGTTCATCAATAGTCGCCATAAAAGTATTATATATCGTTTATAAGCTATGTGCTTTACCTTTCTGTTACCAATGCATAAACTACATCCGCTAAACGTACGAGATCATTCATGTGAATTCGTTCATCAGGCGTATGTCCATCAAGACTACCGTCTGCAATATTGAGCATTAAAATGCCGTGTTCAGCAAAAATATTTGCCTCATAACACCCCCAGGAATCTATAAGATGTGGCGTTATCCCAAACAATTTAAGCATAGATATGGTATGCGAAATAAAGTCACCTTTTGGATCAAACTGAAACCCACTATTTTCCCGAGTGATACGGATTTCTGCCTTCGCACCAGACTCATGAGAAGCACGTTCAAATAGTGTCACTAATTGGCCAGAATAGGTCTCAAGCTCTTCTTCATCTCTACTTCTAATTTCACCGCTAACTAACGCCTCTCCCGGAATAGTATTGACAACATCTCCTACACGAATAGTGCCAACATTTAGTATCGTTTTTTCTGTCAGTCTGCCAAGCTGAACGCCCTTCAACGCTTGACCTAATATGGGCACAACATTTACGGCATCCTGAGGACGTGAAGCATGTGCAGGACGACCGGATATCTTTGCATCAAAACGGTTATAAAATGGAGACGAAATGATCATGTCTCCAAATTCTCGACCAGACGCATCAAAAATATAACCTTGCTTGGCCGATATCCTACTGTAGTCTAATCCATGCGCGCCGTGATTTCCAGATTCCTCTGAAACTGTAAAGACTATTTCCAACGGATGATTATTTTGAAAATTATTAGAAGCTAATCGTTCAACTGCAGAAAGAATTGCGGCCACAGCAGTTTTATTATCGGCGCCTAATATAGTAGGTCCGCTTGATCGTATCCACCCTGCCTCGTCAATGAGAGGAACTATGCCTCTTCCCGGTTCAACTGTATCCAAATGGGCGTTAAGTAAATACGTTTCTTTACTCGTATCACCAGGAGTCTTCGCAATAACGTTTCCTTCGCGATCAATCTCACAAGAAACACCTATCTGCCCTAGCCTATCTGAAACATATTGCGCCATAGCGCTCTCGTGTCCAGTCGGACTGTCAATTTGAACTATCTCCAAAAATGTAGAAATAACTCTTTCTGTGTCTGCCATAAAATTGTCTCCTTTTACCAGTAAAAAACCCCTCCTTGGAGGGGTTCGTAGTAGATAAAAAAATATTAAACCACGATTATAGTCTCCTCCTTAGAAAGGTTTGTTTCTTGCTGTTTTTAGCTAATTGGGATATTTGCATTGTATTCATGACCAAATCATCATATAACAAACTTATTCAATATGCAAGATCTTATAGAGAATTTTGCCCGCCGGGGCCTCTACTTCCACTGATTCTCCGGACTTTTTACCCATGAGCGCTTTACCAAGCGGCGACTCATGAGATATTTTTTTCTCTTTCGGATTAGCTTCCCACTCACCTACTACGGTATATATATCACGTTTCCCATTGATATGGAGCGTCACTTTGCAGCCGATATCCACGTGTGTTTTCCCGTGATTCGTGACTATTTTGGCGGTATGAAGTATTTCCTCAAGCTCGGCGATTCTGCCGTCTATAAACGCAAGATCCTGTTTGGCAGCCGCATATTCGCTATTCTCTGATAAGTCGCCTAAACCCCGAGCATCCGAGAGCCTCGCCACGGCCTCCGGCCGTTTTTTGTTCACGAGCTCGTCGTACTCTGCCTTTAACTGTTCAAGTCCTTCTTTTGTAAGCACCATTTTGTGATGTGGATCCATAGTGTTAATTGTTTCTACTTTTTTTACTAGTCTTCTTGCCTTCCCGCCTATCCCATTAGATTGCTCGCTGTTTCCGAAGCTTCCAGCTTCGCGTCACAGTGTCGCATCTAAGGGATTGATGGTTACTAAGCTCGTGAATATGAATTCACTCGCTAAGTAACACATCAAAAAAAACCTCCCCTATCGGTTGTCAAGGGAGCGAGCAGTCTAATAAATTCCATTCGACAGCGCCGTTTCGTGCGCTATCTTACAAGGAAAAGTGTACAGAATTTGTCTTGCCTTGTCAAGCACGAATTGGTAGAATCAAAGCTGACGTAAAAGCATGTACTGCACGTATATACTCCAAAGTAAAAAGGACGACAAATATTACATCGGAAGTACTGACAATCTGGTTAAGAGATTAAAACGACATAATAAAGGTCATTCTCGCTATACAAAAGGAAGAGGACCTTTCTTGTTGATTTATAAAGAAGTTTATCGCACTAGATCGGAGGCAAAAAAACGAGAATACTACTTAAAGTCTCTAAAAAATCGTGGTGCGATAGGAAAAATTATTAAGGACGCCGTGTTCGTCTAGTGGCCCAGGACGGTTGGTTCTCAACCAACAAATCACCGGTTCGAATCCGGTACACGGCACTATATAACGCCGCGTTCGTTCCCGATGGTAGTTTCCATCGGGATCCCGCACGAATGGAATTCGTCGGGACTATCGGTTAGGACGTTAGATTCTCAATCTAGCAAGAAGGGTTCGACTCCCTTACGCGCTACTTAGGACTTTATGTCTTCACGACAGGAATATCCATTTCTTAACTTCTCCTACGAAGAAAGCTCACTAATACATTTAGGGCTTATTGATGTCGATGATATAGCCCATAGATATGTTATTCCTGGCCATGATGGATTGTATTTGAGAATGGGCTGTGAAATTCGACCAGAAATAGAGGGGGTTGCTGCAGAAGAGTGGACTCGAAAGTACGAAGCTCTTGACCCTATTTTTACAAGCGCATTGGCTCTTGAAGAAAAATTTCCGCCAGCTACACTCGGTTCAGGAACACCGTTGGTTTTACGCCCTCAAGGATTCGCGTTGGGAATTACAGCAGCCCATCTCCAGCTTCCATCGAACATCGGCGGTCTGTTTACCCCATTCATGTTTCGAAGAGAAGGAACAATATGGACTGAGCTTAGTGGTGTTCATTCTCAACTAGCACCGAAAGTAGCACCGGGTTCTCGAATGC
>MFJZ01000033.1:0-5837 GCA_001781025.1 Candidatus Gottesmanbacteria bacterium RIFCSPLOWO2_01_FULL_49_10
CGTCCCTGGGTACGCCACTTCCCGCCGGTTGGCTGAATAAGGATCTGCACCGCAGCGCCCTCCCCCTCCTGCATTTTGGCTAACACGGACGTGATCAAAGACAAGGGATCAACGGGCAAATCCCGATAGATGCGCACGGGGAAGTAATTGGAGTTTTTGAGCCGGAGCGCGGCAAAGGCAACCTTACCGTTTTGGGAAAAAATATTGTATTCTTCAACTTCCCGTATATCTGCTCCGGGATATGCTCCGTGAATTTGCTTTTCGACAAGATCCATGAGTCGCCGAGGGACAGCAACGTAGAAACGGATGTCCTCCCGACGCGCGACAATCTCAAAAGAAAGATGCTCCTGAGGTGAGAGAAACGACCAAAATCCGCTTTTGTAAATACTGTGGAGGCTTGCAAATAGTTGCTCTGCTGCATCTATTTTTATCTCGTTTTCCCGGGGAACCGCGATCTGCATGAGAACAAATTCCAAGGAATGCTGTTCACGATCCCGATATTTCCAAAGGAGGAACAAGCTGTATGCTATTGCACCAAGTCCCACAAGTACCAGCACCATAAAAAGGAGGCTCGTTCCAAACAGTTCTACTCGATAGAGGATGTCGCTTGCTTGATCGGGCATACGGTTTATCCGCTGTTGTCAGGTTTTGATTACTCCGTTTCTCAACTGTTTGAGCCTTCGTTCACACCACTCAGAAAGCCAGCGCCACGAGTTTGCAATGCTCTGCCTGAGTCCTACGGCGATCTGATCATCGGTAAGCGGCAGTACAACCGTCGTCGTCTGCGGCGCGACCGCGTCGCCCACGGGCGTCACGCCCATCTTGGTAACGTTTGCCGGAAGCGGGACGGTCGTGGGCTGCGCCCTCACTCCTGCTGCCACCACCTCTTTGGGCAGCTCAATCTCCTTGGCCGATACGTCTTTGAGCCCCGGCTGCTCAAGACCAACACCTACGGGTTCCAGCTCCTTACCAATTGAGATCCCACCCAATTGCCCGCCTGCCTGCCCATCCTGCGGACGAACCGGCTGGACAGGACTTATTGGTCCCGGCGTTACGCCGGGATTGACAGGATTGGTATCTATTGGTGTATCCCCTGTGTCCATTGTATTTATGATAGCATGAATTCGCCCTGCTTTTATCAAGGCCTGGCCTTATGTCATTCCCGCCGCGAACGCATAAATAACCGCCTGCTGGGGGAGCCACCGCGGGGCTTTCGGTTGTGATTTCTGGTGTTGGACTGTTGATCTTGCAAACGCGCCTTCACGCAGAAGCGCCAAATACCAGATGATGGAAAGGATGACCCACGGCGAACCCTCGTGTTCCGCGCCCTCCGGGTGGATCAGTTTTACACTTCTTCTTTCTGATACCAACTTTGCCAATGTACTTCTGATCGGAAAGGAATTCGCACCATGTTCCCCAACCTGTCTCCCGCCCCCCAATATCACCCATGCCATCCACGCAAACTGCATACCCGCCGCCGCTATGCGCTCCTTCTTCACTTTAAGGCTCCTTGAGCTCAACCCTTCCCGGGTCACTCGTGCTACTCCTTTTCGTCTTTGCCTCTCCCGGCTTTGTAAGGCCCCGTATAGCGAGAGCTTACGGGGTAAACCTTGTGAAGCTAATTTTCTGAATTTTTCGGCCACCACTGCCAACTTCACCCATAGCTTCTTTTCCCGCTTCGAAAGGTGCTTCCCCTCAAGCGCCGTTTCCGCCTTCCTTGCCACCCGCGGAAGCCGCCACACCCTCCCTTTCTCTCGTTTCTCCAAAACGGAGGGTTTCAATAGTTCCGCAACCACATTTTTTTTGAAACCGTTCTCCGAGCGACGCCTCCACCTCCGACGGTCCTTTCCCCCACCCCGCTCGGCTACAGTGTGCCTGCGACCGCCGGCCGTCATCTCTCTAAACCCCTTTGCGCGCTTCTCGCTCTTTTTCCGTTCTTTTCCTTTTCTCAACGGTTCAACTCGTTTGGGCTTCAAGATATAAACTTTCTCAGAATCTTTCTGAGCTTCTCCTCTTGTTTTCCGTAATTCCTTTTTCTTTCTTTTCAATTCGTCCCTGGTATGCCGCTCGATACTTTTCTTGATCGCCATTATCGGTGTTGGCAGCTTTTCTGCTAGCCTTGCGAGAATCACCGGTGCTGCGTGAACCGCAACGCCCGTCTCCGCAATCACCCCAAGCGCCATCGCTTCTTTCTTCACTTCACTGTGTCGTTTCCCGATAACCTCCACCATCCTCACCGGCTTCTCTCTAATTTTCTCCAAGGTCAATCGCTCTGTTTTCTTCTCTCGCAGGCGAACATGGAGATAATCTTTATGAACTCGTCTTTCTGTGTCAGATTCTTTTTGTTTGTGTTTGTCGCGCAAAAACACCGCTATGCCCCGTACCGTTTCAGCAGTATCACGCACCACAATGCGGGGCACGTCTGTCAAAGCATCTATATGATGATCTCTTTGGATGTTTGAGGCGCTCAACGTTTTTCTTGGGTCTCGTGCTTCACCCTGTGTTTGTTGTCCCTCCGACCGCACTGGTTGATTCCTTTCGTCTTTCGGTGAAGCTTCCGGGTGAACGCGGTCGGAATACGTTTCCTGATGAGACCGATGTACCTTCGTCACAATCGCATCCTTCACCGACTCAAACGGCACTGCTGCATTGTTACGAAACGCCAGAACAAACGCATGTTTTTGGCCGCGGTGTTGATAGAATGAGACGCTTTCGTGTTGCTCAAATGCGGTAAAAGACGTTCCGGTCCGCACGTCTTCGATGCGGACGTTTTTCCCCAAATCGATTCTTGTCCCGTCATAGCGAGAGGGATCCGACGCGTTTTTTTTCCACACGGATAGGTAGCGGGATACGACATTCCCTCTATCATCCAGGTGCTGCTCAGGTAAAACGATTCTGTCGGCGCCCGCTGCCGCAAGGCGTGTTGCCTCCTCAAGCGTCGCCGCCTCAAGATCGACAGTTGCTTTAATGGTTTCGGGGACTAAGTTGCTGTGCGGGCCGCTCGTAATGTTGTTCGTCATCTCCTGAAGGCTCACCCCAGCCTCGGTGACCATCTCCCCTTCCCGGACAAACAGCGACCACTGGCTCCCTTCACCTCTTCGCTCCCGAATCCAGCTACGGATATCCTCCCGAAGAAGCTGTCGGGCTGTTTCTTCCCCAAAACGACCGATGTTGTCCCCGTAGGCCGCATGCGCGATCGCGTTGTTCCAGCTGTGGCCATCTTGAGCAAAGACGAGTTCTGCCATATCAAAGGGTAACTTCTAAACCGGACTCCAAACCCGCAAATCCGTTCGCTTGATAAAAAGCAATCGCTTCTGTATTTTTTGT
Organism: Candidatus Gottesmanbacteria bacterium RIFCSPLOWO2_01_FULL_49_10; assembly: GCA_001781025.1. Taxonomy (GTDB): domain Bacteria; phylum Patescibacteriota; class Microgenomatia; order UBA10105; family UBA927; genus MFJZ01. Next base: position 3,328 of record MFJZ01000033.1, read on the forward strand.
GTATGCCGAAACGTATATGCGGTTGGCGCCCTTGGTCTTTAACCACGCTTTAACCTCGCCTATGAGCGCCCGACCAATTCCCTGCCGTCTGGCTTTGGGTACGACATACATATTCTCGAGTTCCCCGGTTTTTACTTTGCGGTATCGCCATTTATTTACAGACGTTGCGATAATGTATCCCAGCGGGTTCTTTTGGGAGCTCTCCGCAATCAGTACGAGTTTTTCCGGATCCATGAGTGATTTCATGTAATACTCCACCCCTTCCACGCTTACCGGCCAATGGGTATCAAGCGTGGTGTCATGCTGCTGGTCCTCGACAAATAATGTCGCGTTAAGCGCCTGTATGAGAGAAAAATCCTTTTCCGTCCCTTGTCTGATCGTAAATTCCATAAAATAAGCCCTCTTCAGTCAAGAGGGCTGCCCTTTCATTCCCCTTGCTCGAGAGATGACACAAGATTCAGGTTGTCTGGCTATACAGTTGCGGCACAGCCGTGGAATTCCTCGACCCGCGTAGCTTTACGCGAAGTGGGTCACCACGATTCCCCTGATATTTGCTGGGTTCGATACCCCAGATCCTACTAATAATTTTGTTTACCCTGCCAAACTATTTCATCAACATTTTCCTGTTTGTTTATAAACCGCGCGAGCATAAAAAACAAGTCCGAAAGCCGGTTGAGATACTTAATCATTGCATCCAGATTTCCCTCTTTTACATCCCGCTTGCCCCCCGTAGCTTTGGCGAAGGGGGGTACTTCTCGTACCTTTCGTACTTTTAATGAGACTGTTTGTCTCTCCACCCTTCTGCAGATACTCCGCGTAATGTGGGCGTGCGCCGCAAGTTCACTCCCTCCCGGCAGGATGAAGTTTTTTATAGGAGGCAAGCTCTCCTCCATCGCATCAATCCTGGCCTCCATTTCCTTGACGCGTCCGTCCAAACCCGTAAGGTCACCACTTTTCCATCCGGCAAGCGTACTGCCGATCGTGAATAAATCTGATTGAATTGACTGAAGGAACTGTTTGACATCCGGCGAAGGAAATAGTGAAGCGATGTGACCTACCCAACTATTGAGTTCATCAAGGGAACCATAGACCTCGACCAGCTCTTCGCATTTCAAAATGCGCTTGCCGCCAAATAGAGATGTGGACCCGGTATCACCGGTACGGGTGTAGATTGGCATATATTTCAAATCTCAAATCACAAACCTCAATGTCCAAATTATAAATCTTCACTCCTCGTTGGTCATTGTGATTTGTGAATTGGGATTTCCGAGTGCGTCAGCACTCACTGTACCCACACGAATAGCACTTCTTGCAGCTTTCTTCAAACACGAGGCTCCCCTCCCCGCAGCTTGGGCATAAATCAACGGTCACCATGCGTTTTTCCGTAAGAAGCATATGTTGTCCGGGATACGTGTTGGGCCGCTGGGCCGGCTCTACGACCGGTTCTTGTATCGCCGCCGCATCGCGCACGCCCTGGGCTTGGTGGCCATTCGTCGGGGTTACATGACCGTTCGAGTGACCGTTGGATGCTATCTCTCCTTTGTGCGTCGTAAAAAATCCGAAATGTCGATCGATCACTTTGGCTATCGCATCAGGAAGGCTCCGGATACGATTTTCTCCAAATCCTAGGCTTCTGGCACCTCCGATACCCACAAGCATCGCGGCAACTTTATTGGCGCGTTCCATCGCCGGAATGGGTGAGGCCATACGAAAGACCAGAGATATGACCTTTCCGAGCGCCTCAGCCATTGCGGTCACGTCACTGCCCGCCTTACCCACATTGATAAAAAGCTCCGCCGGTTGATTACCTCCGTTTGTATTGATCGTAACAAATGCTCTCCCCACCGGTGTTTCTATTTCATACGTCGCTCCGTTTAACACCATTGGTCGGGGCTTGACCTCCGGCACGTATTGCCCCCCTATCTTCACCTCATCCTCGCCCGCTTCGCCCGCCGAAGCCTTGGCGGAGGCGGGCTTTTTATCTTCGTCCATGCGGGTAAGTACTCCCGGCCGGCTCTCGGCGCGCATGTAGGTGATACCCTTGCACCCCTGGTCGTAGGCGAGCATATAGAGCCGCTTGACATCCTCCACGGTATGGGCTTTGGGCGCATTGACAGTTTTGCTGATGGAGGCATCCACATACTTTTGAATGGTCGCCTGAACGTACACGTGATCCTCCGGCGTCAAGTCATTGGCAGATACGAAGTAATTCGGCCGATCAACTTTCCCGGGATCTCGGCCTTCCCGCGCCTTAAACTCCGCATACCACGCGTCATACAGTGGGTGACGAAGAATATGTTCACCTAGTCGATCACGCCGAATCAGCTCAAACTCATACACCGGCTCGATGCCGCTACTTACGCCAGCCATGAGTGAGGTGCTTCCCGTCGGCGCCTGCTGAAGAAGGACCGAATTTCGTACCCCATGTTTTTTCATTTTCTTTCGGATCTCCTCTGGGAGTTGTTTGATAAAGTAGCCCTCCAGGTGCTTTTTAATGTCAATGCCGGGGA
>MFJZ01000033.1:5861-13844 GCA_001781025.1 Candidatus Gottesmanbacteria bacterium RIFCSPLOWO2_01_FULL_49_10
CGCTTTTTGATCTCGGGAAATACGTAAACGTCCGCATCAATCACGTTATCCTGAAACCGCACGCCTACCTTAGCAACCTCAGCGAGGTTTGTATAATCCATCTCGCCTTTTTCGTTCACCAGTGCGGCTAAATTAATAGAGGTCAGGTTACACACCCCCCAGTTCGGAAGTCCCTCTTCACCACATGGATTTACGCAGTTGATATACTCCCAGTAATAATTGTTAAACCACTTATTATACCGCTCCATGAACACGACCCCAGGCTCGGCGCTTTGCCAGGCTGCTTTGGCGATCGTATCCCACAGCTCCCGCGCTTTAATCGTCTTATAGACGATCACCTTTTTACCTAGCGCGCGCCAATTGGGCAAGTATCCGTCCCATTTCTCATCATACTCCGGGTCGTCTTTATCCGGAAACACCAGATCCCAATCCGCGTTCGCTTTGACCGCCTCCATAAATGCATCCGACACGCAGACGGACAGGTTGGCGCCGTTGATGCGGGTAAGGTCCTGCTTCACCGTGATAAACTCCTCGATATCCGGGTGCCAGTCCCACAACATTAACATTAAAGCTCCGCGACGAGAACCCCCTTGTTGGATGATGTCGCGGGTTGCAACGCTAAAAAGCTCCGCCCAGTTGCAGGGACCCGAGGAAAAACCGTTGACTTTCTTCACCCTTGCCCCGCGGGGACGCAAGCTACTCAGGTTTATGCCAACTCCCCCACCCCGGGACATAATCTCCACCATTTGGGACAAGGTGTTGAGAATCCCCTGCCGCGAGTCATGGGGGCTGGGGAGTACAAAACAGTTATAGAAGGTTACTTTGTAACCGGTGCCGGCACCAGAGAGGATCCGCCCGCCGGGCACGAGCACAAAGTTTTCCATTGCCTGATAAAATTTATCCTCCCAACCTTCACGCTGTTTTTTGGGTTCCACTTGGGCGATCGCGTGAGCCACGCGGCGCCACATCTCCTCGGGTGTCTTCTCTGTAGAAGCGCCCGCCTCATCCTTGAGGGCATAGCGGTCTAAAAATACTTTTTGTCGTATGCCGGTAAGTTCCATAAAAATTCAAAACTCAAATGTCAAAACTCAAAACTATATCTCAAATCGTACAACTTTAACAAGCTTTGAGTTCTGCGTTGTGGTTTTGCACTTTGAGTTTTGCGTTTTGAGTTTACAACAATTTCTTCACTTCCTTTTCAAACTCCTCCACATCCACAAACCGACGGAAGACGCTCGCAAATCGAATGTAGGCGACTTTATCCAGTTTTTTCAGACGCTTGGCAACCAGTTCGCCGATCTTTTTACTGCCCACTTCGGTCGTGTCTCCGCCGATAAGCTCCCGCTCAACCTCGTCGACTATCCTATCCACCTCATCCGCTTTAATCGTCGTCTTGCCGCTTGCCCTCCAGATACCCCTTTTTAGTTTCTCCCGATCAAACGTCTCCCTGCGCTCATCTTTCTTGATGACGGTCAAGGGCACGGTCTCAATCCGTTCGTACGTCGTAAACCGTTTCTCACATTTCGGGCAGGTGCGCCGGCGTCTTGTAACCGACAGATCCTCGCTATCGCGCGTCTCTAATACTTCGGTATTCTCATGATTGCAATACGGACACTTCATCGCTCGATGACTCACTCTTCAGTGCAAGCACTTTATTACACAAAACTTCATGAAAACTGAAACACTATCTGTGTGGCTTATGAGCAACCTTCACCACTATATGGAGGAGTTCTTGTTGCGTCAACTGGCAACTTCTGGATCAAAGGCAGTCAATGTTTTGTACTAGCCTCAAGTGACATCGCGTTGAGGAAAATGTACGGAGATAACATGCACTCCCTATCCTCACATCTCACATCAAAAACATGACCCTAAATTTTCTGTACTCAAATACATTCATTTCTCTTGTATAGATTGACTCCCAACCCTTGACGCGTGACCCGAATTATGGGAGTTTTCCTACCTCTCCCTCAAGTTTTTTGACAAGTTCAAGAGACACGAGAAGCTTTTGCTTTTCTTGCCCGTCTGCTTTGCCTGCCATACCCACAATCACTTCGGTATGCTTTTCCAATGCCCGGTTCACTCGATCAACAATACTTCTCGGGACGTCTTTCCCGGTCTCCCGAAACGAGCCGAGGCTCGTCACCATCTTTTCCATAAATATCTCGCCTTCCCCTACTGCCGCTCCTGCAAGCGCCCCTTTCCCTTTCTCTTGAAGAAAGAGCCCCATGGAAAGTCGTTTATCTGCCTGCAAAAGATAAAACTCCGCGCGCCGCAGGGGGTCAACAATCAGCCGATCCAAAATCGCATCCCTAAGAGTTTTGAGAAAGTAAAGCGGGTGATCTGAAAGAAGTCCTGGATACGGGAGGATGTACTCCTGTTTCTTTCCGGTATTTGGTACGGGAGGAGCGATTGTCGGGACACTGGTAACTGATGGTATCGGGGTCGGTATTGTGGCGCTTACTCTGGTTGGCACGACCGTTGCCGCAGCAGTGAAAACGAGAGCCATTACCATGGAGCATAGCTTCATATGTTCCTCCTATTCTTTCCGATTTCTCAGTATACGCCGGGCTCCTTCTCCGATGCAAGTTGTGCCAGGTTATCTGGGAATATTCGGACAATGCCAAAAATTTCCCTTTCTAATTCTTTTGCTTTTGGATATGACCGGTCAAGGACTATTTGAGCGCTGGGCGGCAAGCGTTCATCGTTCCATAATTTGAATCGTTTATCGACCGTCATGATTTCATACTTGACCATTTTATCCGCCAAAAACAAAAGCTTTTCTTCCCATGACTTTGGCGCAATTGCCCCGTCAAGAATCGCGTGCAGCGGATGTGTTTTAACCAAAGCCGCGACTTCCTCCATCCCCTCCTCTCGAAGAATCCTGACCGCCGCATCCGGATGCCGCTCGCCGGAACGTTTGTCCGCATTCTTATCTATGTCATGAAGGAGTGCTGCCGCATTGAGCAGCGCAATGTTAATTTGTTGTTTTGTTACTTTGTCAATTTGTTGCGCGAGCATCCGAGCAACGCGAGCAACGAGCGCCACATGCCTTCTCTTCCCTTCCGGCAATTCATATTTGTCCCACAACTGCTTCGCCTGGTCTTGCGTCGGAATCATACCAAAGTATTTATCTTCTGGCGTTTCTTCAACTTCATATCAAATGTCTCAAACGGAATATGCTTTTCTTCCGACACGGCCACAAGCCAACAATCAATGTAATCCAGGTTTGTTTCCTGATACTGATGAAGCGCAGATAGGAGTGTTTGCTTATGCTCATTGAGCATCCATTTTTGTACCAAGAGTGTCTCGAGCGTGCTGGCAATTTCAAAACGGCTTACGTTATAATATGACGCCAACGTCCAAATCACCTCTGCAAGAACTACTGAATCTATATGGCACGCTATTGTTCCTTTTTCCGCTTCCTGAAATAGTTTTTGTACATGCCCGAAGTGCTGTGGCTGGTCATGCCGAAGGAATCGAAGTAGTATATTTGTGTCTAAAATAACTGTCTTTGCCGCTTTCATGTGTATCGTTTCGCGCGTTCTCTGGCAAGAATCTTGCGTACTTTTACCTGAGGCATATAGGGTACCGAAGTTTTTAATGATCCCGCAAGTTGATCAACGACACTTGTAGAAATAATTCGAATGGTGGCCTCCTTACTCGCTTTCTCCACGCGAATGAAAGCTACTTTGTCTCCAATGCTCGCGCCCAATGCACGGCGTACCGCCTCCGGTATCGTCACTTGCCCTTTTGTGGTAATGGTGGTCATGAGTTGCAGTTGCATAGTAGTAATGACTCTACTATAGAGTAATACTTATGTCAATGGGTATTACTCCCACCCAAATTCAGAATAGAAAATCTGTTTTTGATAACTCCTGATTGCGTGCAGAATATAATCAATGGTGTTTGAAGGGAGCGCGTCCACTGGAAACCATTGGAGGTCATCACACTTTTCCGGCTCTTTATTGTACGGTTCTCCACTCCATCGATTAGCACGAAAAAAGAAAAATAATCGTTTATCGTTTTCTTTATTGTGGAGCGCGTGGACAAAAAGTAAATCTTCTTGATTTACCCGTACACCAATTTCTTCAAAACTTCCCCGCACGGTTGATGCCATCACAGATTCATTCTCTTCTACGTGACCGGCAGGTAAGCTATAGTATCCATCGCGGTATCCTGTGTGTGCCCGGCGGAGAAGAAGAATTTTTCCGTTTTTGATGAGCATCAAGAAACCTGATGCGATCATCTTAAAGCGTTCCATAACCAGATTCTATCACGCGTGGGCTTTCTGGCCGTTGGCAGAAAAGTATCCCAAGGCTTGAAGGACGAGGTCGAGGGTTTCGATGGGACCATGAGAGTAGGTGTTGATGATGAGATCATAGTGCTTGGGATCCCAAAAATCTTTCGTTTTATACATCCGTTGCCATTTGGCAAGATTCCCCTCCTCCCGCTCATGCAAGTGCGCCTTGGCGTCCTCAACCGTAATGTTGTCCCGGTTGACGATCCGATCAATCCGCAAGGCATCATCGCACATGAGGAGAACCTTCAGGACATGTGGGAGTCCCCGCGCGTTCCACCCTGCAATCCAACTCTCGATGGCCATATGGACACCTGGGTCGGAGATTTTCTTCCGCATCGCTACATCTATCTGTAGGTCGATGTCATCGCCATAGTCTGTCGCTTTGTGGTGTTTAAGATCATTGGGATTCTGCTTGCCTGCTTTGATGGAAAACTGCCGCGACCAATCCCCGCCGGAAAAAAATTCCCACCCCAGGGGTTCAAGCGCAACGCGAAGATTCTTTAGAAGTGTGGACCGCCCCGCCCCGGGCCGACCGGAGATAGCAATGCTACTATACTTGAAAGGCTTCTCCATGTTCCTATTATAAGGTCTCGTTGACAGTCGTCAAGAGATCATGAGATACTAGTGTATGGCGGATCAATACCTCCTTGTCTCCTGGAGGAATTACCATACACTGAGTCAAAAGTTGGCAGCGGGCATTCTTTCTGCGAAAAATCCTCCGGACATTATTGTGGCAATTTCCCGTGGCGGGCTTACGCTGGGACACGTGCTCTCTGATCATCTGCGTATTCCCGTTTCGACCATTGCCATACAAAGTTACCGCGATATTCAAGCCCAGGGCGAAGTGGTACTGACGGAAAAACTCAAAACTCCGGTCCACGGGAAACACGTACTTCTGACCGACGACGTCGCCGATTCGGGTAAAACGCTTCAGCGTGCTGACGGCTACCTCCATCGGTTCCGTCCTAAAGAGATATCGACGGTCACCATGTTCCTCAAGCCAACCTCTGCCGTCCGTCCCGACTACTTTGTCCGGCAAACTACGAAATGGATTATCTTCCCCTATGAATCAACGGAGATGATTCTCCTCATAACCCAAAAAATGACCCGTGAGGGAAAAACCAAACGCGACATCCAGCTGCTTCTCGAGCGTGTGGGATTTACCGACGAACAGATTGCCTTTGTCCGAAAACACTATTTATAACATGAACTCTAATCCCAATGCAGTCTCAGAATTGAATCCTGGGGAAGCTGCACTGGTAAATTACTCAGAATATAAGAAAAAACATCCTTCTCCTCCCGATGGCAGAGAAAAAACGTCTAGTGCAGATGGAGCTCGTGTTCTGATTCTCCCGCCTTCTGGAGTTGCACTGGTAGACTACTCACAATATGACTTATTTTGCTTAGAACCTCCCGATCTTAATAAAACTGGAAAAGAAGCGAGGGGGGAAGCAGAACTTGCTACAACTGACCCTTTGTTTGAAAAAAAAGAATCATGAGTCACGAACAAAATCCTCCCATCAATAGAACTCCACCCGGGGAATCAACGCTTGCTGAAGCACTCGCCGAACAATATGCACGAGAAACCGGAGACGGTGATCCCGACGGCTATTTAAAACGTGAAGCTCCATCTACACAAGCAGAAAGAGCTCATCGTGAGGCTACGGTAAAAGCAAATCAACCAGAATAACTAACAGGACTTACGCAGTACATGTACGTTTGGTCTGTCATTGCGAGGAGTCTTCGACGAAGCAATCTCATACAGATATGAGATCGCCACGCCGTCAGAACGGTCTCGCGATGACAAGAGTGCGTAAGTCCTGTAACTAAACTAATATGATCCTCATCATTGACTTCGGCAGTCAGACGGCGCACCTTATTGGCCGACGGATTCGACAGCTTGGAATTGATGTTGAGTACGCAAATCCCGAAGAAATTAACAAAAAACTCAATAAAAACAAACGGTTTACCCCGAACATTCCTATGGTTCGGGGCATCATCCTCTCCGGCGGCCCCTCAAGCGTCTATGAAAAAGGCGCACCAACCGTCGACCAAAAAATCTTTGATCTCGGCATTCCGATCCTGGCGATCTGCTACGGCATGCAGCTTACCGGCTTTCTCCTGAAGGGCAACGTTATTGCTGGCAACGTAAAAGAGTTCGGACCCGCAATGCTCCATGTTGCCCGCCCCGCTCCCCTCTTTTCCGGTCTATCCGGAAAACCGTTTCAAGTATGGATGAGTCACGGCGATAAAGTCGAAGGTGTCCCTCCTGGGTTTGACGTTGTTGGTTCAACAGACGATGTGGCAATCGCCGCTATGCAAAATCATAAAAAACACATCTACTGCGTCCAATTCCATCCCGAGGTTGAGCATACGCGCTTTGGCAGCTTGATTCTTCGTAATTTTGTCACAGGAATTTGCGGGCTCACGACAAAAAAAGCGTCCATCAATATCCCTCTCCTCATCAAAAAAGTGAAGGATGACATTGGATCGGCCAATGCCCTGTGCGCCGTATCTGGAGGCGTTGACTCGACGGTTGCCGCAGCAATCGTCGCCCGCGCCGTCGGCCCCAAGCTCATTCCCGTCTATATAGAAAGCGGGCTCATGCGAGGCGGAACAAAAGAACAGGTCATTGCTCTTTTTAAACACCAATTCCACATCGACCCGGTTGTAGTTGACGCCAAAAAACAATTTCTCTCTCGCCTCCAAGGCATCACGGATCCGGAACAAAAACGAAAAATCATTGGCGCTTTGTACATAGAGTTATTTCGCCATCAAGCGAAGATCCATAAAGGACTTGATGTCTTGGTGCAAGGCACGATTTACTCTGATGTCATAGAAAGTAAAGGCACCAAACATGCCTCCCACATCAAATCACACCATAACGTCGGCGGGCTACCACAGAAATTAGGATTTCGCTTGGTGGAGCCGCTTCGCGCGTTTTATAAAGATGAGGTCAGAAAAATCGGAAAACTGGTAGGCTTGCCTCCTAAACTGGTAAATAAACAAGTCTTTCCTGGTCCGGGGTATGCCATCCGCATCATCGGGGAAGTTACCGAGGAACGCCTTGGTCGTGAATCACAGGCCGATGCTATAGTTCTTGAAGAACTTGACCGAGCCGGGTGGCTCAAAAAAGTGTACATGTCCTTCCCGGTCATGACAAACACGTTTTCTACGGCGGTGAAGGGAGATGGCAGATTCTACGGCGAAGTCGTGGCTCTTCGCATCATACAGTCCCGCGATGTTATGACGACCACGTGGGCTCGCTTGCCATACGGCTTACTCCAAAAAATCTCCTCCCGCATCGTCAACGAGGTGCCCAATGTTTCAAGAGTCGTCTACGACATCACGACCAAACCCCCGGCGACCATGGAGTGGGAATAGTTATTGTGGTTTATTAAGGACGATCGGACGCAGCCTGCTCATTTCTTCCAGGCTATACCGCACACCTTGGACACCCAACCCGGAGGCTTTAACTCCTAAAAACGGAAAATGATCGGGGCCGCGCTGGGGGGAACCGTTTATCTGCACCGTCCCGACGTTTAATTGCTTGGCAATCACGATCCCCGCCCCTTCATCCTTGGTAAACACCGACGCTTGGAGACCAAACCGCGAGGAATTGATGATGGCGACCGCTTCGCTCACATCCTTGACTGTAATGAGGGACACGACCGGCCCAAACA
>MFJZ01000034.1:0-6648 GCA_001781025.1 Candidatus Gottesmanbacteria bacterium RIFCSPLOWO2_01_FULL_49_10
GAAAGAGGTGAAGAATGAAGGCGCGATGCAGCGCGTTGCCGGTCGCATCAATGCATTTTCTCAGGGCGGTCAAGTCCTTGGGGCGCTTGTGAGTAGCTTGGTTATCACACGGCTTTCATCGGAAAGAATCCAAATGGCGATTTTATTGACTATTGCAAGCGTCGGCATCGCACTCTTTTTAAGTTTTCTTTTGCGTGAATCCAAACAGTATCAAAAAGATATCCATCCTAATCCGTCTGAGCTTCTTAGAAAGACTATAGCCCTCATGCGGACAAACGCATCACTTCGGCGCATTATCTTGCTTGGTATATTCTCCACCCCGTTTGTGCATTTTCTTCTCGCTTTGGAACCGCCGTATCTTCTGGGAGCTGGTGTGCCACCGGCGTTATTGGGATTTGCTCTTGCTGCGGGTGGGGTACTTGCCCTGTGGGCGAGTAAAAATGCATACCAATTGGAGAAGCGTTTTGGCGTTGATCGGGCGGTACTGATAGCCACGCTCACCCCCCCAATGCTATATGTATTAATGGGATTTTTTGTGCATCCGGTCCTGGCAGTTTTTCTCTTTATCACTAACTACGGATCAATGAGTCTTCAGGATCCGCTGTTTGCAGATTACTACAATCGGCATATTGCCTCGCCGATACGCGCCACGGCGTTATCGGCGATCAATATGTTTTCCAGTCTCTATATTGCGCTTATAGGTTTAGCCATAGGAAGAGTAGCAGATATCTCCGTGAGCGCTGCGTTTTTGGTAATGGCGGGTATTATAATTGTTGGTACCCTACTGTTTCGTATCAACAAAACACATGTTTCGCTTTGATCCATATGCATCAGTCGATCATTGATCTCTCCGACCGGTCAAATATGTTTTACTGGCAGACGAACCGGCGGATTTCTGCCAAAGAGCAAAGGGATATTTTTCTTACGAGACATGCGCGACTGGACGAAGACCAGTTAGAGCGTGCCGTTGCCGCGGGTATGAAGCGAGCAGGATTTTCAAGTGACGATACGCGCGTAGTGTCGCATGATCCTATTATCATCCATGGTTCGGTCAACACTGTGGTGCCTGTACGCTTGGCAAGCGGTCGGGAGGTCGTCATCCGCATGCATCCGCCGGAAGTCAAGAACGGTTACTTTTGGGTGGAAGCAGTGGCGACGAAGTTTGCCCGGGCCGCGGGAGTCCCGACTTATACATGCTTGGTTGTTGATGACACAAGAGAGATGGTTCCCTTTGACTACATGATCATGACGCGTGAGCCGGGTAAGCCCATGCAAGGATTCTCCCCATTACCGCCCGACCTCGTTAGGCGGCTCGTGACACAAACTGGCCGGTATGCCGCGCTTATTCACACCATAACGCCTGAAGGCTTTGGATTTTTCCGTAACGACATCGCGAGGCGGGATCAACGATTGGTCGGTCAATACCAGACACTTAGTCAACACATCGAAGCGGGGCTAGAAGAAGATCTTGGGTTTCTTGAGGATCGGCAAACCATCACGAGCTCGCAGCGAAAGACTGTGGAACGCTTGTTTGGGAAACACGCATCTCTTTTGTCGTTGGAAACACCCGTGTTAGTGCACAATGACATCGCCGATTGGAATCAGTTGACGGACGGTTTACGTATTACCGGTATGATGGATTGGGATGAGTGTGTAGGAGGGGATCCCGTCATGGAGTTGTCGGCTTACAGTTTGTTTTTTGGTGAGGAGCGCATGCAATGGTTCATTCAGGGATATGAGGAAGTGCGAAAGCTCGGTGACTGGAGAGAGAGGTTTGAGCTGTATAAACTTCGTTACCTTGTTTCTAAACTTCACCTTCGTAAAAAGCGATCTCTCGTTTCGGACTCCGAGTTTCTCCGCAGTGTCCTTGCCAGAGGACTGGAAGCGATGACAGAGGTGTTTACCTACTTTCGCGTGTGAGAGACACGGTAAGGAGCCGACCGCCGTCCCGCAATGCTTTGACCGCTTGACCCATTTGATTTTTCAGGTCTTGGGGAGTTTCATACTCAATAATAACGCTCGCGGCGTCTCTGCGTGTTTTTTTAAGCGTCGTACCTTTGGGGCAAATGAGAATAACCGGTTTCTTGAGTGCGCGGGCATAACCGGCTTCCGCTCCCATGCCAAACCCGGTGCCGCTCCCTGCATCAAGAATGACTAGATCGCTTTGGTCAATCAAATCAAAGGCCGCCGTCAGTGGGGTAGGATGGGGCTTATCTCCCCAATCTTCTTGTTGTACGAGGCAAGAAACGCCGAGGCCGGTTTCTTTAAGCGTTGATATGAGCGCTTCTCCGTAGGATTTTTGCTCAGATTGTCCCTCAAATTTTATGGCCAGGAAGGCGACTGGTGCCCTCATGAACTCTTCGGGTGTAGGTTTTTCCACTATCCAGTAAGTTTACCACGTAAAAATAACGGAAGAAATACTATTGAACAATTTATTGATTTAACGCTTCATTCGTACTACAATCGGGAGAATAATTGAGGTCTGTATGAAGCAGACCTTTTTTTACCGCTATGACGAGACAAGAAACACGAATGGGGGAAGTAGCCTCCCGTGAGCAACCGATCGATCCTTTTATTGCAGAAGCGCTCGGGACCACTGCCGATGCGCTCGTTTGTCAGGCAGCACGCGTCGGCGCCGGAGACCGGGTGTTATTGTGGTTTGATGAGCTGGAAGGGGCGGGAAGTGTCTTTGTCGATGAGCTTCACCATCGCAGTCTTGCCCAGGGCGCCGGATCAGTGTCGTTTTTTAAACGAGATCTTGCACATGATGCCGAGATTATCCCGACCCTTACTCCGGAAGAGATTGATACGTATTTTCAGGAAGAGAGAGCGCTCATAAACGCCGCCGATATCATCATTATTGTGCGAGGACCCAAAGATCCTGAGGCGATGAGCCGTGTCCCCGCACACCTTTTGGCAAAATACGAAGAAGCCTATAGCAGCGCACACCAAAAGCGTTTTGACGGGACGGTGCGTTGGACACTTTTTTCGTGGCCGACCGACTACGATGCAAAGAAAGAAGGGATGGACTATGACGACTATTTTCGATTGGTTATGGAAGCGTGTCATCAGCCATGGGAAAAAATTCACGATGCACAAGATAAGCTCATTGAGACCCTAGACAAGGGAACAAAGCTTGAGCTTATCGCCAATGATCAAGATCCGGACCCACGCCGTCGTACCCACCTGACGATGAGCACAGAGGGTATGACGTTTGCAAACTCAACTATTTTGAGAAACTACCCCGGGTCGGAAGTGTTTTCTGCACCGGTCATCGACTCAGTCAACGGTCAACTTTTTGCCCCGGGCGAGTATATGTATGAGGGGCTGGTTATGCGCGACATTTTTTTCCGATTTGAAAACGGCAAAATAGTCGAAGCATCTGCCTCTTCTGGAAATGATAACCTTCAAGACCTCTTAGGAAGAGGGGAGGGTGCAAGATATCTGGGCGAAGTGGCACTTGGGACAAATCCCGGTCTGATCCGGCGGTTTTTTCACCCTCTTCTAAACGAGAAGGTGAGCGGTAGTTTCCATGTCGCAATCGGTCACTGCTATACGTACGAACAGTACGACGGAGTCCCTGTGCGCCTCAATAACGGAAATACCCCCGAGAGAACCTCAATCCACTGGGATCTGTCCGTGCTTATGCATCCGGGTGCCGGAGGAGGAAAAGTGATTGTAGATGGAACCGTGATACAGTCTGATGGGAAATTTGTGGATCCAGAGCTTGCCATCCTAAATCCTAAACTGTAAACCCCAAAGAAGGAGAAGACATTATTACGGTGTCGGAGTTTCGGCTGGCGTGGGTGTTGGTGTTGGGATGGGCGCGCATCTGCCGCCCGCGGGTTCCGTCCCTTTCATAAAATACTCCGTTCGGCCGAAGTGGCAGGGGATAGAGACAACGCCCGAAGGCTTACTGGGCAATTCATCGGGTTTATCCTTCGTGAGATTATTCATAACGCTATTCCAGATTGGGGTTGCGCCGGTGATGCCTGAAGCGACGTACTGATTCATGGGCGTATTGTCATTGTTGCCGACCCACACGGTCACGACATACGAGGGCGTATACCCGATAGCCCAGTTGTCGCGCTTCTCGTTGGTGGTGCCGGTTTTGACTGCAACAGACCTTCCCGGGATCGTGAGGAGTGAATGCGCTCCAAATGCTTGTGAGCGAGCGTTGTTGTCGCGCAAGATATCACCGATAATCCAGGCAGCTTCTTCTCGGACTGCCTGAGTGCCGGATTTTGGTTTGTTGTGTTCGAGTGTCCGTCCGCGATAGTCAGTGACATCAAGAATTGGCATAAGGTTGACGCGCTTGCCGTTGTTGGCAAGCGTGCCGTAGACGCGTGCCATGTCTAACATCGTGACGTCTGCGCCGCCGAGTGTCAGTGATAGTCCATACTGTCCATCCTTTTTCCATGTGTCAACCCCCATCGCTTTTCCTTTCTGGAGCATTGTGGTGACACCGATAGCATCAAGCGTCCGGACTGCCGGGATATTGTAGGAGTTCGCCAGAGCATAGCGAAGCGGTACAAATCCATGGAAGATGCCGTCGTAATTTTTTGGTATATAGGTTTCGCTTCCGGCAATTTTGTAGACGACCGGCGAGTCATTGAGAACTGTGGCTGCGGTAAAATCTCCTCGTTCAAGCGCTGCTGCGTAGTTTATGACTTTTGCCGTTGAACCGGGCTGCTGGAGTGTCGTCACCGCGTTCACATTTCCCTGGTTTTTTATGTCCCAGTAATTTTTACTTCCCGCCATTGCCAACACTTCTCCGGTTGACGGATTGGTTACGACTACGGCACCGTTGCCGACATTGGCAGACGCGGAAGCGAGTTTATCAAGCTCCAATCGAAGCGTATCTTCTGCTTGTTCCTGAACGCCCAAGTCAAGGGATGTTTTGACCCGAAGACCTCCCTGGGCGACCAATCGAGAGCCGTAGCGATTCTCGAGGATGTCCTTAATATACATGACAAAGTGCGGTGCACGGATATTGGTTGCCAGGGGCGCAAATGTGACGGGTTGATTTTTTGCTTCTTCGGCTTGAGCTTTAGTAATATATCCTTCTGCCGTCATGCGATCGATTACCTGGTGTTGGCGTTCGATGGCCTTATGAGGGAAGTTGCCAAACGGTGAATACTCGCTCGGGGCCGCAGGGAGCCCCGCCAGAAGCGCTGCTTCGGCAAGCGTCAGTGATTGGGTGGATTTACCAAAATACATGTGACTTGCGGCCTCAATACCCCACGCCGTATGCCCATAGGGCACTTGGTTCAGGTACATTTCTAGAATTTGGTCCTTGGTGTATAGGTGTTCAGTCCACAGCGCCAATGCTGCCTCTTTGATTTTTCGGCTAAACGTCATTTCCGGCGTAAGGAGCGCAGATTTAATGAGCTGTTGGGTAATGGTTGATCCGCCTTGTTTCTGTTTTTCAAAAAACGTCGAGCGCGCCGCCCGGATAATTCCCTTGAGAGAAATGCCGTTGTGTCGGTAGAAGTCCGTGTCTTCGATCGCAAGCGTTGCCTGGACGACGAATTTGGGAATTTCCTTAAGAGGGAGAAGCGTCCTGTTTTGGTCGGTGTAGATCTGGTAGAGTAGGATACCGTTTCGGTCAAATATTTTTGTTGTTACCGGGATATCGCGACTCGTCAGAAGGTGCGGGTTGGGAAGTGCGGCAAGCCACGCGTATGCCTGATAGGGAATAAAAACGAAGAGCGCGGCGGCGATGACGCCTGCTCCAAATGATGTGAAGCTCACCCCCTTCGTGTTTGTCCACGGTATTTTTCCCGGTCCAGGCAACGTTATGTTCGGACGGTGAATTTTGAGAGAAGATATTGTGGGGAAACGAAGATGACTAGATTTGATCGCATGGAAGAAACGATGAATTGCTTTCGCTATCGATTGATCGAGACGTCGTAGGTACATGAGGAGCAAGACGCGACGTTTATGACCAGTCCCTGGTGTGCTGGCATTAAACTCACCCACGTACACGACTGATGACGGTGTCCCCATACTTCTATTAAGAAGGATGAACTCGCATGTTTCAAGAGATCAGTTCCGTCGTTTTGGGGTCGTTACCGTTTATAACGGTTCGAGGAAGGGGGTATCAAGCGAGATGTCAAGCGTGACGTCGCGTTCATTTTCTGGTTGTGACGCGATTTTTTGATAGAGAGAAAAGAATTGGTTTTGGAGCGAGAGAAGTTTTTCGTATCCGATAGTACGGTGCATCTGTTGATAGGCATGACGTCTCGACCAGTTCCATAGAAAAAGCGTATCAAGCACTGTTTTTCCTCGCACAGACGCCGGAAGATCGTTCACCACATAAAAGCTTTTTGGTTCCTCGGCAGCATAAAGAATTTGCATCTGTTGACTCGGCGCGGGTGCATAGGCATAAGTCACAGAGAATGCGTCGATTGACCGGTTAGGAAGCTCATCATTATCCAGCTGGTCACGTATCCACCTTTTTGTTTTTAAGAAGGGTTCTATCTGGGATCTAGCCAGAGGGATTTGTTGAGGCTGCGATTGACCTTTTAGCGTCGTTCGGGCGAGTACGTCGTCAATTGCTTGCTTTTGATACTCCAGTATGGCACGGGCATACACGCGTTTTTCCTCTGGTGACCCGTAGAGCGCGATAAGGTCGTGATAGTTTCG
>MFJZ01000034.1:6692-6823 GCA_001781025.1 Candidatus Gottesmanbacteria bacterium RIFCSPLOWO2_01_FULL_49_10
ATTCCGGCTTGGGAAATATCACGTCGATCAGATCGGTCGAGGAACTGTTTTTGTGCCAAGTGTCGTTTGTCTAATACATCCTCAGTATACGTCATGGCAAGACTCCAGCCTTCTATGCCATCGGAGGACAT
>MFJZ01000034.1:6848-6935 GCA_001781025.1 Candidatus Gottesmanbacteria bacterium RIFCSPLOWO2_01_FULL_49_10
CGATGATTCACAGTCGGCGGATGAGTACTGGCGATAAACCGTTCAGCGTTCCATAAACCGAAGACTATGATCATGCCAAAGGTGAAG
>MFJZ01000035.1:0-178 GCA_001781025.1 Candidatus Gottesmanbacteria bacterium RIFCSPLOWO2_01_FULL_49_10
CCGATTGATAAACTTGCCGCTGCACTTGTAGTTGCTTCGTACAGAACTTATATTCTTTGTACGTTCCCTGACCTTAAAGACAATCAAGCTCAGATCGCATCAGCCCTCGAAGAAATGCTTGCGCTTTTGGCGCTCAACGGACAAAAAACGAGACTTTTTCAAGCGACGAAACACTGGA
>MFJZ01000035.1:218-1092 GCA_001781025.1 Candidatus Gottesmanbacteria bacterium RIFCSPLOWO2_01_FULL_49_10
AAATGCCATCCAGAAGCTATAGAATTATTCCGATGAACCCAACGGACTCATACCAAAAAATATTTTCTAAAAAGAAACGTGTCCTCGCGGTCTTTGCTCACCCCGATGACGCGGAGCTCTACGCCGGGGGCACCATTGCGCGACTCACCCAAGACGGAAAAACTGTCCGCATTGTAAAAGTAACGAGTGGTAATCGCGGCTCTCGACAAGAAAAAGTTACTATTGCGGAATTGGAAAATATCAGAGAAAGCGAAGATCGTGTAGCCATGCAGGTTTTTGGTATCACGAAGGAAAATAATGTGTATTTACGGATTAATGACGGTGAGGTCGATAATAGTCTAGAGACAATAGGAATCATCGCGAAACAAATTCGACTCTTTAGACCAGACCTCATTATCACGCATAATCCCGAAGACGTGTTTATCCGATTTGATAAAGACGTTAATTGGGTAAACCATCGGGACCATAGAAATACCGCAAAAAGCACGATCGACGCAGCATATCCCTATAGTCGGGATCTCTTATTTTTCCCGAAACACTTTGAGGATCCCCGGGCTGCATCGCACGCAACGACAGAGTTTCTCCTCGTTGATTACTACGATCATCCGGATCTTGTATATATCGACGTGACCGATCATATCGAAACCAGAATCAAAGCACATGCCGCTCATTCTTCTCAATACACGGTAGACCACGCTCGCGCCTCAGCAGATTTCTTTACGAAACTCCCGCAATATCCAAAGAACAAACGCTTTGAACGGTTTCGATATGTCTTGGCCGACTAGATAGTATGTCCACCATGATCCTGGTCTACATCACCTGCGAGTCTCGAGAGCAGGCCGAGGATATCGGAAGGCATCTCCTAAAAAAGCGC
>MFJZ01000035.1:1117-7563 GCA_001781025.1 Candidatus Gottesmanbacteria bacterium RIFCSPLOWO2_01_FULL_49_10
AGTATTACAAAGAAGTTGAAAAAGAAGTTCTCAAAATCCACTCTTACAGCAATCCTGCTATCTTTGCCATCTCCATCCTCCACATGTCCCAAAAATACGCCGCCTGGTTCATGGGAGAACTCAAAAAATCTGCCCATTGACATACTAATCATACTATAGTATGATATATACTATATGAAACAACGAATGATCATCACCAATGTCCGCATGCCACAACACGAGTGGATACAGGTAAAAATCGCTGCTGCAGAGGCAGGCATGAGTGTCAATGAGTATTTAAACTATACGACGCGAGCCGTCTCAGTCTACAAACAATTATTTGGAAAACCTCAAAAAACTGAAGACAAGTATGCTGCCATGTGGGCTATTATCAATCAAAAGACAAAAGGAAAGCCCATGGGTTGGTCTAAAGAAGACGAAGCCATTTATTCCGTATGAACCAGGTATTCCTCAATTCAAGCTACTTCAAAGCATTGATCGATGACTTTGATGATTTTCATAAAGAAGCTAAAGATATTTTCTCCTTGCTCAACGAGCAAAAAACACAGTTGGTAACGACCAACTATATCATTGACGAGACATTAACGTTGCTTCGAGTCAAAAGAAATCTGCAATCCGCCATAAAGCTACGCGACATGATCAATGCTGGCAGCCCAACGATAACCATCTACCGCGTAATTTCAGAGGATGATGCGGATGCTTGGCAATGGTTTGTGAGCGACTGGAGCAGGCTTTCTTTTACCGACTGCGTCTCATTTGCCGTCATGAAACGACTGGAGATCACTCATGTCGCCACGTTTGACCAGCATTTCAAACGCGCAGGCTTCATCATCGTCAAACCCGCGCCGAACACTTTACAGAAAAAGACGGAGTGACAAAAATTGTAGAGTTGATAAAATACATCTAATAACCATGAACATCTACCTTATCGTTTCCGGAAAAACCTCTGGGCTATCCGAACAACAATTGAAAAAACTTCAAAGTTTTGGGGAAGTTATTACTATTTCGCACAAAGGAAAACTGGGTGAGATTCATAAACTGACACAAGATCCCAGCGACAAAATTCTTGCCTTAGACCCAACTTCTTTTGACTGGGAGCTAGATCTTGAAGCTCTGCAAAATATCCCCAAGGTCAAGGCAGTCATCACGCAGTCCACGTCTTACGATTGGATCAAACCAAAAGAATTAAAAAAGAAAGGTGTTGTCGCTTGCAACTGCCCGGGATTCTCGGCGGATTCTGTAGCCGAGTATGCCATATGCATGGCGATAGAGGCTGCTCGTCGCTTACCAATTCACGTCAAAAACGACGGAAAAATTGACTGGAACGTTAAGCCAATGTTGCTGAAGGGAAAAACTATTGGAATACTCGGTCTCGGAAGAATTGGGAATCGTATGGCAGAAATTGCACAAGGCATAGGTATGAACGTCATATACTGATCGAGAAAATCAAGAGACGAGAGATTCCAACACACTGAACTCTCAGAACTTTTTCTCAACAGCGATGTCCTCATGCCTGCTCTTGTAGAAAACGATGAGACGCGGATCATCATAACCAAAAAACTTATTGATACTCTTCGACCAACTGCAATCATTGTAGGTATCAATAGAGTAAAAGTACTTCTTCCAGAAAACTATATTCTCAAAAAAGTGGCAAGTGGAGCACTAGCAGGATATGCGTTCGAAGGAGACAATGCTAAAGAGCTCTCTTCGTATAAAGGTAATGTATGGGCATTACCAGCGATGGCTTGGTATACACAGGAATCTCTACAGAATCTTTTGCAAGTTTGGGTAGACGATATTGTCGCTTTCGCACAAGGGAAACCCCAAAACACCGTCAACACATAAGAAATTCAAACAACCTCTACCAAGCGCTCCCACAGGCGGCGCAGAATTGATTACTTCCTCTTCGGGAGATTTTTGAAGAAGCGGCTGCGGATGTGTTTGGTCGTCTCCACACTTTGCTCCTGAAGCTTCTCGATCTGAGCAAGGGCGGTATCGAGCTTCTCTACCGCCGCCTCGCTTAAATCTTCCTTCTTCTCTTTGATCTCATCAATAACCTGCTCTTTAAGTTCTCCACCCTGCTTGACGAGCTCTCTCCCGCGATTTTCCATTTCCTCAAGCTTATCTTGAAGTTCTTCAAGGAGATCTTTTCCTTTATCTTCTAATGCCTTCCCTGTCTTTTTCCCCTCCCTGGTGCCCATGAAAAATAGAAGAATCGCCCCCAGGAGTCCCCCGAGAAAAAATCCAAACCAGAATTTATTATTGCGTTCTTCACTCATCGTGGCCTCCTTTTTTGCGAAACGAAGAAAACAGCGATAGTCCTGCTTTGATGCCGCCCATGAGTCCCGCCATACCGGCAAACCCTTCGCTTACCGTTCCCGTGACTTTCGTCGCGTCATCAAGCATTTTATTTACTTTCTGAAGTGACAACTTCATCTCTTTGAGGATATACCAAACCTGAACCCCGAGGAATATAAAGAGTCCCGTAAGGATGAAGCTTATGATGATAACAACTAGCTGTATGATGTCCATGGGCAGAAACGAACTGTCGACAAGAAGTACTAACGCGTCACTAGTATGCCGTAAAGAGATGAACCTGTCAATTACGGATTTTGCACGTCGAAGCGTACGGCGCGCGAAACGGTCGTAGCTTTCCCGTAACGACTGGTCGCGGTGATGATGATCGCGTTGTCTCCGGGCTCAAGCGTAATCTGATCAAAAAACTTCCCGTCACCTCGAACAAGCACGGATACGCCATTTACGATGACCGTAGCATCGGTATCCGTTTTTCCCAATACATCAACGCGACGCTCTGTAGTCGTCAACGCATCTTTGGGTGCTTGAACGGAAAGGGCTGGTGCGCTTTGGAGTTTTTGGTATTGAAACCCGAGATATACCACAAACACGCTGACGAGGGAGAGGAGAAGAATCGCAAGAAACCTGCCGGGAGTCAACCGAAGCCACGACACTTTAAGCGACTCATCCATACCCTTCGGGAGAAGGCTTGTTCTCGTCACCTCTTCGGTTTGTCTCCGAAAAAACGCAAGGGACTTACTGCTGCTTACTCCCAAAAAATCACTGTAATTTTTGATAAATCCTTTTGCGTAGGAGAGAGAAGGCAGCGTACTATAGTCGTCGCGTTCGATAGATTCAAGAAATTTTTCCCGGATTTTTGTCGCTTTCTCGACCTGTGCTAACGTGAGTCCCTTTTCTTCACGCGCATCTTTCAGGATCGAACCAACAGTTTTCATGTATTCGTTAATTGACTACTTGGTTTTATCTGGGATAACGGAGGAACGGATGAACCAACTAACCGTTCTGTTGTGCTTGAGTAGCAAGGTATTCTTCAGCGTTTTTGACGAGAACGTCACGGGGCTTACTGCCTTCACCGGGTCCGATAATACCTTCTTCCTCCAGTTGATCAAGAATACGGGCCGCTCGTGCGTATCCCACAGAAAGCCGTCTCTGGAGAAGTGACGCCGATGCTTTATCGTGTTGACAGATAAGCCGGAGCGCGTCTTCAAACAAAGTATCGCGACCATCCCCGCCGACAGCCTGTATACCGCCTTTCTTCCACCCAGTAAGCGGTTGAGTAGTCACTTCTTCGGTATATTGCACCGGGACGTTTTTCGTTTTGAGGAAATCCACAACCTTGCCCACTTCGTGCTCCGATACAAATGTCCCCTGGATGCGACTTGGCTTGGCCTGATCCGGTGGGATATAGAGCATGTCTCCCCGTCCCAAAAGCTTTTCAGCTCCCGGCATGTCGATAATGACGCGTGAATCAATCATGGAGGATACGTTAAACGCGATGCGGGTCGGCACATTGGCTTTGATAAGTCCGGTAATGACATCAACGGAGGGTCGCTGGGTCGAAAGCACGAGGTGAATACCCGTCGCACGCGCCATTTGGGCCAATCGGCAAATACTATCCTCAACTTCGACAGGTGCATAGGCCATAAGATCAGCAAGTTCATCAATCAAGATGATAATGTAGGGCATGGCTTGAAATCCGGAAAGCTCGTTGAAGCTGTCAATATTTCGAACACCAACTCCAGCAAACTGTTTATACCGGTTCTCCATTTCCGTCATGGCCCACCGGAGAGACGAGAGTATTTTATCCGGCTCAACAATCACCGGTGTTAAAAGGTGAGGAATACCATTGTACCCCGTAAGCTCGACGCGCTTGGGGTCAACCATGATAAGACGCACCTCTTGTGGTGTCGTACGGAACAAGAGCGAACAAATCCACGCGTTGATAAGCACTGATTTTCCAGACCCGGTAGTTCCCGCTACCAGCACATGGGGCATTTTGCCGATATCCGCAATGAGCGGATTACCGGATACATCAAGTCCCAATGCCACTGCAAGCTTGCTCTTGGATTTTCTCATGACATCGGAAGTGAGCATTTTCTTGAGAGTGACAAATTCAAGTCCACGGTTTGGTATCTCAATCCCCACAAGACTTCGTCCGGGAATCGGCGCTTCTATTCTCACTTGCCCGGTTGGCGCAGCAAGTGCCAGTGCTAAGTCGCTTGAGAGCGAGGTAATTTTAGACACTTTGGTGCCAAGGGAAATCTCGAGCGCGTACTGGGTCACTGCAGGGCCGGTATTGACTTCGGTGACTTTTGCGTTGATGCCAAATCCTTCAAGTGTCTTCTCGATAACGGATGCATTCTTTCGCATATCGCCGCGATCGGCTTTTTGTCCCGGTCCGTCAGAAAGGAGTGAAAGCGATGGGTACTCCCAAATCGCCGCGTCACCACCGGGAGGCTGACCCATGGGACTTTGGATTTTAAGTTCTGACTTTGTGGGAGATGTGGGTGTCTGCTTACCCCCCATTGGTGGTGGTGTTATAGGGAGCTTGACAAGCGATCTTTGGTCATCGATGCCTTTTATCTTGAGCATTGCTTTGTCTTTAGAAAAAAGCGGCACTTCCTTTTTCGTGACCGCCTGCTCCCACAGCCTCCCAACCGCATCCGCGAGCCCCTGTGCATTCACGAGGAAAAAATTCACCAGCCGGTCAAGCGATGTATTGAAAAGTATGATGAACCCGATGATGAGTATACCAAGAGACAAAAGGATCGTCCCTTCTGTCGATATGGCACTTGCTGCTAAATTCCAAATGAGTTCTCCGACACTACCCGCCTGTGCCAAGGAGATGAGCGCCAAAAGTATGAGTCCAAAACCAGCTGGCACGTTGGGTTTGCCAAGGTCAGACTTGAGTTTAAAAAAAAGAAAACTAAGGGACACGAAAAACGGCGGCAACAGGTACATGACCCACCCGATTTGACTATCGAGCTCCTCCCGAAGTCGCGCAAGGACCGCGCCCTCCCCAAAAAAAGAAAGCGTAATCGTCGCCGCAAAAAGCCATAGCCAGACTGCTCCGACGGTGTAGACTGTCTGTCTCTTGAGCCTCATACCGAAGGGCTGACCACGACGATGATACTGGCGTTTTCTTTTTGCTTTGAACATGGCAATAGAGATAGTATAGTGCGTGCGTGCGGTGTGTACAACCCCGATGAAGACACCGGAAGATATTACTGAGGATGATTCTACGTTTTATTGGAGATTTGGGAGTAATTTTTGACTAACGTGGAGGGAGTCTACCGGGGAGAACGCCTGTCTCACCTTAATAATCTGCAAAATGACCAGCCGTCCCATTACTTTCGTACGAGGAAGGGGAGGATGCGCGTGACTTTTGCATCATGATTGTCAGCAAGGTTTATCGTGACGGGGTATACGCCCATCTTTCTGGCAACGCCAAAGACGTAACAGGTAATCCGGGGTTTACCAAACAGTGCGCTCCAACAGAGCCCCTGCCCTATACCATCGGGAAGTCCGGCAATACTCATTGAAAGTCTGTCTCCCCGATCAGCGTCTCTTCCGTTCACGAGTGCTCCATAGAGCCTACCAACTCTTGCCGCAGGGAACACCCCAGTCATAATCTCCGGCGCGTGGTTGACTGGTGTTGGCGTCGGTGTGGGGGTGGGCGTGGGAGTCGGTGTCACCGTGATGGGCGGGGTCACCGGAATAGTCGGCGTTGGAGTCGGCGTTACATTAACCGGCGGGGTAACTGGCACGGTGGGTGTCGGTGTTGGAGTATTTGGAGGCGTAACCGGTGGCGTGACCGGGATAGGCACGAGCGCTGCCGATACCGGAATACCTGCCGTTAGTACTACAATAAGGAGTGGAATGACGAGAGAAAGCATAAAAAACGCCACTCTGCTTGTGTGAGAAGATAATGTGTTTTGCGACATAAAATAAAACTACAAGACAACATAGTGTCTTGTAGTCGTATCAGTGAAACAATAGCGTATCATAGCACAATGTATGGCAAATGTCAATACTTATAGGCTATTTCAATTTTATCTCGTTATTGGACTTTTTGTTCTTCCATTCGTGTATTGGCCATGGGCCGCCATCCCCTATGAGATTCCCCGTGT
>MFJZ01000036.1:0-6438 GCA_001781025.1 Candidatus Gottesmanbacteria bacterium RIFCSPLOWO2_01_FULL_49_10
ACGGCAGATCATTGCACCATCGTTGCTATTCCTTATGGTAATCAATATGTCATCGGTCACAATGAAGATTGGGATGCCGAATCTCTTGAGATTCTGTACATTTTCGATGCAAGTATTGACGGCGTACACATTTTTGGGCTTAATTACGGAGACAGCGTCATGGGAGATTCTGTATCTGTGACGAGCCACGGGCTCATTCAGGCAGTCAACGATTTGCAGCATCAAGACGCTCAACTCGGTGTTCCTAAAAAGTTTATCGCTCGGGCATTTCTGGATTGCAAAACTCTTGAGGATGCGGAAGAGATTATGAAGACTGTTCCACGCGCCGCAGGATTTAATCACGTGCTTGTTCAAGGACAACGATTATGGAACATAGAGTCGTCTGCGAAAGAATACGTCATTGAGAAAGTCGAATTGCAAAAGTACGTCCATACCAATCATTATGTGACGGAGCTAAAGAGGATAGGCAAAGAAAATTTGGAGTCGGAGAAGCGGTATGCGAAGGCTAAAGAACGACTTAGTGACGTCAAATCCATAAAAGATATGAAAGAACTTTTAAGTGATCAAACAGACCCCCGCATTTGTCGGGAAGGGACCATAGGGTCATTGATTTTTGATATGCCCAACAAGGTCGCTCATATCGCCTACGGTCAACCGACGCCTGATGCGTATACTGAATATTCATTAACTCATGTATTAGGCTAAAGATTTATAACGAAACTCCAGCATGGTAGGAGTTTTTGGGAGACGTGGTAGAATGGTTTAAACATTCGCTATGAATCTTTTACAAAAAGACAAACAATATATTGGTCGCGATGTACCGGCAACGCCGATGGAGATTGTTGGCGCAAAAGGAA
Organism: Candidatus Gottesmanbacteria bacterium RIFCSPLOWO2_01_FULL_49_10; assembly: GCA_001781025.1. Lineage (GTDB taxonomy): Bacteria > Patescibacteriota > Microgenomatia > UBA10105 > UBA927 > MFJZ01. Next base: position 858 of record MFJZ01000036.1, read on the forward strand.
ATTATCTCATGGCGCGAGACGGAAGGAAGTATATTGATTTCGTAATGGGGTGGTGCGTCGGGAATATTGGATGGGGAGTTCCGGAAGTAGAAGAAGAGATAAAAGAGTATGATGGGCCGGACTACGTGAATCCATTCTATCTGTATAAACCGTGGGTAGATCTCGCCCAACTTCTTGCAAAAATTACTCCCGGTAAAGTCGTCAAATCTTTTCGGACAACCGGCGGAACTGAGTCGGTAGAAGTGGCCCTTCAGGCTGCCATGACATACACGAAGCGGACTAAATTTATCTCGATAGAAGGTAGCTATCACGGACACTCAATCGCTGCAATGAGCGTCGGCATGTCATATTTTCGCGAAAAGTATACGAATTTACTCCCTGGGTGCGAAAAAATTAACCCTCCGCTTAATGAAAAGGCGGCGCTTGAAGTAGAAAAATTACTCAGTCATCGTGATGTCGCGGCGTATATTTCTGAGCCAATCATTTGTAATCTTGGCGTCGTTATGCCTGATCAAGAATACTTTGATATCGTTGCCGGCGCATGCAAAAAATATGGAACGGTTTTTATTGTGGACGAAGTGGCGTCAGGATTTGGTCGAACGGGAAAGCTTTTCGCTTCCGAATGGTACAAACTTGAACCTGATATTTTGACGTTAGGAAAAGGGTTGACCGGTGGATATGCAGCACTCGGTGCGGCGATCATGACGGAGGAGATTGCGAAGTCTATGGAATTTAATTTTAGTTTCTATTCAACATTCGGTTGGCATCCGCGCAATACCGTGGCTGCTCTTGCAAATTTGCGGTACTTCATAAAAAAGAAGCAAACGATATTATCTCATGTTAGAACTATGGGTAGTTATTTTGAGAATCGTTTACGTTCCATGAACTCTCGCTACCCCACAGAAGTAAGAGCGAAGGGTTTAGCAATAGGGCTAGAGAGCAAACAGCACGGATATATGATTGATGTTATGAGTCGCTGTATCGCAAAAGGGTTATTAGTTTCAGAGCTTGGATCCTTTATCCTTACGATTTTTCCGGCATTAACGTTAGATCAAAAGACTGCAAAGGAGGGATTGGATATATTTGAGTCCTGCCTTTAAGAATGCAAGTTTTATTGCTCAGTGGTACAATAGCTACGTATGAAAAAAGTAAACGTTTCTACTAAATACATGGGCAGGTTTGCAGGGAAATGGGTGGCGGTCGATACGGTTAAGGAGCGCATCGTTGCCATCGGCGAAACGCTTAAAGACATTGCGCCATTGGTAACTCGACCGCAGAATGACAAAACACCAGATGACAAAATCCCGGCCGCTTTCAAAGTTCCCCGCAAAGATGAGGGGCCGTACGTATTATGGATGAGAAAATTTCCCTGACTGTTCTTCCATATTATTTCAACGGCTCTGATTATTTTCCGGTCATTCCATTGGTTTTTTTGATTGGTGGGAAAAGATTTCGATCCCAAGCGCTGATTGATTCCGGAGCGACGATTTCTATTTTTGGAGAAGAAACTGCCGAAACCCTGGGAATCGAAATTGAAAAAGGAGAAAAGATAATGCTCGGTGGCGTTGGAGGAAGAATAGTCGGTTATGTTCACACATTGCGGGCGAGAATTGCAAAGAAGGAATTCGTCTGTCCGTTTGTTTTCTCGCGGGAATATCTCGTATCGTTTAACCTCCTTGGCCGCGAGGGATTTTTTGAACAGTTTCAGATTACGTTCGATGAACGTCGACGCACGGTACGATTGGCCTAGCTTCTATACCGGCGAAATGCTGGTTGTTGATGAGGGATATAGTCTTAAGTAGTTTGTTATTCCTTAAGATCAACGACCAAACCATCATCGCAGATTGGATCAACGTACTTTTTGACAAGCTCTTTGTGTAAAGGGTGCGGTACGTAGGCATCTCGATGCTCTTTTGTATCAAACGTCATGATGAATGCATGAGTATAGCCTTTTCCATATGGCTCGATGCTGACGCTTGGTCCCCAAACATACTTGATGATCCCCGGGATTTTATCTTTTAAATCAACCAATACTTTTGCCATCTCATCAATTTTTTCCGGTGTCGCGTTGGCGTTAAACTTAAAAAGTACAACGTGATGGATCATAACAGTACCTCCTTAATTAGTGTAACACTCTTCGTTTGAGAAAGTCAGCAATGACGGCGGCAAGGTCTTCCTCTTTCCCATCAAAGCCGTGACCGCTATTTTTGATCTGACGGACTTCTGCGAGCTTATTCTCGGATGTTAGTAGGGTCATAGCATCGCGGATAGTGATGATGGTGTATTCTTCATCCAGGTCACCGATGACACCGAGAATAGGAACGTGAATTTCCCGTACGAGCGGTAACTCTTTGCCGTTTCGAAGCGGAAATGCTTTGGAAAGTTCGGAGCCTGGGGTAAAAAAGTTGACGTAGGTCGTCGCACTTGCCGGAATCGCGCCGTCCGCCTGCGCACGCAGATCGGAAAGAAGCTGGTATGGCTTATCATACTTCAACAGTTGTTGCGCTTCACTCATCAATTCTTTTCCTGTTTTTTGGAGGTAACGTTTTTGCGTACCGTATGAATCGGAAAAGCCAAGTAGGATGACGGCCGCCACAATATCTTTGTATTTCCCTTTGGCCGCATAATACACCACTTTTTCTGTGCCAAAACTATGCCCCTCTAAGATAATTTTTTTATATCCTTTGGATAGGGCGAGTTCTATCCATGCGTCAGTGTCCAACAGACAATCCTCAAAATGCTCGAGTGCCGCGCCGTGGGGCACAAAGCCTTCTTCGAGTTCATAAATTCCACTTCCTCTATTATTAGTTGCAAGGTAGGAAAGCCCCATAGATCCTGCAGATTCAGTAAGTGATGGATAAAACGAATTCCAGTAGAAGTTTCCGGAAGTTCCATGGGTATGGATGACGATAGCGTCGCTGCGGTTTTCTGGCTCCGTGAGTAACCCATGAAGAAGTAAGCCGTCTGACGTGGTGACGTTTACGATAGGGTATTGCATGAAGATTCCTACACACGGATTATACAAGAAAATAATAATTGAAGGCTATTTCGATTCCAGTGAAACGGTTGGGAGAACCTCGAGGGGATTGACGGGGATACCGTCCTGGTAGATTTCAAGATGCAGGTGGTTGCCGGTCGACCAGCCGGTCGAGCCCACCTCGCCCACGATCGTATCTTTATCAATTGTTTGACCTTCTTTAACTTCCACTTTGGAAAGATGGGCATACAAGGATTTGGCGTCGCCATCGTGCTCTACCAGGACATGGTTGCCATACCCCCATGAGAGACGTTTGATCCAGAGCACTTTTCCTTCTGATACCGGCTTTATGGCCGTTCCTTTCGGAGAAGTAAGGTCAAGCCCTGGGTGACCCAGCGAAAATCGGGTGGTCAGGCCAAAGCGGGATATGGGCCACTGGAAGCGAGATTGCGTCGGAATGACCTCAATAACGGTCTCTTGAGTTTCCTGCAGGACCTCAACTTGGGATGTGATTGCATCGACCTGTGGCACGATGACGGCAGTGATAAATGCAAAGCCAGCCAGATGCACCCCGAGGAGTTGGCGCACGTGGGCAGACTCCACCTTTTTTCGTAGGTAGAGGCTGAGGATATGGCTGCCGCGATAGTGCTGCGTCAGCCACTGGAAGAAGTGATAAAACATATATGAATACTCCGCCGTTGTTTACTTCTCGCCTTCTGCAGTGCTATTCCCCTCGATTTGGCTCAGGGTAAACTCCCACGGCTCGAAGAGCACTCCTGGCGGATTGATCGACTGCTAAACTCGCGTATATGAATTCGCTTGTTAAGCAGTCATCAAAAAACCACTCCTTTTTGGAGTGGCAAATGAAGATCCTTATACTATCAAAAAAAGAGCGTTTTGTCAAGGTAGGCGCGCCATTGCGGATCCCTTGCGCAGTATGCTATGATCGGTATCACTATGAAGCGAAAGCTCATATTTGTTGTGGTTTTTGTACTACTTTTGGGAGCTATATTGGGTGGGATGAAGCTCTTGAGCGGTAGAGCTCCCAAGCAGGGAATCTTAAAGGTTCAAAGCACCTCAGCCGCGAGTGTTTTCCTCGATAATAAGCACATAGGGAGAACTCCCCTGGAGGAAAAAATTGATGCCGGAGAGTATGCGATCCGACTCGTGCCAGAATCTACCGTTCAGTCGCTTGCCACGTGGCAAAGCAGTATTAAGGTAGCCCCAGGCCTGTTGACGTTCGTCAACGGATCGATGGCAGAATCAGAGTTTACGACTGCTGCCGAAACCCTTTGGCTTGAAAAAATTACCAGCAAAGATGCAGAAATATCCGTGACCACCAATCCGGATGGCGCATCGGTGTCTTTGGACGGGTCAGTCAAGGGAGTGACGCCATTGTCGATACCTGGTGTTCCTGCCGGGGACCACACCCTGACGGTCGCTTCAGCAGGGTTTGTCAGTAGGTCGCTCAAGATTAAGACAACGGGTGGGTTTAAAGTTGTCACGACGGTCAAACTTGCGCTTTCAGGAGAAGCGGCAGTGCAACCCACAGAGGCGACAGCCTCCCCAACACCGACAGGAGCCGATAAGGGATCTGCCAAAACGACGCCGACACCGAAACCCACCAAGGCAGCCTCATCGAGCGACCCTGCCAAGCCCTTCGTGACCATCAAAGATACGCCCACCGGCTTCCTTCGCGTCCGGATGGAACCATCGACCTCTGCCTCAGAAGCCGGTCGAGTGAATCCGGAAGAAAAATATCACGTTGAAGAGGAGAAAAGTGGCTGGTATCAGATTCTCTATAACGGCAAAGACGAAGGGTGGATTTCCGGCCAGTATGCGGAGAAGACGGAGTAAGCTTTTACCCCCCAATCCCGTACACAACTACGAGTATGCTTCCCACCCACAAAATGACGGTTGCCAAAAGCGGCAAGTCCGAGGTTAGGATTTTTTCCGGTGATTCGCCTTTGCCTTCATAGATAAGCTGCATGTAGCGCATGATGCCGTAGAGCACAAAGGGGATCGTCACCATCATCCACTTCCGGCCTGACAGGTCGGCAAAAAAATCCGTGTAGTTGCGAATTAAAAATCCTTCGTTGCTGGGCCGGGTGAGAAAGGTAAAAAACGCGTACGTTATAAACGTCGAATTTGCAAACATAGCGGTGTAGGTGTCCAGAAGTTTTTCAGAATAGTGTGAGAGCGAGGATCGGGTATCTTTGGGTACCATGCCCTCGTACCCCTGGATAAGGGTGAGCTCTGCCCTGCGTTTTCCGATTGCTAAAAACAAAGCAAGTGAGAGTGCGGCGAGAGCGAGCCAGATAGAGATGTGATAGCCTGTGGCTGCCTCCCCCGCATAGACCCTCAGGATATAGGCCGTGGTGATCGTGAGAATATCGATGACGGAGATGTGTTTGAGAAATAACGAGTACGCATACTGAAGGATAAGAAACACGATCGCAAAAAGAAAAAACGACGGGCCGATAGACCGACTGATCCAGAGCCCACCGCCGGCAAGCGCAAGCGACGCACTAATCGCAAGTGGTACAGAAACTTTCCCACTCGCAACAGGCCTGTATTTTTTAAACGGATGTTTTTTGTCTTTCG
>MFJZ01000036.1:6479-12257 GCA_001781025.1 Candidatus Gottesmanbacteria bacterium RIFCSPLOWO2_01_FULL_49_10
TGTAATTTGATGAGGACAATAAGCAGAAAGCGACAAATGCCCACATGCTCAAAGAAAAGAGTCGACCATTAAACAGTTGACCGGTGAAGAGGATCGTGGTGAACAGCGCAAAATTTTTTAACCACTGTCTGGGGCGTGCTGTTTTAAAAAGCGAGACAAGAAGCGTAACCATGTCAGTAGTCCGCCGACGATAACTGCAACCAGAAGTAAGGCAAAGAGCTTCTGCTTACTCGTGACCGTGAGCGAAACCAGCCCCAGTATAGCTGACACTCCCCAGTAAAACAAGGCAACGCGTCGTCTGCCCCACCCCAAGTCGAGGAGCCGGTGATGCAGATGCCCGCGATCTGCCCGCAGGGGAGATTTTTTTGTCGTCACGCGTCGCAGCAGTGTATAGGCAGCGTCAATAGTCGGAATACCAAGAACCAGGAGTGCCGTCCCTAATTTTCCATATGAGAGAATTCCGAGGAGCGCAAGGAGAAACCCGGCGAGCGTTTTACCTCCGTATCCGGGCATAATTTTTTGAGGGTAGAAATTCCACGGGAGAAAACCCAAGAACGCGCCACAGACGATAAACGAGAGAATCGTGACCGGCATCTGAGTAGGATCCTGAACGCTAAAACGAAGTGACAAGATTCCTAGGACAAACGCGCAAATGGCTACGAATCCCGGCATCTGGCCATCGACCCCTGCTGACCAACCGACGATATTCATGGTCCACATAATCCAAAGGAATGCAAACACGTCTGCCCATGGGAGGATTGAGTGCGTGCCAAAGAGTGTAAATCGTAACCTCCAAATATCAAGAGGTATGACGCCGCCCGTCAGGGGATTGGTAATAAAAGGAATTCCAGCGCCTGCCCCGACCAGGAGGATTGCAGCAATGCCGTTCGTGCACAGCCGAATATAGGGGCTGACGTCTTTTTGATCATCGAGAAGTCCCATGACGACGAGTATGCCCGCTCCGGCGAGGATGCCGATCGTCAATTTGGACAAGGGTAAAAAAAACAGCATCGGGAATATGAGTCCTACATAGAGCGCAAGTCCTCCCGCGCGGGGTATGACCCCGGTATGTGTGCGAGCAGGGTGGTGACGGCGTGTTGGGTCATCGACGAGGCCCATGCGATTGGCAAATTGTATAATGAGTGGCGTGACGGCGAAGGCGAGAAGGAACGCGGCAAGCCATGGCATGAAAAGAGTCATACAAATACCACTCCCTGTGTGCTCATGTTACAAGAAACAGAATTTTTATAAGCGTTACGAAGGAGAGGATACTTACGAGCGTTGATGTGAGAAAAAGGATTTGGGTAAACACGAGATAGTCGATCGTCACATAGAGAGAGATCATGGCGTTTACGACGAGGACGCTTAGGCTTGTGAGCGGTAGAGTGAAAAGCCAATAGGGGCTTGCGAGTCGGTCAGCCCCCCATGGTTTTCCGTACCAGAATGGGACTTCTGATGGTAATAGTTTCCAGCGCCAGAGGATGCATAGAACTGAAAGCGCGGTGAGGACGAGTACGAGTTTTGTCGCGGTGGAGACGATCCAATTGGCGGCGATACTGTGCCAATACGATGTTACATGCTGTACGTGGTAGGTGATGATCGGTCTAGTCGTCATGGTCTTTTCTCTTGAGTAAGCGTGCGGGCAGGAAGGGGAGTGCGATACGCGATCATGTACGTCGCGTCTTCGCCAATTAAAAATGCACGAACAGGATACACAGGGTACTCACTTTTCATCTGGTTTGTGGTGACGAGACTTTCACCCACATACCAGGGAAACGGAGAATTGTTTGGATTATAGAGGTATACCTGTGACCGGTCGCCAGAGTAATATTGAGATTCAAACAGTACGAGGGGGGACAGGGCGTAGATAACGTCGTTTTTTGCCTTAAGCGCGGTGACTTCCTTTATGGTCGTGCGGATATCGGATTTTTTGTGTTTATCAGGATACCAGAGGTTGAAGCAGAGTACAAAAAGCACTGCACCGAAGGCAAGAATTTTTTGCAGGTTGGTATTTTTGATACGCTCAATTGCAAATACAACGAGAAATATTTCTGCTATGGTAACCGGGATGAGGTAACGATTGACAAATAAAGGTTTTATAAAAGACACACCGACCACAAGACCCAAGGGGACGACGACTGCCGTAATAAAGACTGATGCTCTCGTTCGCGTCTTTTTTCCTGTGAGTGCCAAAAGGAACAACCCGAGAAGTACAAGAGATAAATTTGCCGTAAATGGCCAAAGATACCACGGCGTCCCTTCGTATCCAAGGAACATATTGCCAAGAACGGATAGGACCAGATTCCCGTCAACCGGGAAATACCATGATTGCTTGAGCTGAGCTGACGCTTTGATCGTGCGGATGATCCATGGTAAAAGAGCAAGTGCGGTCAATGCCATGCTCCGTACCATCGGCTCCCGAATGACACTCCTCAGGCGCATAAATTTCGTGCGATGAGACACGAGCCAGTGAAGGCAGATTGCCACGATTGTGAAAAGCATATATGAGTGTGTATAAAATCCTAAGACAGAGGCCACAGTCAACAGCACCCATCGTTTCTGTTCATACGCAAAAAACATAAGCGTTGCAAAAAATATATACCATCCGTACGTACGCACCTCAAACGCGTAGTAGAGGAGCATAGGATTGAGAAAAAAGAAGAGGGGTAAGTACCAGGAGAGCCAGTGGTGCTTGTAGAGCTTCTCTGCCCATTGGATGACGACTATCGTCGCCAGGGCAAAGCCCACAAGCGAGAGACTTCGGGTTGCGATTTCACTGTTACCGAAGAGCTTCATCCAGACATGGAGAAGCGTGTAGTAGATCGGTGGCTCGAAGGTAAGCCTGTTGAAAATAAACGCAAGCGGTCGTTCTGCCACCAGAATAGAGTATGCCTCGTCTCTCCAGAGGCTTTGGGTGAAGTAGAGAAGGGGAGAGTGTTGGATTAGAAAATTTAACATAGATGTACGAGAAGTACGAGATGTACAAAAAGTACAAGAAGTAAAAACAATTCATTTTTGGCCTCTCGTACCTATCGTATGTTTCGTACCCTTCGTACTTCTTTTTATTATACCTTTTCTGTCACGCGATATTCCAGCCGACGCCCGAGCATAAGTCGGGTATGGGCATCAAGTCCCGGGAGAGCTGAAAGAAAGAACGAGACTACGGGAAGCGTAAACCACTGAAGGTACAGAAGCGGTAGTTTCCAGGTAGCAAACTCTTTTGGTCTTGGAGGTTTTGTCCGCCAGTCTATGCCAATGACAACGAAAAGAAATATTGCTGAAAGCGTGAGAATTCCGGAGGAAATTTGTGACAGATTATGTCCCAAGACGGTTCTCCCGAATGCGGGGTTAATAAGCGGCGGGAGAGTGCTTCCTATGGTCAACACAAACCAGTTCGCCGGCCAGAATACATGGTGTTCAAGAAGAAGTACGAGCCGGCGGACGCGATCCTGGAGCGGTATGCCACGATTCATGATAACGCCGCGTATGACATATGGGATATCCGAGACTCCCCATGCCCAGCGTTTGGATTGTTCATATTGGTTGACGAGAGTTCGTAGAAATGTATGACTTTCCGCGGCGTCTGCCAGAACGGGTAAGAAAATTCCCCTTGTCCCGACTTTTTCACCGAAGGCAAAGTATACTTTAAAAAAGAGATGGTAATCTTCCGGAATGACGTCAACGTCCCAATATCCTGCTTTTATCACGGTAGCCAGGCTCAGCGAATATGTTGAGAAGTTGATAAATCGGCTCGTTTGAGACAGAAGTGAGAGATTCCATATACTGTTCATGGTGTTAAACACACGATTGGGAAGTGGTATTCTCCAGATATTGGAGTAGAAAAGAATCGCTCCTTGGTAGAAGTGAACATCTCGATCGGGATCTGTCAGAAATTGATACGAAAGTGCAGAAAAGTATTTTGGGTGGAACAGTGCGTCAGCGTCGCAGGAGGTGACGGTCGCGTGATCGGGCTCTACGCCCCAGGTTTTCATAGCACGGACGACCTGTTTGGCCGCCCACGCCATATTGGAAGATTTTCCCGCGACTTCCCCATTGTGCAATATATGGCGAGTGACGAGAAATCGACCGAACGTGTGTTGATATTTTTGCGCAAGCATCTTCGCAGTCGAGTGTGCAGTTGGATCTTTGGCTTCCGTGGCAAGGACGATGAACAAGCGTTTTTTGGGGTAGTCTTGTTTGGTGAGGTTGTCAAGTGTGCGTTCCAGTATATGAACGGGTTCCTGATACTCAGGAATAATGACGACATGATAAAGGTTGGCACACTCGGGTATTGAGGATGCCTGAGTCAGCCAATCGACCTTTGTATGCGCCGTAATCGTGAGAAATGAGCGGATCGCATAGATTGCCAGTCGGAATGATTTGTAAAACCAGTATATATCAAAGGTAATAATAAGGTACGCCACAAGCGCCGGATGCCAGAACGAGAGCCAGAATGGCATCGTGATAAGAACCCATGACATTCCGGGAACAAGAATTTCAAGCAGCCGACGGGTTTTGTTTGGGTAGCGGATAAATATTTGGCGCATAGAGGCAGCGCTATTTTACCATGTTTATAGATGTCGATGCGACCGCAGAGCGTATGGTACAATCGGCTAGATGAAAATTGCGCTCTTTAGCGACCTTTTGATACCCCCTTCCGGCGGAGTCGAGATACACGTCTTGCTTCTGGCTCAAACATTGTTGCGTCTCGGACACGATGTAAAAGTATTTGCTCCGGTAAAACGGCAATTGATAAAATATCGATGGGAACCGGGGATACCTGATGGGGTACTTCATGCATTACCTTCGGTACCCATGACATTTGTGTGGCCGAATTTCCAATTCGCTTTTCCTACACAGACCATCAACACGTTCAAATCCTGGCATCCGGATGTGATACACGTTCATACCTGTGGGCCGACGGGTGTGGCCGCCATAATGGCTGCGAAGCTTCTCAATATTAGGCTCCTTTCGACGTTTCATTCGTTACTTATGACCGAAGAGTATTTGTCCAATATCCAGTTGTTTCGAAGTCCCTCAATCCGAAAAAGAGCAAGCGATTTATTGTGGTTTTATATTCGCGCGTTGTATAACCAGTGTGATGCGGTCGTTTCTCCGTCTGAATGGGCGGCAAAGGAACTGCGACACTACGGCATTACGTCACCGGTCCACGTCATTCCCAATGGAATACCGCTTGAGAAGTTTAGCATGCGGGTAGAGGAGAGTAGAATCCGGAATTTCAGGAAAAAATGGAGACTGGCTGATCCAACATTTTTATATATCGGACGGTTAAGCGCCGAGAAAAACATCGACGAACTCCTCAGATCATTTCGGAGAGTTCTTGATAAGCGTCCTGATTGTTTTCTGCTTCTTGTGGGCGACGGAGACGACATCAACAAACTAAAAGCAATGACCCGGGATATGGAAATGGGAAAAAGTATTCGCTTCATCGGAAAAATTGAACATGACGACTTGCCGACGAGTGGCGTCTTTGAAGTATCTCGGGCATTTGTGACTGCTTCAAGTTCAGAAAACAATCCAATTTCTATTCTTGAGGCAATGGCCAAGGGGATGCCGATATTGGGCGTTCATGCACGAGGTATGTCGGAACTCGTGACACAAAACGGGCTTCTGGCGCCATCGCATGACGCTCGGGGATTTTCACAAAATATGCTTAAATTTCTTGCTGATCCGATTCGTCAAAAACGAATGATTGCAGCATCACGAAAAAAATCATTACAATATTCTGTAGAAACTATGGTCGGGAAATTAGAAAAA
>MFJZ01000036.1:12278-12740 GCA_001781025.1 Candidatus Gottesmanbacteria bacterium RIFCSPLOWO2_01_FULL_49_10
CGTATTGCTGTCATATGAAAGAATACCGTGCAGACGCCGTTGGCAAGAATGCATTCGCGCTGGTGATTGCCAATCGACCATTTCGATCCCTCTGGTTGGGCCAAGTATTCTCCCAGCTTGCCGTTGCGACCATGATGTTTGTCCTGGCACTTCGGGTGTACAGAATTTCTGGGAGTAACACTGCAGTTTCCGGACTTTTTTTGACCTTCGGGATTCCGGCCGTATTTTTTGGAATGGCCGCCGGGGCTGTGGTCGACCATTTTGATAAACGGAAGGTGCTCATGTTTTGTGATATGGTTCGCGCGCTTATGGTATTGGGATTTTTGTTCTACCCGAGGAACTTGATTTATATCTATGTTATTGCATTTGTCAACGCGCTGATTACCCAATTCTACGTGCCGGCGGAAGCACCAACAATACCCAGATTCATACAAGGTCCACAGTTGGTAACCGCCAATAGTC
>MFJZ01000037.1 GCA_001781025.1 Candidatus Gottesmanbacteria bacterium RIFCSPLOWO2_01_FULL_49_10
CATCCGTTCATACCGAAAAAATATTGTCCGAATCACGACGATACTCTCTGGAAGATCCAAATACGTTATCCGACAGATTGAACGGGATATGGAGCAATCAGCCAAAAGCCTCCGGTTTGAGGAGGCGACGGCACTGCGTCAGGAACTTTTGGAACTTCGAGCCCTGATCACGAGACCATTTGACCCGCACATATTCTCCGACGAGCGTTTGATCCCGGGAGATAAACATCTGGATCGTCTTGGCGCATTATCCAAATTCCTCAAGAAGTCGCTGCCCGATGTGGGAACCATAATCCGCATCGAATGTATCGACATCGCCCATATTGGGGGGTCATGGACGACCGGATCACTCGTCGTTTTTACACAAGGCTCACCTGATACCTCGTTGTATCGTCGTTTCCGTATAAAAATGCCCCAAAGCACGCATGACGCCAGTCGGATCCGAGAGATTATCGTACGCCGCATGAAGCACACGGAGTGGGATATGCCCGGGCTCGTGGTCGTTGATGGCGGCAAGCCACAAGTACGGGCGGCCTACGATGCACTGGGCAGCTTGTCTATCCCTATTCCCGTTATCGGGCTCTCCAAGCGCTTCGAAGAAATCATTCTCTTTGACGGCACGAAATTTAACGTTTGCCGGCTTCCCCTTGACAGTCAAGCGCTATTACTCCTTCAGCACCTCCGTGATGAGGCACACCGGTTCGCCCGATCCTACCATACGAAGCTTCGTGCATTGTCGTTTAATGTATGAATGGCTATAGATCCGCAATTGTTTGACCTCTCCTTCCTTCATCTGATACGATAAGAGACGTGATGAAACGGATCGTACGATCTTTTCTTTTCCATGTCTTTGCACTGTGGATGACGAGCCAGCTTACCGCGGGAATCGTCATCCTCGGCAACTGGCAGAGCCTGTTTATTGCGGGTTTTATCCTCTCGGTCCTTGTGTTTCTGGTTCGCCCGCTTTTATCCATATTATTTATCCCTATCAATATCCTCACATTTGGACTTCTTTCGTGGGTGGTCAACGTCATCATCTTGTATCTTTTGACCCTCGTCGTTACCGTTGTTGAAGTACACCCGTGGGTGTTTTCTGGTATCTCTTGGGCCGGTTTTGTCATTCCCCAGGCTCAAATCGGGTATATCACCTCTCTTGTTATCGCGTCTTTTCTCGTGACCGGTACGGTGCAACTGCTTACCTGGGTTAATCAGTAATCCCATTATGGTATCTCAGAGGAAAAACGGCACAAAGAAGCACGACCATTTTGTCTGTATTGGGGGGGGAACGGGTACGTTTGTTGTGCTTCGGGGACTTAAACTCTACCCCAACCGCTTAAGCGCAATTGTGGCTATGAGCGATAGCGGCGGAAGCAATAAACGGATAAGAGACGAATTTGGACTTCTTCCGACCTCTGATATACGACAGTGTTTTGTCGCGCTTTCCGAGGATAACACCGGGGGGGCGGGGCTTCTGCGCAAGCTATTCATGTACCGATTTGAAAAAGGCAATGGTATCTCAGGCATGACATTTGGAAATCTGTTTATGGCGGCACTGACCGAGATCCTCGGTTCCCAGGAAGAAGCGATCCGGCAGACCGGCAAAGTGCTTCGAACAAAAGGGGCCGTCATCCCCGTGTCCTTCACCGACACAAACCTTATCGCGACGTATGAGGACGGTACGACGGTGTCGGAAGAACACTTCATTGATGAACCCGCCCACGACGGGACCATCCGAATCCGTCGCGTGTCTCTCAAGCCCGAGGCTCACCCAAATCCCGAAGCTATTGCCGCAATCGATGCTGCAGACGTCATTGTGTTGGGTCCGGGCGATCTTTATACAAGTCTGATCCCTAACCTTTTGGTCAAAGGAATAGACGATGCACTGAGGCGTACAAAAGCCCAGATTGTCTATGTCCTGAATCTCATGACGAAGTACGGACAAACGTATGGTTTTTCGGCAGCTGATCACATGAGTGCCCTTGAGACCTACATCGGTAAATCCGTCAATATCGTCCTCCTCAACACATCTCGTCTTTCTCCTCAGGCGCTTACCCTTTATGCCAAATTTCACGAATACCCAGTCGTCAATGATTTACCCCGAAACAGTTACTTTCGCGTGGTGAAGGCTCCCATTTCCGGCAAACAACTTGTACAAAAATCCAAAAGTGATACACTAGTGCGAAGCCTCATACGGCACGACAGCGACGCATTGGCAAGAGTCTTGATGCATATCGCAACAACCCAAAGAGGAAAATTATGAAACTTTTGTTTCTCATACTCCACAGTGTCGTTTCTGTCCTCTTAGTGACGTTTGTACTCCTTCAGTCGAGTCAAGGGGGTCTAGGAAGCGCGTTTGGCGGCGGGGAGTTTTACCGAACCAAGCGCGGAGCTGAGCGGGTCATTTTTACTGCAACGATCGTCACTGCCGTCGCCTTTTTCATCACATCGATTGTCAATCTCATCGCACGCTAAGGGCTCGTTCCTAAATAATCCGTACGATTATTTAGGATTACGGCCCTTTGTGGTGAATCTACCAGCGAAAAAATGTACAAATTATTTTGGAGTTGGGCCTAGGCGTTTCTACCGATCCCCCGTATGGCCACCACAATACGAAGAGGCAGGTACTACTGGAGACTCATTCGAGAGCTCGCCCACGCGCACACCGCGTGGCTCGTTGTTGGCTTCTTGGTCGGTCTTATTGGATCGTTCGTATCGGTACGACTATTTCCCTCAGTGCCGTCACAAATGACCCTTCCGACTATACGAACGGCGCTTGTCGGGGATTTTACGTCGAGCGCATTGCCTCCCTCTATACAACAGCTTGTAAGTCGTGGTCTTACCCAACTGGATGATGAGGGTTTACCCAAACCTGCGCTTTCGCTCTCATGGCAGGCAACAGACAGCGGCAGAACATATGAATTTATCCTCAATCCTCTCTATGTTTGGCATAACGGGAAACCAGTCGATGCAGGAGATGTGAATTATAATATCCGTGATGTCACATTCTCCGTAAAAGACAAGACAACATTGCGTGCCAGCCTCAAAGAACCGTTTAGCCCTTTTTTAAGTCTTGTTGCCAAACCGCTCTTTCAGTCGGGGCTGCGAGGTTTTGGCCCGTATAAAGTCGATACCATTCGCCTGAAGGGGGATTCCGTCCAGTACCTGAAGCTCACAAGCGCCGGCCCCGAGAGGCTACCAGTTCGGGAGTACCGGTTCTATAAAACAGAGGCGCAGGCAATCACGGCGTTTAAACTTGGGGACATAGACAGGATCGATGAACTCACGAACGCCGATGATCTGAAGGCAATTTCTCAAGGACAAAAAAAAGAGACCGTACGGTATGATCGCGTGGTCGCGTTGTATTTTAACACGGGCGATCCGTTTGTGAGCGAAAAATCCATCCGACAGGCGCTGGCGTATGCCGTTCCGACCTTTCCGGAGGAGCGCGCACGATCTCCCATCAGTATAAAGTCCTGGGGGTATACCGATGAGGTTCGTCTCTACGATTTCGATGCCGCGCAGGCTAAAAAGCTGTTGACCAAGGCCGGTGTCGCGACGAGATCCGCCACCCTCACCCTGACCACATTCCCCGCATATGTTGATGTGGCACAGGCTATTGCAAAGAGCTGGACTTCCCTGGGTGTTGCAACGCTCGTCAAAGTCGAAACAAGCGTCACGAGCGGATTTCAAGTGCTCCTGGGGGCACAAAACATCCCTCCCGATCCGGATCAATACCCCCTCTGGCACCAGACACAAAAACAAACAAACCTCACGGGATACGCTAACGTAAAAATTGACAAGCTTCTTGAGGACGGACGTCGGGAGCTCGATATTGAAAAAAGGAAAAAAATCTATGCCGACTTTGCCAAACGATTGGTCGAAGACGCTCCGGCGGTTTTCCTCTACTACCCCAAAACATATACGATCTCAAGGCGCTGACCCCGAGCTATGGTATAATTTCCCCGTCATACGTCGAATCGGGCCGAAGTGGCGGAATTGGTATACGCGTACGCTTCAGGAGCGTATGGGGAAACCCATGGAGGTTCAACTCCTCTCTTCGGCACAAAAGGAAAAACTGATATAATAAGTTTTCTTGAGCGGACGTGGCGGAATTGGTATACGCGCAGCCTTGAGGAGGCTGTGCCGCAAGGCATGGAGGTTCAACTCCTCTCGTCCGCACCAGGGACGATTAGCTCAACGGCTAGAGCACCTCGTTTACACCGCGCCTGCCTTAGTGCGATGGATCCGTAGCTCAGTGGTAGAGCGTTCGGCTTACATCCGAAAGGTCAGAGGTTCGATACCTCTCGGATCCACTAAGTACGACGGGCAGGTCGAAGGTCTGCCGGCAGGCAGAGACGAGGTTCTCAGCCAAAGGCTGATCCGCCTCTGGTGGAGAATCCACTATCGTCCACGCCGAGATGGCCGAGGTAGTCAAGGCGCGTGTCTGAAAAACACGTTATCTGGGTGCAATTCCTAGTCTCGGCACCGAACAATTTTAGGAAAAATTTTCGGTGTAAACACTGAAGATCAAGAGCGTTTACGCAGAAAATTTTGTTTTCAAAATTATTCCGCGGCGGTAGTTCACCGGTAGAATGTCTCCTTGCCAAGGAGAAGGTAGCGGGTTCAATTCCCGTCCGCCGCTCCCAATTACAGACTTATTATTGCCGGGCGGTGTAGCGGTAACACCCCGCATCCGACCAAAGCTCGGTACGGGGCGAGCGCCTGCCGACACCTGTCCCGCATCGCGCTGGGGGATCGTCTAATGGTAGGACAACAGTCTTTGGAGCTGTTCATCCAGGTCCGAATCCTGGTCCCCCAGCCTGGTGCGGGAGAGCAGGAGTTGCTAGATCGTTTACTCCGAAAAATTTGTCTTCAAATTTGTTTGGAGATCCCTAGCCCGGCAGCACTTCGATTCGCTTCGCTCACTCAGTGCTATAGCTGAAGCGAAGAGATGGTCTCGAGCGAATGGTGAGCGAAGTCGAACCAGAGTCGAGAGATAATTAGGACATGTCTTACCCATGTCTCTATCCTTCATACTTCCTCAAATACTCTTTATATTGGCCAGACCAATAATCTTGAAAAACGCCTAGAAGAGCACCAGGATAAAACCAGTAAATCCGCAAGGTATATCCGCTATTTTGATTCGTTTAAGTTGGTGTATCAAGAAATATATGAAACCAGATTGGAAGTCATGAGAAGAAAGTTGCAGTTGAAGAAGTGGTCTAAGGCCAAGAAAGAAGCATTAATTTCTGGAAATTTACATTTGCTTAAAAAGATTTAAGAAATGCGGTCAAGCGTGATAGAATTTGGTTTTGTAGCGGATACGTACTTTAGTGGATGGAGTTTCGGACGATCTGTAACACAAAATCGTCCATCGTCATGCCGTGAGCGACGATTGAGGCAGTCATGGCATCCCGTGGATTAGGGTCAAATCCTGCATTCGCATTGGCCTCCAGAAAATACCACTGCCGGAGTTTCGGATTATACCGCAGATCAAAGCGTGCGTAGTCGCGCAGTCCCAGCGCATAAAAAGCACGAATCGAGTCTTTCTTTATCTGCGTATCGATATCACGCCTAAGCTCTCGTGGAGGAGCGACAAAATGACAGCTTTTATAGACGGGCAAGTGCTTGCTCCACTTTTCATCAAATCCGTAGATATTCCATTTGTTTTTCACTTTCCCTCGAAAGGCAATCTCCGCAATGGGCAGCGCATACGTTTTGGTCGGGGTTTCGAGGACCGTCACCTGCAGTTCCTTGCCGGGGACAAATTCCTCCGTCAGAAGAGCCTGGTGGTGCTTTTTTCGTAATGCCCGAACGATTGTTTTGAATTTGTCGTAATTGGTCGCGATTGAGCTATCTGTTATGCCGATACTACAGTGCTCAAATGCCGGCTTCACGATGACAGGAAATTTTCCCGGGACGAGACTGCGACGCAGGCGGTCGGTTAAACGAATGATAGAATAGTTCGGTGTCGGAAGAAGATTTTTCTGAAACACGGTCTTTGTTTTTAACTTATTATTGGTCGTTTGGATTGCCCGAAACGATGAACCGGAATAAGGAATTTTGAGCCGACCCAAGACTCTGGCTATTTCAAGTTCCATTTTCTTGCTATCCACGAGATTAAAAACAAAATCCGCCTTGAGTTTTTTAAGTCCTGACAAATCTTCCGGCTCCACCTTAATAACCTGCACATGATACCCGCGCCTGAGGAAAAGCCGCTTCATATAGTGAACGATCTCATCCGTCTGGTTATCAACCAGAGCATGTTCATGGCTGAAGTACTTGTCGGTTATTGTTTTGGGAACGTAATGATAAAGAAGCGCAATGGTCGCGCGCTTCGTACGATTCATGGTTCTTTTCATAGATATATCCTAATCAATTAGTTAGGCAGGTATTACTTCAAATGTCAACAACGCGATTCATATTTGGTACAATACCAGAGACTCCTTATGCCGGGGTGGTGAAATTGGTATACACGTAGGACTTAAAATCCTATGGACGTAAAATCGTCCGTGTGGGTTCGACCCCCACCCTCGGCACACCATTACGCCGAAGGCTACGTGGTGCGCCACATAGCTTTAGCGTCGTGGCGCCACTTCGTCATGCATTACGTTTACATTCTCAAGCTTTCCAACGGTAAGTACTATATGGGCAGAAGCGACGACTTAAGGAGAAGAGTCAAGGAACACATGTTAGGACAAGAGCGAACTACAAAAAGATTTTTACCCTGCAAACTAGTATGCTATATGGCTTTCGACGAGAGAAAAACAGCAGTTGCTTTTGAAGCATATCTTAAGACTGGTTCTGATTTCGCTTTTCGCAATAGACATCTGGTATGACAAAAGACTTTTTCAATCGTGTCTACGAGGTCGTCCAACGGATCCCACTAGGAAAGGTGGCGACCTACAGATTAGTGGCTGATATTCTCGATACGCGCGACGCCCGGCGTGTGGGGCACGCGCTCCATGCCAATCCAGACGGGTCAAGGACGCCGTGTCATCGCGTCGTCTTCTCCGACGGCAGGCTTGCTCCTGGCTACGCCTTCGGCGGCCCCAATGAACAGCACCGGAGACTCGAGCTTGAAGGTATTAGCTTTTCATCCGATGACAAAGTCGACCTCTCTCTCCACCTCTGGCACCCTGACTGAATCATTCTGTGATTTTTGATACAATAAACAGGAACGGGGACTAGCTCAGTTGGTAGAGCGCCTCATCGGAGACCCACCGAAGAGGCGGGAGCGCAGGGATTGCACATGAAAACTTAGTCGGGGTGTAGCTCAATTGGCAGAGTGCACGCTTTGGGAGCGTGAGGTTCCGAGTTCAACTCTCGGCACCCCGACTAAATTTCCAGTGTAAAGGTTTATGAGGTCGGGAGTTTTTACACAGAAAATTTTTCCAAAAAATTGTTCTGGGCGAGCCTCCCGTCCCCAACAAATGAAAAAACTTATCGTCATTGCAACCGTCGTTGTCGGAATATTCACTCTCTGGTTTTATTCCAGGCATCCACTGCAAACGACGGTAACAATCCAAAACACCACGTTTGTCGTTGACCTTGCAGTTACCAATAAGGAGAAAGAACGGGGTCTCGGTGGCAGGGACAGCCTAGCACCAAATCATGGCATGCTGTTCGTCTATGATCATAAGGAGCCGTACTCTTATTGGATGAAAGACGTGCGCTTCCCTATCGACATCATCTGGATAGACGATAAGACCATTGTCGACATCACGAGGAATGTCGCGCTATCCGATAAGCCGCTTGAGCAACTTCCCATCTACCACCCTTTAGCACCGGTAAATAAAGTACTTGAGCTAAACGCCGGTACCGTAGATCGCCTTGGTATTCAAATAGGGGAACTAGTCAAAATCACGCAATAAGGCGTTTACGCAGAAAATTTTGTCTATAAAATTGTTCTGCGTCCCTAGAAGGAATCGAACCTTCATTTCCTCTTTAGAAGAGAGGTGCTCTATCCGTTGAGCTATAGGGACACTGATTGTAATTATACAACCATAAGCATTATATCGCGCTTTGGCAGGCGGGGAAGGGAACTGCTCAATCCATTGAGCTACGGGAGCCCTTCGACAAGTTTACACTGAGTGTCATCGAAGTGCTTATGATAACCTTTTGAGCCAATCTATCAGTAAGCTCGTACTAATTTTATCAGAAATTCATAAACTTTGCCGTCGCGGAAAAATATTTGGTGTATACTGTATTTAGTTGCCTTTGTTACTAAATACCATGAATCCAAAACTGCTAATTCCTCTCGTTACCGCAGTTGGTGTTTTCTTCATTGCATTTTTTCCTGCGAACCAAGTAGTTGGCGCAACTCTTACTCCCACCCCTACCCCTGCTCTCACCATGGAATTCGGAAAAGTTGAAACTGTCTATGACTACGACTGGAGCCCAGACGGGAACAGCAAGCAAAGTTGTGATGAATTGGATCACCCGGACATCGTGGCAAAAGCACTAATTGATGCCGACGGCAATGTTCAGCTATACGCTACAAGCAGTGTCAGCAACAGAAAGAGTATGGGCGACAATCTTTCTGATGTGGTTCACCAATGCCCCCGTATTTTTGCAAACCATGATAATCCCAACCTCCGAATGTATGATGACAATAATTGGCTGATGTCCCCTTACACTCTGGACGGAAAGACAATTTACGGACTGGTGCATATGGAATATCATGGATGGGAACCCGCCAGCCAATTGAGAACAGGGCAGCGTGCTTGCAATGTTCCTTCTACTCTCATGCTACACCCCCCTGCATGCTGGTGGAACGCCATCAACCTGGCAAAATCAACTGATAAAGGTGATTCATTCGTTTACGCAACACTCCCGGACCAAAATGTGGCTAATACGTCCGTTGATTACGACCCTAATTATCCGTATAAC
>MFJZ01000038.1 GCA_001781025.1 Candidatus Gottesmanbacteria bacterium RIFCSPLOWO2_01_FULL_49_10
ATTTCATCAAGATTCTTAAAATTTACTCCGAAACTACCGATCGTGCTGTCTGGATGACGATGGCTAAATTCACTTAAGGCAGTGTTAAACGTACTTTTTTTTCCTAAATGTTGATACGTTTGTAGAGACTCATGAACCTGTAAGCCCATGTATTCCATCGCCGAAATTAACTGAGAACTTTGAAGATGAAGCATGGCTCGTCCTATCCCTAGGCGTTTGCAAAGAGTTGCGATATAATCCGATTTTTTCTGATCAGTTTGGACAAGAGTCCCGTTCTGTCGTAAATATCCATCTGTTGAATGAAGTTTTTGGAGTATATCATAATTTCCTTTTTTGTACGGCCCTAGTTCAATTATATTTGAGTCGGGTCTCAATAAACTACGGGATGCCCGTTCGGGAGCGTTACTGGAAGCGACTAATGCTATGCCGCCCCAAACAGAGTTTCGGGCAGTGAAGGGTGAGATGCTGGAGGGAGTTATAAACTCTGCAACTAAGATTGGTGCTCTGGGAATCCCCCTGATGAGCCCTAAGCGATTTGATGAGGGCACTGCGGTAGAATGAGCCGTACTTCTCAATGGTTTTTTATGATAACCCATACATGATTAATATCATACGATTATAATGATATGTATTCAAATATGGGCCGTCATAAAGACCCGCAATTTAATTTATGATAAACTAGTAAATTATATGATTAGGAGCAAATTGGATTTAGTCAAAAATTCTCTTCAAAACTTTTATACAGAGCTCAAGAGTAATAGCTCGCCAAGTGATTTCGAAATAAAAGAAGCAGGCGAAGTCTTGCAAAAAATATTATTACAAAATAGTTTTAACGCTGAAGAACAGCGAGAATTAGCACTATTTATGAGAATAAATGATATGTTACCGTTATTTCAACGAGTATTTGAAAAATTTGAAACAAACGTAGAGGCCGAATTTTCCCGTTCATTAATCAACAATAGTACAAACGTAAAAAAAACATTAATGAATGAATACTCAACGTATAGCCGATATGTCATTTCACTCAAAAATGAAATTACATTAGCTAAAATAAACTCTAAAGATAACGTATTGTTCGTGGGTAGCGGTCCATTTCCTATTACCGCCATACTTATTCATGAATTAACCCATGCCCATGTAGACTGCGTAGAAAAAAACATGACTTCAGCAAGTCTTTCTAATAAGGTTATAGCCTTTTTAGGCTATAGGAATTCTATTAGGGTAATAAATAAGGACGCGATGCATATAAATTATGCTCGGTATACGATGATCGTGTTTGCAATTTTAGCTAAACCATTAGATAAATTGCTGGAAATTATGTGGTATCAAATTACACCGGGAACCCGTATTATCTATCGTTCAGCCAAAATGATTCGAGAAGCATTTTACGAAAATACGGAACAGAATATCTCACAAACATTTAACGAATATAAAAAAGGAAAAATAGGAAGTAAACGAACAATTTCCTCCATTTTGTTGGTAAAAGATTAGCGTTCAGCTCGTTTCTTTTTGAAGACATGGAAATGCATGATGTTGTTGAGAATGGGGCATAGAACCTGAGGTTATTAGCTTATCTGTCTTATACATTCCCGCGTTTTTAAGACAGCGAAGTTAGTGTCACAGAGCAAGAGAAACTGAGGCAAGATAAAAGATCAATGAATAGAGTAGGAGAACTCCCGTTTAATTTCTACGATTTTTCCTTCACGGATATATTGGATTTCCTTCTTGTTTGATTCTGGGATATATCCTCCGTGTTTAGGGGGAGATTTTTTTGAGTGTTTATACCGACCCTGATAGCCTTCGAGCACGGGTTCATTGAGCTTCTCAAAAAGCAGTTGGCAAATCCGTTCTCCGGGATAAAGTCGGATGACTTGAAAGCTCGTGTTGTTGTGAATCGGAAACATGAGATGGCCCTTATATCCAACATCAACGATGCCGGTCAGATCCAGTCCGAGTCCTCTTCGATTTACGGATGAACGAGGGTATACGACCGCCATAAGCATCGGACTTTTTAAATGAATCATTTCCAAAGAGAATCCCATAATCATTTCTCCTGGAAGAATATCAAAGTGCTGGCCAGGCTTAAGAACGATTTCTTCAAAGTTGACGAGCTGGCCGTTTTTCATGGTGTAATAATCCAAAACACGGGCCGAGCGACCAGAGGAACGATCGACGGTGTTTTTTGGGACTCGAAATTTGAAACCGAGACGAAGATCGATGGCGTGGGGACGGAGTTGAAGGGTATCAAGCGGTGGATCGAAGACGAGTTCTCCGATGCGCATATATTCTATAAGTTCTCGTTTTATCAGAACAGCCATAACTCATAGTATATTTAATATCTATAGAAAGGTCAATGCTATAACTCAAGTTAGATATACCTATAGGCTTATAGTATAATCAAAAAATGATTCCCCTCGAATCACGTTTTTTACCTTACCGTGCTGTAGGCACTATAGCTTCAGCGCTTGACAGACAAGGACTTTACCGTATACGTCCGGAAAACGTTCAACAGGTCGGTATCAATATCGCGCCCACGGAGATAGTCGGTTTGTCTGATGGCAAGCCGGAAACACAGTCTGATGGCTGGAAATTACCACCCGGGTACTACAGACTGAATTTTGGTCTACGAATAGATAGGGGCATGATAGGACAAGGAGTTCAGCCAGCGGTAAACTTTAGAAGCAGCGTTTTTCGCTGTGGTGCCGTAGGAGGGCATGTTTTTGCAGATGGTGAGGAGGAGGATCCGCCTCCCGAAGCAGTTCTATATGGTGGACCACTTCAGGCAAATCTTCACGTGCTTAACCCTTACGGACTTCGTATAGAGCAGGGCGCCGAAGTAGCTCAGCTCAGCTTTAGAACACCTGGGGCAAGCCCCATATGTTCCGAGTTACTCTCACCGCTTCGAGTCTTGACATTTGGCAGTGAGGGGATACTCGGGGTAGGCAAAACGACACTTCCTGATTATATGCCAGTTGAGGGTGATGATCGTTGGGAACTAACTGAAAATGTTCCGTATCTCGCTACGCTTCAGGGCACGGTAACGCTTGGTCCAGATGAGGTGGCTCTCATCCAGGCTCATCAAGGAGATTATCAGACGCAACCGCTTTTATCACGTCTTGCTATCTATGGTGATGCTCTGGTAGATCCGGGTTACTCAGGGCCAGTAAGTACGTTGATCATTCCACGAGGGGATACGACACTTCGTGTTGACCATGGCCTGGTTCGTTTAACTCGTTTTAACGTTATAAACGACGGGCGTGATATGCCAGTCTACGATGGACAATACGTCACGAGTAAACCCGCAGGGCCCGACGTGCAGTTTGGTGATGTGAGGGATTCTGCGTTTATGAGAGGATTCTAATTTTACGACGGTCGGTCTGTTGCCACGTAAATGCGCAACCGAACAATGCCACAAGGTATGCAGCATGAGGCTCGAGAAAATATCTGGAGAAAAACCAGACAACGGTCGAGCATAGGGCGATATACCACAACACGCTTCTGCTGGTTACATGAGTCTTATTTGCGTGCAAGAACGCTATGCCTACAGCTACCAACGCGATGCTCTGTAATATCCAAAAAGGGAACGAACTATATAGTGTAGGAATGACGTGTAGCTTATAGAGGAGCATGCTTAGGCCTATGCCCTCAATTGGGTGAATCGGTACATGAGATGCAGGGCTTGCTGCTACGTACAGGAAAAGACTTCTGATGAGAGAAGGAGCATTCCAGACCAAAAATGGAATGTAAACAATAGAGGAGCTTACCAAAAATGAGATTGATGTCAGGAAAAACGGTTTTTTGTGGTGCATTCGCCAAACATAATAAAGAATAAATGGGAGAGAAAGCCAAGCCGTCTGTTTCGAAGCAAAAGCCAATCCCAACAGCGTTCCCGCCACGAGATAGCGTTGCCTGTCTATGCTAAATACTGCCCATAGTAACAACGCAAGCGGAACTATATCATTTGCTCCTTGCGTGAAGTTCGATACGAATAAAGGGTTGGCTATCCCCAATGCTAAGAATAGAAATAACCGACTGGTAACTCGAAACCTATATATAGCAAGGGCGACAACAGAGACAAATGCTATAAGGTAGAGTATTCGTATGTCTGACCAGCCGAGAAATCTGGAAAGTATAGCATACTGCGCTGCGGAGGAAAGCAGTAACAATGGAGGATAGACAGTGGTATAGAGTGCGGGATTTATCGTATTGCCTGCATCATCCCGATAGTTCCATTGGGCTAAATCCGTATTGACATACGTACTATCATACGGATTTAGCCCAAGCAAGATATATCTACCAGCTATTTCTATCTGAAGTGCGGAATCGCTTACAAAGCTATAAGCCGGAGATTTGCGACGGAGGGCCATGATGGAGAGGGTTGGGTATACGACCATCATACTAATGATGGCGAGCAACAGAAAGAGCCGCACGTATAGCCATTTCTCTTGATTATGAAACGAGGCGACGGCGTACACGGCTGCAAGGGAAAGGGCGGAGGCGATGTATTGTATGTCGTGGAGTATGCCCCACCCCCATCGGTTATACACGAGATAACTTGTGACAGAAGATAATACAATGATTCCATCAAGATTCATGCGTTTTATTTCTACCTATACGATATCATGTCTTTTTCGTTAACACTAGGACGGGAGTGTTGTGTGGTAGGGGATAGTATTGTATACTGCTCACTAGGTAGCACATGCGCTTTATTCCGGTAATCACCGGAAGAGTCCTAATAGATTGGGGACGCGCAGCGGGAAGAACAGTCTGTAAGAAAACTTAGTAGATCCCGCCGGGTATGCCCGTGACAGCTGGAACGAGACAAAAATAAGGTGGTATCATGGGCGTCGCTCATCCTTTAGAATAGGAGGGAGCGGCTTTTTTTATGTGCAAGGGTTGATCCATTGCATGATAACTATGACGAAGCATGCATTTGAACAGGTTTCACCACAGGTACACTTTCCGGAGCTCGAAGAGCGGATTCTCGCGTACTGGAAAGAACACCACATTTTTGAAAAGTCGGTCGCGACCCGACCCAAAAACAAAACGTGGACGTTTCTGGACGGACCACCCTTTATTACTGGGTTACCGCACTACGGCAGCTTGCTTTCGAGTATTCCCAAAGATCTTTTCCCCCGTTTCTGGACGATGAAGGGATACCGCGTCCGCCGCGTATGGGGATGGGACTGCCATGGGCTTCCGGCGGAAAATAAAGTCGAAGATAAACTGAAAATAAAAAGAAAAAAAGACATCGAGGAAAAAGTTGGCCTCAAAAAATTTATCGACCAGTGCAAGCTCTACGTGCAGGACGTCTCGACTGAATGGGAATGGTACGTCGACCACGTGGGGCGGTGGGTCGATTTTAAGAACGCCTACAAGACGATGGATACGCCATACATGGAATCCGTCATGTGGGTCTTCAAGACGATGTACGACAAGGGATATATCTACAAGGGGCTTCGAGTTTCTCTCTATTGCCCGCATTGTTCGACGCCGATTTCCAACTTTGAAGTCGCGATGGATCCGGATAATTACCAATCGACGACCGAGCCGACTGCCATCTATAAGTATCAACTGAAAGACGACCCAACTACCTATCTCCTGGCATGGTCCACAACCCCATGGAATAAAATCGCGACCCCGGCCTTGGCCGTCAACCCCAAGCTCACCTACGTCAAAGTCAAGCCCCACTTCGCTAAAGCTCCGCGGGGCAAGCAAGGTGATGAATTTTATATATTAGCTAAAGACACCGTTAAAATACTTAAGAGTGAATATCAAGTTGTTGAAGAATTTAAGGGTAAAGATTTAGTTGGGAAAAAGTTTGTCCCTCACTATGATTATTATCCGATTGAAAAAGGGAAGCGCGCTTTCCTGGTCGTTGGGGGTGACTTTGTCACACCGGACGAAGGAACGGGGATTGTGACGATTGCCGCATACGGGCAGGAAGATTTGGCCCTCATGCAAAAGGAGCACATACACATAGAACTCCATGTGGACGATGAAGGAATGCTTAAGCCTGGCGTACCGAAATGGGCGGGAATGTATTATCGGGATGTGGAACCGCTGGTCATTGCTGATTTGACCGATCGGGGCCTCATCTATCGGGTGGACCCCTATACGCATACGGTGCCGACGTGCTGGCGGTGCCATACGCGTCTCATTTATGCGCCCCAGGACGCGTGGTACGTGGATGTGCAAAAGTTAAAACCGCGTCTTTTCCAAACGAACGAATCGACAAACTGGTTCCCGGACCATTTTAAGTACGGGAGATTTCTTAAAAGTATGGAAGCGGCACCTGATTGGTGCATATCCCGAAGCCGCTACTGGGGGAGTCCCGTGCCGGTGTGGGAGTGTGTGTGCGGGGAGCGCTTCGTGCCCGGATCAATTGGAGAGCTAGGGGAACGATCCGGTAGAAAAATTACCGACCTCCATAAACCAGACATAGACGATGTTACGA
>MFJZ01000039.1 GCA_001781025.1 Candidatus Gottesmanbacteria bacterium RIFCSPLOWO2_01_FULL_49_10
CGTATTTCTCTATTTCTTATCTCCAAAGCGCGTACGACGCTTACGACCCCACAAAAAATCACCATGAAAAGTACCGCATACCAGTCCCCGGTCAGAAACGCTACTCCCAGGAGGACTCCGGCTGCCACCGCCTTTCCAACGGTCTGTTTCCGGCCAACAAGAAATAGCAAGAGCAAAGGATACCACGAATAACTTACCGCCTGGTCAATGTGTCCTGCCGCCACCCGCGCGGCATACGCCCCCCCGCTCATATAAAGAAGCCCACCCCATAAGGGCAAGCGAGACCTTACGCTCGATCTGTCAGTACGGATCGCCGCCAGTCGGGGCGAAGTAATCTTTACCAGAAACATCCACATAAATACCCCAGCCATAAACGCATGAAGCCCGATCACTACCCACCACCCATCCGGCACGCCAAAAATGAGCATGGGGAGAAAATACGGCATGTAGGTGACTGCCGACAACGGATCGCCTAACACAGAAATGCCGGTTGATATATACGGATTCCAGAAGGGGAAACGTTTCTCGTTTCGTATCGTATCCACAACATAGGCGACGACAGGCAGATTGGCATCGTAGTCGCTATCCAACCGAAATGTCTTTCCGCGAACAGCCAGAAACACACTTCCCACATAAAGAACGCTTGCCAGAAGCATGATCGCTATGCCCCGTATTTGACGATTCATCTAAAACCCTTCTTCCTCTCCTGGGGCAAAAGAAGGATCGGTATCACCCCATCCATAGGAAAATCCATTTTGCACGCAAGGCACTCCATCTTCCCACCATGTATGCCCAGTCTTCCATGGCATCGCGGACAGACGCACAGCCTCGTCAATAATTCAATGACCGCACACTTGTTTGCAAGCTTCCCCAGCCGCCATGACACGTTTCTCATCGTCTTTACCAATTTTCGCCTCCCACGCCGAAGAAAAAATCGTATGCCAAAAAAAAGATCAAAGAGCGTTTCCGGCTTTGCATTTACTAGAAGTTCCCAAGCCCGCTCGTCCAACGCTTTAATTTGATCTGTCCCTAGATTCCTGGCCACGACACGCAGAGGTATCTGACCTTGCCACTCCAGTCGTGTATACCACTCGCCCTCGTGCTCCTCAAAAAATCTGCGGAACCAGATGCTTCGCGCGATCATCCGATGAAAGAATCCGCTGAATTGTTCTCCTTCACGTTTCCGAGTGAAAGCAAGGATGCCCTTATCAAGCTCACCGTACCAATGGTGAAAGCCCCACCCAAACACGCGCTCGGAGATAGCGGAGGGGACTTCTATGGAGCCGGCTTTGGCGACTCTCGTTACCTCGCGCGCAAAAGCTATGGGGTCATCCATGTGTTCAAAAACATGGGAACAAATGACGTAGTCAAATGCCTTATCGGCAAACGGAAGCCGGTAGCCGTCACAGACCACAAACGGCCGGTCGATGACGATAGAAAACCCGCCGGCGCGCTCACGATTATCACGAAGATACCGATCACACAGAACATCTGACCGTGGATTCGGATTATTGCCGCTCCCGATTTCAAGCACCAGATCACCGTCTTTAACGTTCATATGCATGTATGAGGGTACGGACAGATTGTGCAAAGCCCGGCCAGGAAAAGTCTTTCGCCCGGGCAATGCTCTTTTGCCCTAAGCGCTTCCCATCCGAATCACGGTGAACGAGGGACGACATCGCATCTGCAAACGACTCTACCGTAGAGTCACGTACTACGACGCCGCCCTCACCGACCACTTCTGCCATGGCCCCCCGATCCAGGCTCACTACGGGCGTGCCGCACGCCATAGACTCAGCCGCCGGCAGGCAAAATCCCTCCCGCAGCGCACTCGTCACGAACGCCCGTGCACCGCGGTAATACTGTGGCAACACTCGATCTGAGACGAAACCGAAAAATTTCACCCGATCCTGTAGTCCCAATTCCTCTACGATTTTACGAATCTCGGGGTCCGGCCAGTAATCTCCACCGATAAGGTAAAAGTCGTAGGCAAGTCCGGTACGCCTAAGGAATAACGCAAAAGCGCGCAGGGTAAACGGTATATCCTTGGCTTTATTGAGGCTCCCCACAAACAGGAGGTACGGACGGGGAGTGCGGTAACTATCTGCCCCAGGGCAAAATCGTGCGTCTACCCCGGGGTAGCAGACCGAAATTTGCGTTGGGGAAATCCCATACCGCGCGAGGATGTCCCGTTTGGTGGCATGAGAAATGGTGACGATGTGATCTGAACGCGCGATCACCGCTTCTGTCTGCCGTACAAGCTTTCCTGCAGACGAGCCGTATGCCCAAGGATGAAATAAAAATCCTAGGTCATAGATGAATCCTATATTGTGCGACCTCGTTGAAGGGAGCGATTGCGAAAGCCCCAAAAACACATCAACGGGTCTACGGACAAGCTCTGCTGGCAACCACACGCGCTGCCAAAACAACTTCGGAAGTGTGACGACCTGAGTATTTTTTCCTAAGGAATCTCGTATCCCCTGCTCTATCTCACCAAAGGTATACAGCCTATAATTATTTTCCGCGTCTCGCTTCGTGAGGTGAATGAGGAGATTCTGCGTCACCCGATAGATACCGACCTTCAGGCGATCATCCGTAATCGAGAGCGCTCCTGCATCAACGCCAATTGTCATAATGAAAAAGATTGTATGGTAATATAAACAATATGGCAAAGGGATTAGTTAAAGAAACTGATATAAATCTTCCACCGATCCTAACAGTAGTAGCTAAGGGTAAAACAGATGCAGAAGCTCAGAGTATCTTACATAACGCACTTGAACAAGCAGCCGTTCCCTTCGCAAACATAGTAGGACAATCTGTCACCATTGTCGAACGAGATCCTGACTCGCCTAGAGGATTAAAACCTCTTGGAAAGGCATTTCCGATTGAAACGAAAAGCAAATCACCGCCCGGCACTCTCGGCCAGACACAAAGCATTGCTCCTGGTGCTCGTGTTTCCGACGCAGAATGGGATAAAATTTTTGGACATACCGATTTTCGGGGTGAAAAAAAGAAAAAAAAGAGACCCTCTGATGACTAATTTACTCTTTCTTCATTCCGAATCTACGCATGATGTAGTCCCGGACGCCATGCCATGCGCCTCTGTTTCCGCGATCTCGGTATTCATATAATGTCTTAGTAAGTCTCAAAAATTCATGAATTTTAACTCCTACCGGTGCGTTTCGCTCTACAAACAGTAAGTGATTGCGCGCGAGATAGTACTCGTTACTCCCCTCTTTATGCCGCATCGCAAGTCGCAGTACAATGAGAGGGAATCCTGCGTTTCTGGCTCTCATGGATAAGTCCGCATCTTCGTAATACATAAAATACGGCTCGTAAAAACCGCCCGTTGCCTCCCAAACCTCTTTATGTATCGCCATGAACGACCCGGAGATATACGATAGTTCGTCATACCGGGCAATGCCGTGATCCAGTCTTCTAGCCTCAAGGCCCGGCCTTGAGGCTAGTATCGTCGTCCAACGCTTGGGATCCAGAGTCCCTGCCTCCGGTCCTATGATACCGGGCTCAGAACGCCCGAGTGCGTTCGCAAACTTCCCAACACCTGCCTTCACGAGCGCTATGTCCTGATTGCACACCACCACCCACTGGGCTCCTTTGTCAAACGCCGCCTTCATCCCCTGATTGCCTGCTGTTGCGTAACCCAAATTTTTTCCGGTGTGGATATAGGCAACATTCGCCTTTTCATTTTGAAGTTTAAAGTTTAAAGTTTGAAGTTGATTTTGTGTGTTGTCCACGATCATGACTAGCCACCCCTCAAGGGCCGCAACCAACCGCCTCAGAGTTTCCCTTTCGGGCTCATACGTCACGATCACAAACCAGATGGCTTGCTGCGTTTTCATGGGTTTTGTTCCATGTGTTCCTTGCTTTTCTGGTATACCACAAGCATCGCCTCTGCTTTGCCGGTAAAAAGCGCGACCATATCTATCAGGCGATACGCCACTTGCTTCCACCATGCAAGCATCGATCGATCATGATTTTCCCAACTGACGCCCACCCGGCCAAATCCGAACGGCACAACGAGCTGATCAAGTGTTTGTAACGTAAATTGCCAGCGGTGCTCGTCGGGTATAAGCGACTGCCACCGATCGCGCTTGAACCAAGCGAGGAAACTGCCGAAATTGGGGACTCCGATAACGAGTACTCCCTGTGGACTGAGAACGTCGCGGACTTCCCCCAAAACTCGTTTAGGATCTTCCATGTGTTCCAAAACGTGATTCATGAGGACTATATCAAACAACGTTTTGAAGTATTTCTTGTGGAATTCTCCCGGTTGAAGGGAAACGCCAAGGTGTTTCCTTGCGGCCCTGACCGACGCGCCGGACGGCTCGACACCCACCGCATCATACCCCATACTCCTGGCCTCGTCGACAAACAGCCCCACCCCGGCGCCGATATCCAGTAACGTTCCCCTCTGTTTAAACCGCCGGATAAATGCCAGTTTCTCCCGAAAAATCCGTCGGAACATATCCTGCTTCTCCACGTAATACGCCACGTCCTCGTCCTGGTAATACCCTACCCGATGCGTACTACCAGAAGAAACGATCCGGACCTGTCCACATGTGAGACATTGTTCAATCCGATATATACCAGAAAGGTAAAGGAGTTTTGTTTTGCGATCTCCACAAAAACATGGCTTTGTCATACGAGGCGTAACCTCTTCAGCAGAAGCAACCAGTACGTAAGGGCCTCCATATAGGCAAATGCCATTGCCAAAATAAAACCATGAACCCCATCTTTGTACCCTTTCTCCTTCATAAACCTTGCCCAAAACATATGAGGACCATAGAAAAAAAGTTTTTTAACTGTTAGGTGCTCATATTTCTTAAACTTTAGTTCAGAAGAAATACGTGCATATATGGAAAACTTAAAGAATAATTGTGATGGCGACCGATAAGAGTGATGGTAAATTTTTCCGTCTAAATACCCAGTTTGTCCTTGTATAGTAATTTCCTCATGAATAGGATCTTCGCTTATTTTTACGTGTTTTCTTCTAAATAACCTAATTCTTGAATATTGTTCTCCCCCGAAAAATACCGGTTTATTGAATACGTAATTTTGAAATGAAATTTGGTACCCTAAATAATAGGGAAAAGATTTTTTTGAAAGAATTTCAGTTATTTCTTGTTTTAGTTCTAATGATAATTTCTCGTCCGGAACCAGAATTAAAATCCAATCTCCTAATGCTTTGTTAAGTAGAAATCCAAACCTCTTACCGATATTTACTATCTTTGTAGAAAATATTGTTGCGTCATACTTTTTTAATAATGTAATTGTTTTATCTGTACTCTGTTGATCACTAACCAGAAGCTCATCAAATAGACCTTTAATACTTATCAACATATCTTCTATAGTGTCAGCGTTATTCCAAGTAATACATAACACACTTAATTTCATACTACTTTGTAAGAATCATTACAGACAAATAATTAAACTTGTTTAATGATATTAACATGAGGAAAGTTACTTCTGTCCTCCTCATAACCGGTTGCTTTATCTTCGGATACTTACCATTCAAAGCATACGCTACTTCTTCATTTACAAAAGTACCACAAAATCCAATTCTATCACCAGGCCCAGATAGTTGGGATAGCATCAGAGCTTGGCAACAAGCTATTTTTTTTGACGGCTATGAATATAAGATGTGGTATACCGGTTATAACGGTTCCAAATTCCAGATTGGTTTTGCAAAGTCAAGTGATGGAATAAATTGGACTAAAAATAATAATCCGGTTGTTAGTAGACTATTAATAGATAATAAAGACGCAAACTCTCCCACAGTTTTGTTTGAAAACCCATCATATAGAATGTGGTACGTAGGATCGGATAATTTAGAATCTTCTATCTATCATGCCACAAGCCTCGACGGGGTATCTTGGACATTAGATAACGCTACCCCACCTTTTCATATTACAGATAGCTGGGGATCTATAGGAATAGTATCTCCCTATGTTCTAAAAGTCGGATCAGAGTATAAAATGTGGTTTTCCTCACCTCAAACCGGCGCATGGAGTATCGGCTATGCGACATCTGCAGATGGAAAGACATGGACGCCATATACTTCTAACCCTATAATAGTAGGAGATGAGCCTTGGGAGGGCGGCCAAGTAGATGACCCATCTGTGATTTATGATGGGGAAGAGTACATAATGTTTTATCACACTGCTTCAAACATCTCTTATGCAACTTCAACAGATGGTATTGAATGGGTAAAACCATCTAATAACCCTGTGATTCCTCCTTCTCAGCCTTTCGATTCAATTCGTTCTCACGCTCCATATGCTATTCGCTTACCTAATGGTACCATTGCAATCTATTACGACGGCCAAGGTACTATTA
>MFJZ01000040.1:0-3285 GCA_001781025.1 Candidatus Gottesmanbacteria bacterium RIFCSPLOWO2_01_FULL_49_10
TCGTTCATGCCGATGTAGATGACCGGAAGTGGCCGCTCGTCGTGGGAGCGCGTGTGCCCCATGCCGCCGTTACTCTTGGCTTCTGCCTTAAAAACTAAAATGCTGTAGTTCAAATTTGAAAGGACGGAAAAAAGTGTCAAGAGTTTGGTGGTTTTGCCGGCAAACATGGGTCCTGCAATGACGGTGAGTTTGCCTCGCCGGTGGCTAGACATTCGTGCTTTCATTGGCAATTAGTAACGCGTGCTTCACCGATCGCCATACGTCTTGGGCAACCGCTTCGATCGCTTGGCTTGCATCTATGACAACATACCGATTCGGATGTTCTTTTGCAAGCGCCAAATATCCCTGGTAAACACGCGTATAAAAGTCTTTTTGCTGCATGTCGAGCCGGTCGACCCCCTTCCGGGATTTTGCGCGTCGTTTGAGTCCCACCTCCGGAGGAACATCCAGAAGCACGGTAAGATCCGGCACGGCACCGTTGACGGCGAGGGCGTTGAGGGATCTGATCGTGTCGACTCCGAGTTTCCTTCCAAACCCCTGATAGGCGATACTTGAGTCAACGTAGCGGTCGCATACGACTATCTTTCCCGCCTCAATGGCCGGCTCGATGAGTTGTGCCACATGCTGGGCGCGTGCCGCGGCCATGAGGTAGGCTTCTGCCACAGCATCCAGATCCACGTTTTCCTGATTGTGCGTGATAGCACGGATTTGTTCGCCAATCCGTGTCCCTCCCGGCTCACGGGTGACAACCACAGAGTATCCTTCTTCGTGTAGGTGGCTGACCAGGATTTCCACCTGAATAGACTTTCCAGCTCCCTCGCCGCCTTCAAAAATGATAAAAAATCCACGTTTCATACAACAGACTTCATCATAACAAAGAACTATTTTCTTTCACAAGCGCGAAAAATTATCCCAGCGAAGCAATAATCCGGTTGTGTATGTCCTCAATAGATTGACGTGCGTCAATACGGATGTGCGTCATGGATTTGAGGACCGTTTGATATGCAACTCGTTTCTGTGCGAGATGTCCGAGGGTTTCAAACTTGCCTAGCGCCTCTCCCGTTTCTTTGTGGCGCTTCATGATGCGAGCCATAGCAGCCTCTGGCGTAATGTCAAAGAAAAAAAGAAGATCGGCCTCCGGTTCAAATCGGGCAAACTCGCGGGCAATCCACGCGCGCTCGTCCTTAGTTTTCCCTTGATAAACCAGTGCACTTAGGGAGTTGCGAAGGCAGATAACCCACTCCCCTCGCTTGATTGCAGGCTTGATGACTTGCACAACGCGGTTGTATCGATCAGCCAGAAGAAAGTAGCTTTCGGATACGTGGTCTATCTTTCTCGTTTTTCGCCACTGGGAAAGAACTTCCTTAAGCTCTGGACTCGGATGGAAAACAACGTGGCTTTTGATGCCCCTTCGTAAAAGGTATCTGTGGAGAAGTCGCGCCTGCGTCTCCTTCCCCGTGCCGCTTATTCCTTCAAAAACGATGAGTTTCCCTTGCATAAAAATTATTCTAACACGTACGCGAGATTGCACAATCGATGGTCAGACTACGCAGGCCATAATACGCTTAACCTCCCCAGAAATTTCTTCTTCCAATATTGCAGCCATGGGTACGGACGAGAACAATTCTTTCGTATTCTGGCTGCTTTCGCAGTGAAGAATCGCCTCAAGCGTATCCTTGCATATGGTCTTGAGTGCCCGCAGGTGACCCGCGTCAGCGTGGATTGTCAGCGTCTTACTGGTAGGATCAAACGACACACACCCGCTTTTCACTAAGTTATCGAGAATGTGGACTGAGGACAATCGATATGTGGGATCAGCGGATTCTGCCTGCACCGCGTATTCAGACAGGAGCGACACGATGAATGCCTCACTGGCGGACGCCTGCATCACCGGGCTGAACTCCTCAAGAATATTTACTGCGACCACGACCATCGTCAGATCCGGAACGAGCTCTGCTACCATGGGTGTCTTCACTTCATACCTGCTATGGCAAAACTCATGCGGAAGAAAAAGGAGAAACGATACATTCCGGGCGTTTTTCGGAGGAAGTTTCCCGATCATCTCGTAGATACGGTCAAAGACCCGATCGTCTCTCCTTTGATTCGGCGAATACATCACTGCATGACTGTTGAACGATTCGGCAACGGTCATCGAAAAAAGCTCTGAGCCGCCAAACCCGATGGTGGTCCCGACGAGCACCGCCGGGTACCCGGGATACTCTTTCCCATAGGCTTTCCTGGCCGGAACAGTCTCGACTATGTGTTGCCATACGCGATCACAGAATTTCTCAAGTCTTTGGGCTCCTTTCCGTTCAATCGGCAGGAGCAACCGGATATTGGCTTCCAAAATTTCATCAAGCGCCGTCACGCCGTCGCGCTTAGGGATATACCACTGCGAAAGCGGGAGGAGCATGACCATATGTCCTTCTTCATAGGAACGTCGCGCAAAGTCTTCGATTTTTTGGGACAGTTCATAAAGTGTCTGGGGATCTCTGGCATCCGGCAATTGCCCTCCCATCGTCTCAAGCACCATCCGCATCCCGGAGTTTTTTGATAAGTATGGGCCGTATCGATCTGATGCAAAAAGCGCGTCGATGGTCCTGCGGAGCCCTGCCACAGCTTCCGGTGCATGGTCGTTCCACGACATCCCGCTCTCATATCCTTGGGAAATCTGGTGAAGAAACACTTCATCAAGGTGCCCCGCGATCGCCACGAAGAGCTCAAGAGAAATCGTCACATCAGAATCCTTTCCAAGAGTCTCTTTACTCCAGGTCGCCATATCCTGCCGAAACGCGTGGAGGGCATCTCGTTCATCGACTAATACCTGCGCCGTCCTACTACGATCTGTTCCTAATGAATATCCGAAAGGAAACGGAACACTGTGTTTCTGCGCGAGAGCTAAAAAATTTTGGGCGATCGAGAGTTCGCGCGCCAATACAAACGGCTCGAAAAAAAGAGCGCCATCTCCTTCTTGGACATGTTCATGGGTCATCATGGGTTTCCCTCAAACAAGAAATACTGTGGATTATATACCCCACACGGTCAACATTGTTAGTGGCTGCTCCAATTTTTGCAATACAACAGGATTTCGCTGTACACTATGCCACTTGCCTTGCTGGCTATACGTATGACGTATCCTGATGCCGATCCTCGGGAAGATGACCCTTATCGTACTCAACTGGAGAGGTTTTCCCGACCAAGCTTGGATCTCCCAGAATTTGAGCGAAAGCTTGAGAGGGATCGCCAACAGCATGCAGCCGCATTTCCTTTTGCCTATCACTATGG
>MFJZ01000040.1:3317-3545 GCA_001781025.1 Candidatus Gottesmanbacteria bacterium RIFCSPLOWO2_01_FULL_49_10
GGCTAAGAGAGCTTATCGTAGCCACCGAATCAGAAGAAAAACGCGCGGTAGTCAGGCGTGTCGCTCAATCTCTGGGATTCTCAGCAACCTTTATCCCGGTGGCTGAAACAGAAGGCCCCATTCAGGACAGGATGAGGACGCTGACCCACTTCCCAATAAAACATGCACTCAGTGTGGCAGGGGGAAAGCTTGGATACCGTGAACCTGGATGTCCGGCGCTGGCAATGG
>MFJZ01000040.1:3616-6198 GCA_001781025.1 Candidatus Gottesmanbacteria bacterium RIFCSPLOWO2_01_FULL_49_10
ATCGGGTCTGCCTCTGGAGGCCCAGTTGTCATTCATGTCGGCACTGTGCTCCATCTTCCGACGCGTCAGGGAAGGCTACTCGAGCTTGACACCCAGTTGAGTATTGAAATGAGGCTCCGCCGTATACCTGAGACGGAGATCAAATCCTATCTTTCTGCTGTTCCCGACCGCGCACTCGGAACCTCCGGAGCCATAGATTACACATATCCTTTTGTGCAAGCGTGGATTGATCCCGAGGTACCCGTCACCGTAACGTGCATATCTCATCTTATTTGGAATGGCCTGATGCTAATGACGACACGTGCCCTCCCGGCACTCAAGACGTACTTTGTCGGTGCTCCCGAGGAACCGTTACGCGGCATTCTTTCGTGTGTGGTACCCCTGGCACAAACACTATAACGGCAGACAAGAGGATAGATCGTAGATCGTGGGAAGGGTAATATCGGCATGAGCACTTGGTTTATCCGACCAGACGAGGCAGGTTTTTATGCCTAAGGCCCGGGCGGGAGCAAGGTCGACGAGGTCGCGGTCGCCGATCATAAGGTGCTCCTTTGACGGGAGCTTCGTGTAGTTGAGAATATATTGGAAGCCCTCCGGGTGGGGCTTTGTCTTGCCCACGACTTCGCTCGTCACCATGAGTTCAAAGGTTTTTGCTGGTAGCCCAAGTACCTTAAGCGTTTCTTTATGCCGGGCAATGACGCCGTTGGCGAGAATAATATGCCGATAGCTCTTGAGTTTTTGGAAAAGCTCGATGAGACGATCGTCTCTTTTGAGAAAATCGCGCCGATCAAAGTAATTCTCCATCTCGACAGCTGCATCTTCCGTAGGGATGCCGACGATGCGCGCTACAGTCTCCGTTGCGCTCGAGTAGACCTTTTTATAGAGCTTCTCGAATGCCTCTATTGTGTGCTCCTTGGTCCAACCGGTATGGGCCATAATGGTGCGATACTCGGCCTGCCGTACCGCAGCAAAAAGCGCCGGATTCGGCTTATAGAGAGTCCCATCAAAATCCCAAATCAAAACAGCAATATCATGGAATTTCATAATTTTTTCCTTATCTGATCCAGAAGTTTTTCTTGAGCTATTTTACTCCTTACGATATTCAAGCCATCAGTTTCTATCATCAACACCGGAATAGTTTTGTTTTCCCCGAACCACTTGTGGTTGAGCATGTCGAGGAGTTCAAGATACGATTGTGGAATTTTTTGCTCGTATCCCCGCCCCCGTTTTTCTATCCGGTCGGCCAGGGCGGGAACGGATGTCTCCAGATAGATGACGAGATTGGGTTTAGGGAGATACGGTTCGAAGGAGTGGTAGATCTTCAAATACAATTTCCACTCAGCATCGTCAATATTACCCAAAACATGTTGGGCTTTAGCATAGGAAAAGGCATCTTGCTGGATTGGCGTGTCTTGAACAACGTTGTGGCCTTCGAGGAGTTTGGGCGTTTCAAGCATTTGCGTAATCTTCTCCATGAGAAAGAAAGTTTGCGAGTGGAATGCCCATCGTTTCATGTCTTGGTAAAAGCGAGGAAGAAACGCGTTTTCGCCGAAGTTTTCTTCAAGAAGAGAGAATTTCAATTCTTGAGCAAGAAGTTTGGCAACCGTAGTTTTTCCACTTCCCATCGTACCCATGACAGAAATATACAGATGCTTTTTCACTGAAAGAGTTGTATC
The DNA here is from genome assembly GCA_001781025.1 of Candidatus Gottesmanbacteria bacterium RIFCSPLOWO2_01_FULL_49_10. Lineage (GTDB taxonomy): Bacteria > Patescibacteriota > Microgenomatia > UBA10105 > UBA927 > MFJZ01. The sequence goes on from MFJZ01000040.1 coordinate 5,293, forward strand.
ACACAGATGTATCCGTACTCAAGGGTCGTATGCGTCTGTGGAATCTAGGGAATTGGCTGAGGGGTGTGAACCAGAAGCGTATATGGATGTTCAGCCCTAGTATTAATCGCTGCAATTTGGTGGTTCATCGCAGCAACCTTTTCATGAAAATCAGGCCAGTCGGCCGCAGCAATCGTGCCACGACGTGTACCTCTTTTATCGGTAATTAAAATGTCGGCTTGTAGTGTAGCGGGTCTGGCATCGACACGTCCTTCGTTATCCGGTGGGACTGGCATATTGGGCTCTATCCTATTTGACGTAGACTCCCTTGTCAATATCTTCTTCCTATTTCCTATTAAAAGAAGGGTGGCGTTTCTTCCACTATTCTCCTCGTATAATCCTGATACGCAGGATTATTATCTAGCTTTGTTGCGTCAAATGACCAGTATCCGCCTTCACCTTTTATACAATAATATGGTGCTCCGCCCGGACCAAGAAATTTATACACCTGGGTTTCCCCATCTTCGTGCCACGGGTCTGCATACGGCCCTACAAAAGTAGCGCCACGGGGAAGTTGTTGAAGCGGCCACTGGAGCGCTCCATTTTCACAATTTTCCATACTCGGGTGAGCAGGAATAAAACTCATCCCCATCGTAGATACTTCTTTCCTCTGCTGTCAAGCGCGAAACTTGACACAGCTTGACACGAAGCTACCCCTTAGCTTAGTATCAAAATAAAGGAGGATTGGGAAGCGGCAATTGGCCCACCTTAACTTACTTCTCGCCTTACCTACTCCGCCAGCTGGCGGATCGTAGAGCGGCTCGAAGAGCGTTAATTGGCGGGTAAATAAGCGTGTGGTCCCGGAAGGTACTTTAAACGGTAAAATGTAGACTTTAAACTTTTTTTTTGAATTCAATTTTAAAGTTT
>MFJZ01000041.1:0-172 GCA_001781025.1 Candidatus Gottesmanbacteria bacterium RIFCSPLOWO2_01_FULL_49_10
GGCAAAAAACCGCTTGATGTCGTACCCACCGATAAAAAGGACCAAGGTCGCCGAGGCCCGTGCTACGCGCCCGTTTCCGTCTAAAAACGGATGAATCCGGACGAGCTCATAGTGGGTGATGCCGGCTTTAATAGCCGTGTGCATGTCATCGCCCGGCGTCGCGTTGAGCCAC
>MFJZ01000041.1:178-6059 GCA_001781025.1 Candidatus Gottesmanbacteria bacterium RIFCSPLOWO2_01_FULL_49_10
AATGCACGTATGAGAAACGGGATCTCGATTGCGGGCGGCGGGCGAAAGGTGATCTCACCCGTAGCCGAATTTTTGACGACGACTTGGGTTTTCCGATACTCTCCAACGGTTTCTTCCGGCAAAATCCGGTACGTCGTAAGTTCGTGAACGTGCTTGACCGTTTCCTCAGAAATCTCACCTTTGTTGTAATTTTCGATAAACCGAAGGACATTCCTATAGTTGAGGACTTCCTGAATATCCCTCTCCCGCCCGACGATTTTGGCGCCGGCCAAAACCTTCTCTGCTTCGGTCAAGTTGAGCTCGTTCCCCTCGATGTGCGTGCCATGGTGGACGGTCCGGACAATCGCCTCCTGCCGAAACTTGGCCTCCCATGCGGGGACTAATGGCGAGTTTTCGATAACTTCGCGGGCCGCCTCTATCGTGCCGACGAGCTTGAGAAGCTTATTGGTGATGGTGAATTGGGGTGAGTACATGGTGAAAAACTCAAAGCTCAAATGTCAAAACTCAAATCGACAACTCAAAACGTAAAAATGTATGAAAGATTTGCATTTTACGTTGTAGTTTTGCGCTTTGCGCTTTGACCTTCTTATCCCGTATAATACCCGCATGGCACCAAAAATACAACCATCAAAGGAGAAACAGTCAGACAAGAAGCTCCACAGGGAAATTTTGAAGCAGATGGTCACCTTAGTCACCAGTGGCTTTGGATTGGTAGCAGCTTTAGCCTGGAACAACGTCATCCAGGAACTCGTCAACACTCACATCAAGCCCTATTTACCCAAGGGGAGTGGACTTGTTTCGCTATTTCTTTACGCAATCATCATCACAATACTTGCCGTAAGCGTCACGTATCAAATGACAAAATTGCTCAAAAGAATTGGTGGGGACAAAAATGACTAATTCGCCGATGGAGGATTCTTTGGTTTTTTCACCACTTCGGATTTTCCTTTTTCAAATAATTCCCTATTAACTTGAGTTTCCGTTTGTCCAAACGGTACGTTTCTCGTTGTTCCCCCGGCGTATGCTCTAGTCAAGGCTTTTATAGCTCTGTCTCCTGCACTTTCTCCTCGAACCGGATTTCTGGCTTCTCCTTCCGCAAATTTTATAAGATCGTCGTTTTGTTCTGCCACGGTTTGTCCTCTGTGTGTACTAAAAGTGACTTGGTGCAAGTCACCATGTTTTTTTAACTCAGGCTTCTGATAAAGTTTTTCTGAGTTAACGCCTTCTCCCATATAAGCACCTCCTTAACCTGAAGGTACTCTCTCTCTCTCTCTCTCTGATAAAATCAAGGAGCTTTTAAAAAAGAAGCTGAAAAATTATATGAGGTTTTTCATTACAAGCGGTATCTCCCCCGCCAGATCCGTCGCGTTGAAGTACGGCCCGACTTTTTTGTAGAGCGCGTCACCGGCCTTTTTGTTGATGAATGCTCCGGCGATTGTTGCCAAAAACGGATCGTTTTTGCAAGCCAGAGCGGCGATAAGACCAGCCAGCACATCCCCTGTCCCACCCTTGGTCATCCCAGGATTTCCTCCTTCAATCACCCGGCACTCTCCGGGGACACAATATTTCTCATCACACGCTCCCCCGCTGCAGGCAATGTCTGTCTCCCCCTTCAGAAGCACGATACACTTGTACTGTTTTGCAAACCACTTAACCTTGTCTTCATCAGACCACCTGAAAAGATCAGAGGCGCGGGGAGGCGTGCCATTTTGAAGCACCGCCACGGCCTTGGCACCAGAGCGTTTATGGATATCCGGAAGATCTGGACCTTGGCGGTACGAGAACCATGGCATGCCGACCTCAGCGCCTAACAGGCTAGTAAACTCCCCATGGTGCGGCGTCAGGATGGCGTTTTTGGGAATCACGGAAAGATCAAGCATCTGCAACGCCCCCGCATCAATCACCCACTGTTTCTTTGGATACTTTCTAAGAAGCATGTCTGTCAGCTCTTTTGTTTCCGCGTCTCGCTCCATCCCGGGACCGATTAATATGCAATCATCTTCTTCAATATAGGATTCAACATCCTCTCGCCTGACTACAATCCCGTTTCGGAACTCCTCTTTTGCTTTTTGCACAATCTCGTTATTCTCCGGCACCGAACAGTAGTGCACGAGATCCACAATGCGCGACGCCACGGTCAACGCCCACAAGCTCGCCGCATGAAAAAGGTGGCTCCCTCCGATGACCAGGAGCCTACCATTTTGCCCCTTATGGCTCCCCCTCGCCGGCACATACAAATTTTTCAACTCATCCACTGTTATAGTCTTCATATTCATTGGTAGTATTGGTAGTATTTCTCTCTCTATTATAGCCTGATCACCGTCGCCGATTCGAGGACGGCAGCCGGAATAGATGCCTCGTCTGCGGATGTCAGGATCGTCTGCTGACGACCAATGAGCTCCACCACCAGCTCCCGATGTGCGCCGTCCAGTTCGGAAAAGATATCATCAAGAAGAAGTATCGGACGCTCCCCCACCTCTTTCTCAATATACGATAGCTCTGCAAGCTTCAACCAAAGAACGGCAAGTCGCTGTTCCCCCCGGCTCCCATATTTACTTAACTGCTTTGCATTTATTTGGTCATTGTGATTTGAGATTTGTGATTTGAAGACGACGAAGTCGTCTCTGTGTGGTCCCACCAATGTCGCTCCTGCCGCCACCTCCTCCTCTTTATACTGCTCAAGCCTGCTTTCTGATATGACGCTCTTATCGTATTTAAGCTGATAGCTGATAGCTGCCTGCCCCGAGTCTTCTCGAGGGGATAGCTGACAGCTGTTGATATAGTCAATATATTCCCCCCTTTTATCCGTAATATACCCTCCTGCTTTTATCAGGAGCTGATCCCAAAACAAAAGCTGAGACGGGACAGCCGTACCAACGTTTATCGCGTCAAGGAGTTTGTTTCTTTGTCGCAGTCCCCGTTCATAGGAAAGAAGATTTCGTCTATACTCCCGATCCACTTGGACCAAGACGCTATCCAGGTACCGGCGCCTGAGGCTCGGGCTGTCGGTGACAAGCTCCAGGTGTTCTGGCCAAAAGAGGACCGCACGAAGGTTTCCTATAAAATCAACAAGTCTTCTAGGGACATCGTTGACTTTATAGCGCTTTCTGGGCACGTCTTGTCCTTCGATAGAACCGGTGGTGATCACTATTTCAAGCGTCGTATCTCCGATTGCGGCTGAGGCAAAACACACGTCTTTCCCCCAATGGACGACTTCGCGGTCCTCCCCTGCCCGGAAACTGCGACCGGTCGCAAGGTACATGATCGCCTCCAGGATGTTCGTTTTCCCGGCGCCATTGGGTCCCACGATAAGCGTGGTCTCGGGAGAGAATGCGAAGGTTTTCTTCGTATAGCTCCGGAAGTTTTGGAGCGCTATTTCTTGAAGAATCATTCTTCCATTCTACCATCTAGAGGTACGAAAAGTACGATAGGTACGAGAAGAATAAGAGACAGGAAGTTGAAGAGGGCAAGGCTCAGAATACTTTTTTCTTAGCTTTTCGTACATTTCGTACATTTCGTACTTCTATTGAATAGTGGTCCCAAAAAATTTCTTCCCGTCAAGTGCGAGGCCGAGATTTTCAAGGTTTTTGCCATTGAGAATTTTGACGGTGACGCCAAGCTCTGCCGCAAGCTTGCTAGCAATCGGATCAAACGGCAGATTCATGCCCGGCGTCCATGTGTCCCCTACCATCGTACGGTAATCTTTCCAGGAAAATTTTGTGATGGGTTTGGCGTCGGGGTGTTTGCGAGGATCTTTATCGTAGACTTGATCAATATTGGTCATGTTGACGACTTCTTTGATACCGTAATCCTGACACAGGGTCACCGCACAATAATCAGTGCTCCATCCCGGCTTCCAACCCGCGGCGATAGCCACCGGAGCCTCAATTTTCAAGATAATTTCGTAATGTTTAATAATGCGTAGATCTGCAATATCTATAAAAATTGTTCGCACGAGTTGCGCATTTAATCGCGTTGCGTGGATCCCAAGCCAGTCAAGATCAGTGTTCGTAACCTGCCCATGTACTTCTTTTGCCCCATCACGATACTCCCGCATAATTGCTCCACCGCCGACGGTAATAAAAAATCTCCTCTTTTTGGAGGAGATTTGGTTTCTGATAAATTTATTAAAAGCGTTAAGGAATTGGGTATCAATGCCGCCGTTGGGGACGACGAGGGATCCTCCGAGCGAGAGCACATATGCGTTGTTTCCTATACTCATATCCTACATCCCTGAGGCAATAACACCACGAAAGAAGCGTGCATCTCATGGTATGTAAGTCTTTACAATTTGTCAATCGGAGCATAGTATGCATAGCCATGAACGAAAAAGAACCTCGTACCGAACCAGGAAAGGAGGACGGTCCAGACTCCTACACAGCTCCTGTCCCTTGTCAGGGCGGACCCGCTGTTCTTGAACCTGGAAAAGACTATGAGGCGTTAGTAGATGACGAAGAAGCTGAAGACGATGATGTCGGCTAAGCCATATCGATATAAAAAGCGCTCATAGCTTATAGTTTTACTTCCTCATACTCTTCTGCTATACTCGCCCCCAACGAATACTGCTCCTTACCTGTAATTTATTATGGCTGTCGGTCCTGAGATGCGCCGCGAAGAAGGGGATCACTACAATCCGGAAGCCGCACCTCATACATGTTGTTATTCGCGTGCCATTGACGATGATGAATCGCCAGTACCACCAACACGAGAGACCCTTGGCGGCAAGGGCCTAAGTCTCGTGGAGATGACGAGTCTCGGTCTCCCTGTTCCCCCTGGCTTTATTCTCACAACTGACGCGTGGCGCGAGTGGAAGAGCCACAATAACTCGCTCACTCCGTATCTACTACACGAAGTCACGAACCAGTTAAGCGCCCTTGAACACAAAACAGGAAAACGCCTCAACGACCCGGACAATCCGCTGTTCGTTTCTGTCCGGTCCGGCGCTCCGGTGTCGATGCCGGGAGCCATGACGACGCTTCTTAACGTCGGACTCAATGACCAGACCGTCCAGGCGCTCGCCTCCCACATTGGGGAGAAGCACGCATGGAAATCCTATCTCGAAATGATGATCCACTTAGGGTTTGAGGCTTATGGCATGGACTACGCAGTCCTTGACGACGTCCGCAAGCGCCACATAGCAAACGCCGGCGTCACTCGATTGTCAGACTTACCAGTTGAAGAGTTCAAAGACATGGTGGATGAAGTCAAAGAGCTCTATCGCTATCATGGGAGTGAGTTCCCACAAAATCCCGCAGAGCAGATCACGTCAGCTGTAGCCGCGGTATTTGCCTCCTGGGATAATCCGGAGGCGCTCCGCTACCGGCAGCAAAACGCGATAAGTGATGATCTGGGTACAGCCGCAATCCTTCAAGAGATGGCGTGGGGCAATAGCACGAAAGAGGGGGCGGGAGCAGGCGTCCTCCTTACGCGCAATATACAAACCGCCGAACGGACGGCGACGGTTGCCTACGTTGGGGGAAAACAGGGCACAGCAGTCGTCGGTGAACGAGGGAACCATAAAGACGTGACGATTGACGATCTGCCGCTCCCGGAGGCTGTAAAAAACCAGTTGCATCGCGTCGTCGATGTGTTAGAAAAACGATTTACTGCTCCCCAGGACGTAGAATTTACCTTTGACGGAGAAACGGTATGGGTTTTACAAACGCGGGACGTTCCGCTCCAGCCTGTTGCACACATCCGCATATTACTTGAACGTTTGTTCGAAGGACAGCTGACACAAAGTGAGTGCCTTCGAAACATTACAGTACAAGAACTCAGAAGTCTCCTTCAACCGCCTCTTGATCCCGGTGTCGTTTCAGCTCTACGAAAATCCGGCGATGTGCTTTCGCGCGGGACGTCGATCTCGCTCGGGAACGCATCG
>MFJZ01000041.1:6118-8776 GCA_001781025.1 Candidatus Gottesmanbacteria bacterium RIFCSPLOWO2_01_FULL_49_10
TCATGACTGAGCGTATGCATCACGGTAAGTACAAAAATATCGTGGGGGTCGTCGCAGGCAATGGCGGTATAGGATCTCATATCGCACGGGTTGGAACGCGTGTGGGGTGGATCCCAATTCTCTTTGGTGCCGATACCCAAAACATTCCGCTTCGTAAAATGATCTCTGTCGACGGGGGTGTGGGTGAGGTATATCGAGGATTTATTCCTAGCGTTGCAAACGGCACGAGCAGGGTATTGACGCCAGAGGAGTATACCACCGTCCGATCGTGGTATGAAACAAAGACAAGGAATCCATGGCGATTTATGACCGATGAAACCACTCTTGCGTCGTACATTCAATCTACTGATGAATTAGATATGCGCTCCCGCCTCCTCTACTCTTCCCCAAAGGCACAAGCACAAGAAGTCATTAATGCACTCGTTCCCCAAGACATACGAATTGACTATACGATCGTCAAGGCAAACGAAAAAGAACTCCTCCGCAGCCATCTCAATACCATTCTCGAAAGCGGCCGACACGTGACGCTACGGACGTGTTACACTCCTGATCGTCGCGGCCGCACGCCATGGGTGGTACTGACGACCCAAAATCAAGTGATGCAATTTTTGGATAATCCTGACTTTTCTTGGAAATATGGCGGATATGGCTCATGGATCCCTGATCCCGAACTCACAGAGGTATTGGTTGGCGCAATTCCGAAAGATAAATTAAGTGAAGATCCCGACGTCCAAAGCCAACACGGGTCCTGGACATTAACCTGTACGGAAAGCGGCGAGATTATTCTTCAGGTCCGCCCGCACACGGCACAGCTGCGGGGCCACGAAGAGGCAGAAGTCGATGATCTTGTTACCTATCGACTTCGCCCTGATGCCAGCGACCCTCATGCACTTCGTATTGTTGAGGCAGAAAGCGGAGAGCACTTGGCGGATGACGAGCGCGCCCAGGCAATCGCGCTCCAAACGGCGCAGACGATACTTTCTTGGTGGCGCACATACGATATACCGGAGCGCATGGCAGCAGCCGCAGAAATGTATCAGCCGCCCGCTTACTCTATCCCGGTCCTGGAAGGCCAAACGCGCGTCGGAGAGTCTCCGTGGTGCCTCGTGTATGGGATGAAGATAGATAAAATGGAGTAAATGCGCCGGTTTTCCCCACTGCGTTAGTAATACTTGACGAGCAACCCCTCTTTTTTCGCGTAGCGAAATGTTCTGTAAAAAAACCAAATGGATAACACCCCGTACACCATATTGAGTCCGAACGACACCGCGATATCTTCAACACGAATAGATTGGCCAAATACCATCCGTCGCAAATTTTCAAATATATACGTCGTCGGAAGGAATAATGCAATTCTTTGCGCCCATACGGGGAGGGCCGAGAGCGGATAAAACACACATGAAAATGGCTCGACCAAAACGGCAATCGCCCAAATAAACACCTCAACGGTATGGCCGTAGCGCAGGATGATAGCCTGAATAAAAAAGCTCAATGACCATCCGGCAAAGGTAAGCCCGATGGTTGCCGGCACGAGGTACCACCCGAGCTTTAGGGGTTCAAACGCATAAAACACTCTCGCCAGAAAAAACAAAAATACCGCGCTCATGATGAGCTTGACGACTGCAATCCCCACGACTCCAACGATATACTCAGTCACGGTAAGCGGTGTTGAGAATATATTGGGAAGGTTTCTGTTCCAAATCTCCTCGATAAAGGTCCGGGAAATATCCCGCGTCGCGCGGTCAAAAAACGTCCACAAAATGACGCCTCCCAAAAGAATCGTCACGAAATTGGGACGGTCTGCGGTGACACTGTTTAAGTACAAGCTAAAGAGCCCCCAGATAAATAGTTGAAACGTCGGCCACCAGAAGATATCAAAAATTCGAAAAAAGTCCCGTCGGAAATCGAACCAATGCTTCAACATGATAGCCCCGACTCGCGACCAGTTCATAGGTGACTCCTCTTTGTTGATGCTTGGACAAAAAAGTCTTCAAGGGTTGGCTTGTCTATCGCGATGCTTTTGTAGGAGACTCCCAGATCCGCAAGGCTTGCCAATAGATAGGCGATGTCTTCCTCATCGACGTCAATCGTCACAAACCGCTCTTGGTGGGTGGCCCTAAACCCCGCTTTTTTGGCAAATGCAAGTGTGCGCTTCTGCCCGTCCTTCATCATGAGGTTGACATGGACTTTGCGCACACGGCTGGCCAGTCCCTCGGGGGTATCCCTAGCGATCAGTTTCCCCCGATGGATAAAAAGTACCTGGTCGCACACTTCCTCGACCTCGGCCATGTTGTGCGAGGTGATAAGGACCGTCATCCCGCGTTTTCTCGCTTCCAAAATTTCTTTTCGGACATAAAGCGCAATGTCCGGATCCAGGCTTGCTGTGGGCTCGTCCAAAAGCAGGAGCCTGGGTTCGTTGACAAACGCTTTCACAAGCGACACGCGCGTCTTTTGGCCCGCAGAAAGCTTTCTCGTGGGCCATCGGATAAACTCCGTCACGCCGAATTTCTCAGCGTATTCCTGTATCTTCTGTTTGGGATCAATTACACGATACAACTTCGCCACAACAAAGAGGTTCTCGTACACCGTAAGCTGTGGCGACATTTCGACGTAGGTCGATGAGTAATTGAGGTGCTGCAAAATCGCCTCGCGATCCGT
>MFJZ01000041.1:8793-14625 GCA_001781025.1 Candidatus Gottesmanbacteria bacterium RIFCSPLOWO2_01_FULL_49_10
TCTCCTTCGTGAACCGAAAAGGATATATCGCGTACAGCAGTAAACCCACCAACCGGCGGGCCGAAGCGTTTAGTAAGATGGTCAACGGTAACAAGAGTCTGTTCCATACGACACTCCATTCCCAAGCGTACCAGAAAATCACGCACAAAGCGCGATAGCTTGTCTTCCCAAACCCTTCTCTTCAAACAGAAAGAAACGGATATCACGGGGATACGCACGTGACGAAGTAAAAAGAGAGTATATCAGGTTCAGCGTACGTTGTGAAGATGCGGATTTGAGGCCGCGAATTTATTCACAAATGCGAGTAATGCTTTCTGGAAACGCTCTTTGCCAGACTTCTTCGCCTGTTTCCTACAATTTTCTTCCCATCTGTCCCCTGCATTGCCCGCCAGAGCGTGAGCGACGGCGGGTCTTCCCAACTTCTCAAACCTCTCTATTCCCTCTGCCAGGCTCGCGACCGTCGGCTCACGAAACAACACTCCCGTCTGTCCGTCAATGACGGACTCAACGACTCCCCCCTGGGCAAGAGCAATAACTGGCGTGCCATGCGCCATGGCTTCAACCGGCACCATGCCGAAGTCTTCCTCCAGAGCGCAAAAGATGAGCGCTTTGGCCCCGGCGTAAAGTTTCCCCAGCTCCTCATCAGAAACCGGCCCAAGAAACTCAATATTTTTGCTTCGCAAGGCCTGGCCTTGCGAAGCTAATTTTTGGAGATATCCCTCTTCCTTCCCTGTTCCAACGATTTTCAACGGAAGCTTGAGCCTGTTGCATACCATAATCGCCAAATCCACGCGCTTGGAGTACGTGAGCCTCCCCACACTCAAAAAGTATGCGTTCTTTTTTTGAATTTGGAATTTGGAATTTAGAATTTGCTTGGTCATTGGGATTTGTGATTTGTGATTTCCGGCACCTATAGGTGGGTAGATGACGGTCGACTCCCTTCGGTAAAATTTTTTTACTCGTCTTGCCGTCTCCTCTGAATTGGCTATGAAGTAGTCCACTTGCTGCGCCGTCTCCCAATCATAGTGCCGGAGAAAAAAATTGACGATTGTTGCATATGCCCGTACCGGCCAGTATTTCTGTAAATCACTCCCCGTCGGGTACCCGTAGAGATTACGAGGCGGATGATGAATGTAACAAATATGAACTGGCCCATTACTACGCGCGGCGAGGTGTGACGTTTCGAGTGCCGTCACGGCCTTGGCAAAAAAACCGCGATGGAAAGAAGTGGGGTCCGGACCTTGACGGCGCGAGAACCACGGCACACCGACCTCAGCGCGTTTTGTCCGTATTCCACGGCACATAAACCACCCACTGGAAGAAATCACCACGTCATAATCAGAAAGGTCCATGCTTCCCCAAATCAACGGCGCCAGGAACCGCAAGGGCGAGTGAAACTTCCGGACAAACCAATTATCCGCAAGCCAACTCGTCCGAATATCCCAAGACTTAAATAAATCAACTTTACCCGCCGGAGCCTTGGCGAAGGAGGGCCAATCAACGAAGGATGTATAGAGTGGTGCCTCCGGCCATATTTCATGCATCGCCTCAACTACTCTTTCAGCTCCGCCATATTCCCGTAGATAATCATGAACCAAGGCTATTTTCATACCAACTCCAATTGCTCCGACTTTTTCTCTCTCTTCTCCTGTGTCTCTTCTTTCGCATTCCCGAGCCTTTTGACCAACGACGGAAAATGGAGCTCACTAAGCTTCTCCCGCGCCTCGGGCGTATCTAGTGTTGTGACTGAACGAAGCTCTTCAATGTCAACCGGAGCATCAGTCCGAATCGTGGCCAAGTCTTTAGACATCCTCGCACTTTCCTCCCCTTTCAACAACTTTTCTTTTATTCCGGCTGACAGCCGAAAGCTGATAGCTGATCGCTTACCCTCCTCCCCTTTTCCCTTTTTCCTTTTACCTTTTACCTTCCCATACATCTCCTCTACACTCCCATACCGGGCAATAAGATCCACCGCTGTCTTGGGCCCGATGCCGGCGATCCCCGGGTAGTTATCAGAAGCATCTCCCATAAGAGCTTTGAGGTCCGGAATTTGCGCCGGTGTGACGCCCATCTTTTCAATAACCTCCTGTACTCCAAATAACTTGCCTTCAGAAAGTCCCTTAATCGGCATAAACACCTTCACATGATCATCAACAAGCTGCAATATATCCCTATCCCCCGTCACGATAATAATTTCATCTATCCTCTCAGTTTTAATTTTAAAGTTTAAGGTTTGAATTTGGGCAGCTATGCTGCCCAGCACATCATCCGCCTCATACCCCGCGGCCTCATAGATCGGTATCCCAAACGCACGCACCATGTCTTGTACTTTCGGAATTTGGGAAACGAGTGCATCGTCCATCTCCGGCCGCTTCCCCTGATACCCCTTAAATAATGTTTTCCGAAACGTTGGCTCCGGCCGGTCAAAAGCGACGGCCATATGGGTCGGTTTTAAGTCATGGAAAAGCTTCATGAGAATTGAGGTAAACCCATACACCGCATTGACGACCGATCCATCAGGGGCAGTCAGCGGAGGCAGCGCGTGATACGCCCGATGAAGGATCGCGTTGCCGTCAATGAGGACGAAGTAGTTCATTGTGACAGGGCTTTAAGAAGATGCTCCCGCCTGTTGTTGTTGAAAATGGATATACCGAGCACACAATTCCCTGCAACGATTAGCCGCAGCCTGTGCTTCTGCATCCGTTACACCGCTCAAAACAACAGAACTGGTAGTGACGCCGTGACAGACAAGTTCTAGGGCGTTCTCTACGGGAAATGGCGCATGTCTGGCTGCCTCCATCGCCGCAGGCTCCCTATCTGGTGGACCAGAAATTTTTAATTTATCGCAACAATCTCCTATAAACATGCATGTCTCTGCCATAGGCGGACATATTACGTCACGCGCCTCTTGGGGCCACCCATCAATTGCTCAAACTCTTCTGATTCTAGTGTCTCCTTTTTGACGAGTTCCGCGGCTACCTCATCAAGCTTTTTCTTATTCTTTTTGAGGATCTCGGCTGCCTTTTTATATCCTTCATCCAAAAGCTTCTTGACCTCCCGGTCAATTGCACCTTGCATCTCTTGGGACACCGCATTCTGCTCCATGTACTGCTTCCCCCACTCGGTGATATCCATCTGCGGGCCGAAGTTAATGGGGCCCAAATCACTCATGCCAAACTCCATCACCATAAAGCGGGCAATTCTCGTCGCCTGGTCAATGTCGTTGGCGGCGCCACTCGTCATTTCCTTGAAAATTAACTGTTCTGCAGCTCTGCCACCCATGGTCATAGCGATTTCTTCGATAAGCCGGGACTTCGTTTCATGAAGCCGATCTTTTTCCGGCGGAGACATGGTGTAACCAAGCGCCATACCGCGCGAAACGATACTGATGCGGTGAACGATATCAAGATGAGGAAGATTGTATGAAACCACCGCGTGTCCTGCCTCATGATACGCAGTCATTTTGCGGTCCAGATCGCTTTGAAGCCGTTTCTTCTCCGGCCCAAGTTTGACTTTCGTTGCCGCCTCTTCTATGTCTTTATATTCAATTTCTTTCTTATCAAACCGCGCAGCAAAAATTGCTGCTTCATTAAGCATATTCTCCAAATCCGCACCGGAAAAACCCACTGTTCGCTTGGACACTTTATCCCAATCAAGTGAAGGAGTAAACGGTTTCCCTTTTGCATGAATCTTCAATATGTCTTTCCTACCGGCCATATCCGGTAGATCGAGAACGACCCTCCGGTCAAATCGCCCTGGCCGAAGAAGCGCCGGGTCCAAAAGGTCTCCTCTGTTCGTCGCTGCGACGATGAGGACTGTCGTATTGGGTTCAAATCCATCCATCTCGACAAGAATTTGATTAAGGGTTTGCTCGCGCTCATCATGCCCGCCCATGATGCCGACACTACGCATCCGTCCAATGGCATCGATCTCGTCAATAAAGATAATCGCCGGTGCATTTTTCTTGGCATTGGAAAATAGATCCCGCACACGCGCAGCTCCCACCCCCACGAGCATCTCCATAAACTCACTGCCGGCAATTGAATAAAAGGCCGTGTGTGCCTCCCCTGCCATGGCTTTGGCAAGCAAGGTCTTGCCCGTGCCGCTTGGACCCACCAAAATAACACCCTTGGGGGTACGTGCGCCGAGAGCCTTGTACTTGGCAGGGTTTTTGAGAAAGTCGACAACTTCTTCAAGTTCTTTTTTCGCCTCATCCACTCCTGCAACATCAGCAAACGTTACCTTGGGTAGGTCCTTCTGAAAAATCCTCGCTTTGCTCTGTCCAAAAGAGAAAAGGTTGTCCTGCGCCCCCCGCGCCTGGCGGAAAAGAAAGAGAAAAAACAGAACCGTCAGGACGAGCGGCAGGACGTTTGAGATAATCCCGAGCCACAACTGACCAACGGAGAGATCTTTCACCTTTATCTCAACCGACTTGGGGTCGACACCAGCGCTTTCCAGGAGCTTAAAGAGCGACTCCTGGGGCTCTTTGTGAGAAATAAACTTCTCACCGCCCTTATAGTGGACGGTGAGCTTCCCTTCCTCGACTTCAATGTTTTGCACTTTCCCCTCTTTGACGTCGGTGATAACGGTGGTCAGCGGCTTTTCGATCAGAAGGCTTGCCCGATCACCGAGGCTACTTAAAAGTGAAAAAAGAAGAAACAAGACAAAGAGCCCGATGAAGATATTTTTGAGGTTGAGGTGGAACTTAAGCTCAAACATCTTCCCGACTTTTTTCATCGGTCCGTTTCCGGATCCGCCAACCCGAGACAAACCGTTTCTCTTGAGTTTGGTGGGTTGTTTGTCTGGCATAGGGTTAGATAAGAGTCTCTTTGTCGCGACAAGCGACAGCCCGGGAGCGACACGCTCTCCTTCATTATAGACTCCGATTATAGCACCTTGCCTCCGCCCTTGACAGTCCGCCCAATCCCCATAGTAAATTCATGCGGCGCTCATGCGCGCGGATCGGCGATCCAGATTTATGAGCCGTCGGATGTACTCGGACATGTTCATGTCGTACTTTTTCCCCATAGACTCGAGGTGTTCAACCTGTGAAGTATAAAGGAACATGTTAAATCTGCGCGATTGCGAGAACTCGCGGACTTTGACGAAAAAGTTCTGGATCGTGCCTTCGATGGTTTGGGGAGTATACCGGGCGCCAAAGAAATAATCGTGGTTTATCTTTTTACTGAAATCCTCGTGGGTGGATAACACCAAAACCGGTTTCTTCTCCATGATGGCAAGGGTCGCCTCGTGTCCAAGCTGAAAATCCTGGTAGCTCCCCTCGATTATCGTACAGTCGGCCGTGTGGATCCCCTGACGGATGGATTCGTAGTGACGCATGAACGGGTCCGTCATGGTCGCTGCCGTCCCGCTATCAAGCACGCTCTGGTAGTTGCCCTCCTCCGGGGATATAAGCTCTACCTTAAACCGCTTGATCATCGTACGCACGAGATCGTAGTGTTTTTGATACGTCTTTTTGCCGTAATAGGAAGCAGTGTAAAAAACCGTCATACATATATACATACACTATCTATTGATTTTTGTCAAATTAGACTCTAATATAGCCTATTTATATACATATGAATAACCAAAAGCTTCTTGCGATCGTCCAAGTGATGAGTGCATTTGCCCTCTGGAGCACCCTGGGAGTGTTTTTCCAACGGGTACGCCTACCGGTGAGCGTGTCGGTGGTGTACGGCTCAAGCGTCGGCCTTATCGCCCTCTACGCGTACTTCTATCTCAAAACCAGCCGCCTGCCGTCTTTGCGTTTTTCCTGGCCCCTTGTAACATTATTTCTGGTAGCAGCGGTCAAAGGCGTCATCTGGTTTCGCG
>MFJZ01000041.1:14756-14920 GCA_001781025.1 Candidatus Gottesmanbacteria bacterium RIFCSPLOWO2_01_FULL_49_10
TTTATTGGGCTCGCGCTTCTTCTCCAAGCGATCTCTGTCCCCGCTTTGAGTATCGGGGTCGTATTTGCCCTGGGTGCTGCTCTGGCTTCCGGTATCCAGGATGTGGCGCAGCGTAAGCTTTCTCCCTTCATTCCGGGGGCTTCCCAGGCTTTTGTCTTTATCCT
>MFJZ01000041.1:15012-15206 GCA_001781025.1 Candidatus Gottesmanbacteria bacterium RIFCSPLOWO2_01_FULL_49_10
TTGCGGGGACCGCTATTCCTATAATCCTCTTAAGCCGTGCGTTTGCTCGCCTCAAAGCATTTGAGGTGGCCACCTTGGGCTACACTGAGCCAGTCCTTGGTGCCCTCTGGGGAGCGCTTTTTCTCGGACAGCCTATACTCCCATCTACTGCCATCGGTGGATTTCTCATTTTCCTTTCCGGACTCACGGCAGTG
>MFJZ01000042.1:0-125 GCA_001781025.1 Candidatus Gottesmanbacteria bacterium RIFCSPLOWO2_01_FULL_49_10
ATTGGATTCTCAATCCTTTTGCTCGCGCGATATACACGCCACTCATCGATAGGCTGAAAAAAGCCGGCATGACGCCGATCGTGTTTCCCTACGATTGGCGAAAACCTGTGCCAGAAAACGCGGCC
>MFJZ01000042.1:244-4326 GCA_001781025.1 Candidatus Gottesmanbacteria bacterium RIFCSPLOWO2_01_FULL_49_10
GCTCGACCACCTTATTACCGCCGGCACGCCGCACACAGGCATGGCCCTCTCCTACCCCGCCTGGTCGGCAGGAGAAATCTGGAATCAGGATTTTTACTTCAAAACATTTATGACGGTCCTTATCAAGCGCTGTCAGGCGTTCAGTAAAAAAAGTGACCGGGAAATTACCCGGCAGTTTGTCCCTTCAATCCAACAACTCTTGCCGACTGCCGATTATCTGAGAGATACAAAAACGCATTCGCTCGTAGCGGTAAAGTCTATGAGTGCGCAAAATAACTGGTTACCCACCACGTTATTTCAATATCCTTTTTATCACGCGTCGGTGAGCGCTATCATCGGTACAGGGCAAAAAACACTTGCAGAAATTTTGGTCAGGGACCGTATCAATGCAGCCGGACCCCGTGGCAACTGGGAAGACGGAAAGCCCACCGGCAAAACCACCCTGGCCAAAGGAGACGGCACTGTTCTTGCTGCCAGCAGCACGATACCGGGTGCCCAAACAATCGAAATGAACGAGTCCCATGCCGGCGTCATCCAATCCAGCCAGGCGATCCTTTCGGTGCTCAACCTTCTCGGGCTACCGACAGCCGCCACCGATACCGCGCTCCAGCCTACTCATCCGCCGGAGGCGACAAGTGCACTTCTTATTATCGGCCACCCGGCGCTTTTCTGGATTACCGACCCGGCGGGAAAAACGGTCAGTGATACAGATGGGATCACCGGATTTATCAACCCGAAAAAAGGAAGCTACAAACTGACCCTCCTATCAAAAAGCACTAAAACCACAATCGTCGTTGCCCAAATCTTCGGCGACGGTAGGGTTCTCTGGAGGGAGTACGCGCACAACAGCCTGTTCCCTAAATTAGGAAAAATTTCTTATGATCCTGACAATCCTGTTGAGGATGTCCTGAAGTAACTCAATCTTACTCTGCTATTGGTCGGGTTTTCTTCACTAACATGGCTTCTCTATCGTGGACCCTGGCGTTATGCTGGGCAAACGTTTCACCTTTCACGCCGACCGCGTGTTTCCATACCGCACTTAATATCATACCGGGAGGAGCAAACCACCCATCGCACAAACTACAGGAAAAATATTCTTCATGTGGCTCTCGTTCCGCTGCACCTGGCCCAGCCAGGCCCCAGGTTTCTATCCGCGCAAGTTCTAATGCTCTCCGATCTGCTTCTTCATCAAAATAATCATCGCCATGAGCTTCCCATTTGCTCCCGAGTTTCACTTTGCCTTCTTCTGTTCCAGTCATAACAGCGATAAAAATTTCCTTCTGTGGACCCGAGAGGTATCGAACCCCGCACCAGAACAAGTTCGGTGCGGGGCAGGCCTCTGACTTCTAAACTCCGCGCTCCTCTTTGTGGGCCCACCAGGATTCGAACCTGGGACCTTTGCAATGTCAATGCAACGCTCTAGCCAACTGAGCTATGAGCCCGAAACGGCTTCTTGACCATGGGTATTATATCACCTACACTATATTTCATACACCATTATGGAAGGTTTAAAGCGCGTCGTCGCTGCTTTTTTTGATTTTCTCCAGGGGATCGTCGTCATCATGGCGGTCATGGTCATGATCTATCTCTTCATCGTGTCCCCTCAGGAGATAAACGGCGCGTCGATGGAACCCAATTTCCATAACGGCGAATTCATTCTGACCAACAAAATCGAATATAAATTCCACGAACCCAAGCGCGGTGAAGTCGTCATTTTTAAATCTCCCAGAAACAAGGATGTCGATTACATCAAGCGCATCATCGGCCTTCCCGGCGATACGGTACTCCTCAAAGACAACAAGCTCTACGTCAACGGTAACCCTGTTGATGAGCCCTACCTCTCGCCGGGAGTCAATGTTTTCGGAGGGTCGTATCTGCGGGAGGGCGCCGAGGAGATCGTCCCGGAGGGTAGCTACTTCGTCGCCGGAGACAACAGGCCCCATAGTTCCGATTCGCGCGAATTCGGCCCGATCCCCAAAGAAGATTTTATCGGCAAGGCGTTCCTGCGATACTGGCCATTTTCGCAATTCGGCTGGGTTCCCGTGCAACATTACTCCTTTGACAGCGTCGGTACCCAATAATCCAAACAATTACTCCTGGGGTTTGAGTTTTCCGTGGATGGCTTTGAGGATTTTACTGGTCGCTTCGAGATTTCCACGCATGACGAGGACGATGCGCGCTTCGACTTTTGACTGTGTGATTTTGACTAACCCGTTGACCGATTGGGCGATATCTTTGGCGATCGCGTCAAGCTCGTCGCTATGGATGCGCTCGACGTTATGGGTGGGCTGCTTGTCGTTTTGCGCTTTGAGTCTCCGTGCGAGATCTTCGGCTCTCCTGACTGAGGCACTCTCCGATAATATGATCTTATAGGCGTCAACCATTAGTTTGATATCCCCCAGACCCGCAATCGCCCGTGCGTGACCCTCAGAAATTGCCCCGGAGATGAGACCATCCTTTATCGCATCTGGAAGGGCTAAAAGTCGCATGGTATTGCTGACGTATGATTCACTTTTCCCTATGCGTTTGGCGATTTCCCCGACTCCCAAGCCAAACTCCTCAATCAATCGCTGAAATGCCTGTGCGCGTTCTATGGGATTTAAATCCTCCCGTTGCACGTTTTCGACGATTGCCATCTCGAGCATGCCCTTGGCGGTCGTTTCCCGGACCACGACCGGTACCGTCGAGAGTCCGGCGAGTTTTGACGCCCTCCAGCGCCGTTCCCCTGCAATGATCTGAAATCCTGCCGGGGTCTTGGCAACGACCAGAGGCTCGATGATGCCGTGTTCGCGGATAGAATTGACGAGATCTCCCAGAGAATCCGGCGGTATGAGGCCTCGAGGTTGGAGGGGATTGGGCTGAACGAGATCGATTTCTAGATGCAGTACCTGCTGGGTATCAGCCATGATTTAACGAGATTGTGGCAGGATAGATACAAATTGTTTTCCTCTGCGAGTTTCAAACTGTACCATTCCGGCAATGGTCGCAAAGAGCGTACGGTCGCGCCCCATATTGATGCCGTCTCCCGGATAAACGCGGGTACCCATTTGTCGGATGATGATACTTCCGGGTTTTGCCATCTGTCCGCCGTATATCTTGACGCCCAAACGCTTGGAGACAGAGTCTTTATTTCCTTTTGCTACACCACCTGCTTTTACGTGTGCCATATCGCGTAGTATAATTCAATTCTTTTGTAAAACAAAAAATTCGCGTCTGACGACTGCCTGCTCCCTACTATATTCTATAGGACCAGCCAAGACAGTATACCCAAGGTTTTCACAGCTGTCAATAACCTTTTTCACGAAGAATTCCTGACGATCGATCGTATATTTAGGGAGCGCTATAACGATCTTCCCACCGACTTTCAGGATACGGTACCAATCACGAAGACACCCTATATAGAGTTTTTCTAGTCCCCTCAGCACATTTCTGATTTTCTTTCTCTCAGGGAATGGTCCCCGATCGCGGCCTCCCCATCGGGTCGTCCCCATATAGGGCTCGGTGACGATTGCATCAAGGGATCCTGCAGCTACCTGCCCAGAGACATGCGTCGCGTCTGAAGAAAATAAGCGGTATGGCATGATGCTCTTTGTCGCGACACCGTGAGGGACCAGGGGGTCGTGCGTTATCAGCCATTCTAGATTTGCCCGCGTTTTCTCTATCACATCGGCTGAGGCGTCACTCCCGAGGGCGTGCCAACCGGTAAGGATGGCTTCTCCCAGTATCGTCCCCATCCCGCAAAACGGGTCCAGAAGCGTCCTCTCGCCTTTTCCCATTGCTATATTTACCGCCATACGCGCGACTTTAGGCGGCAACATGCCCATCCCGGAATCAGCAAATGGCCGGCCATAATCACGCCGCGACCACGCCTCAAAAGGCTGAACGGCGACGGTCTCCCCTACCAGAAAGCCGCTCTTTTGGGGAACCACGACAAGCTCAAACAGTTTATTTTTCGAAACGACTACGCTTGATAGATCTTGCTCTGTATCGTGGGGCACGACGTATCGTGCACGTACCCCAACGCGCTCCAAAAGTTTTTTTAAGGGCGAGAGGAGCTGGATCGATGGATTTACTAGGTCGTA
>MFJZ01000042.1:4441-5987 GCA_001781025.1 Candidatus Gottesmanbacteria bacterium RIFCSPLOWO2_01_FULL_49_10
ACCTCCATAAGCCGTTCCGGCGCAGTGTCGGTCTCCGATACGAGTGCCACACGGTCGCATACGGGGGTAGCCGCAGGGAAAAACTGCAAAAGCTCAACCGTTGAAAGCTGGGGTGTGCGACCAAAGATAAAGAGGTAACTACTCTTCTTCATGCCTTCCCGACGGAAAGGATTTCAAGCTTGGTAAGATATGGACGGAAACCGACTTTTCTCCGGTGACGAACTTTTGATTTAAACCGACGGACGTCGAGTTTTTTACCTTTTTCGTGACTCACAATTTTTGCAGTCACGACGCTCCCTTTCACCGTAGGCGTCCCGACGAGCGTTTTTTTCTCATTTTGGAGAAGCATGACGGTATCATATCGCACCGTGTCTCCGACGGCTTGGGTCAGCCGATCAACGTACAATGTCTCACCCGGCGTTACTTTATATTGCTTTCCGGCAATTTCAACTATCGCAAACATAGGAGCTTATTCTACCAATAATACTACTCAAATGCAATTGTGCCTGTTGCTCGTTTTGACCGTCTGAGGGCCCAAAGTATCGCAAACGAGACGCCCACGCTGACTAGCGAACTCCCGCCGTATGAGACAAGCGGCAGCGTGATACCGGTTATCGGGATAATCCCCATATTCATGCCGATGTTTATAAATACCTGCGCCAAGAGCATAGTAAACAGTCCGACCGAGTACACAAACGGAAAAAGATCCCGTGTTATACCTTTCAAAAGCGGCGCAAGGATACGCCACAAGAGCGACACATACCCGGCCAAAAGCAATACCCCTCCGAAAAATCCCAACTCTTCCACAAGCGCCGCAAAAATGAAATCTGTATGATACTCGGGTAAAAACCGTAAGTGGCTTTGCGTGCCGCGGCCCAGCCCGCGACCGATCAATTGTCCGCTTCCTACGGCAATCATGGCCTGGAGTGCATTGTACCCGGCTCCTTTTGGGTCAAGGGCAGGATTTAAGAATGTCACTATTCGCTGCCTTTGATATTCGTGAAGCAGAAACCACACCACCGGCACAAAAATACTCGTGACCCCACTCCCCAGGAAGAACGTCCACAACGATAATCCTCCGGCGACCATCATCGCGCTCCAAGTTAGCGCATAGACGATGCCGGTTCCCAAATCCGGCTGTTTATAGACGAGAACAAATGGGATGAGAAATAGGACACCGTGAACGAAGATATTCCGAACATTTTTCGGTGGTAAGTTCGCAAGCGCCCAGGCAAAGGCAAGGATGAGGAGCGGCTTTACGAGTTCTGATGGCTGAAGTTGTATCCCGGCGATAAAAATCCACCGTGACGCACCGCGGATCTGGGGACCCAGATACGTAAACGCGAGAAGGACAAGAGAGAGAAGATACCCATATGGCCCCGCCCAGGCAAGTACAGCGCTATCGACATGAGAAACGACGATGCACAGCACCAATGCTCCCGTCAGATAAAGCGCTTGCTGGTAAAACAAGCTGGGATCAACGGACAGGAGAAGAAACAGACCCAGTATCGACAGGCACCCTATGACGACCGCGTCGACCCAGTCA
>MFJZ01000043.1:0-5937 GCA_001781025.1 Candidatus Gottesmanbacteria bacterium RIFCSPLOWO2_01_FULL_49_10
AGCCCGTAACCTATGCGGCGGCTTTCAAAAAAGGCTACACCGCTGCGACACTCCTTCTTGACGTTGATACCAAGTATCCATCGGGAGACCCGGCAAAACCCGAATATAATCCCAAAAATTACGACAGCAAATTCCGTGGACCCCTGGAGCTGCGGTTCGCATTGGCAAACTCGATCAACACCATTGCCGTTAAGGTGAGTGCTTTGGTCGGCGTCCGGGACACCTTGCGGCTTGCCTACGACATGGGGCTTTCGACGCTTGAACCGACCGATGAGAACATCAAGCGATTTGGGTTATCGCTGACGTTAGGCGGGGGTGAGGTCAAACTTCTTGAACTCACCCACGCGTACGGGGTTTTTGCAACCGGCGGAGAAAGTCATCCCATCGCGGCAATTCGGAAAGTGGTGGACGCCAAAGGAAAAACGCTTTATGAATATACGCCTTCCTCACCGCGGAGAGTTCTTTCTCCTGAGATTTCTTACCTAGTTTCCGATATTCTCTCCGATAACGACGCGAGAAAAGAAGTGTTTGGTCTCCGGTCGTACCTATTTATCTCTGGCAAGACGGTTGCCGTCAAAACCGGAACGACCGATGACAAGCGAGATAACTGGGCTATAGGGTATAGTCCGTCGGTCGTGGTCGGTACGTGGGTCGGTAACAATGATAATTCGACGATGCATCCGTCTCTGGCCTCCGGAGTGACCGGTGCGGCTCCCATCTGGAACCGGATCATGCGCGAGGCCTTAAAAGATAAACAGGATGAGCCGTTTTCCCGCCCAGGCAATATCGTTGAGCTTGACATCGATGCCTATGGAGGTGGCCTGCCGGTAGACGGCTACCCGACCAGGAAAGAAAAGTTTGTGAGCGGGACGGAGCCTACCGGTCCGTCACCTATCTATCAGCAAGTCAAGGTATCCAAAAAAGACGGCAATAAACTCGCAAGTCCCGTCGAAGTGGCCAAGGGTGAGTACGACCTGCGGTCATTTGTGGTACTTAAAGAGCAGGATCCGGTGTCTGGCGACGGCAAGAATCGTTGGCAGGAAGGGATCAACGCGTGGCTAGCTGGCCAGTCTGACTCCAAATTTCACCCGCCGACGGAAACGAGCCAATCAAATGACGCGATTGCCGTATCCATCAAAGAGCCCGGAAACGAGCAACAGGTGAATGCGAGCGATGTCAAAATTCGCGTGGAAGCCGGTGCGGGCCAAGGGGTGGACAAGATAGAAATCTATGTGGATGGCAACAAGGAGCGGGAAGTGTCAGGAAGTCAGGCTTCTGAAACGATTCACATGACCGATGGCGTGCATACCATAAAAGCGAAGGCCATGGACACGAAAGGCAATGTCACGGAGCGGGAGATAAAAATAAGTGTCAATCAGCCCTTCCCGACAGCAACTCCTTCACCAACTCTGACGCCGACGCTTCCTCCGCCAACGATAACTCCATAATTTTTTCACTGAAGACGCTTTATATGAAGGTGTATCTGTAACCACCGGTCGTCACTTGGATGTATACTCTTTATAGAGCATCACAAAATTATGCACGTGCATAATTTTGTGATGATTGTGTAAGAGAGAGTCTAAGGGGACTTTAGATAGTTTTAAGCGTAGTGCCGAATTTCTGTTGGGCAAGCGCGATGAGTTTTTCGCGGGCGGGGCGTAGGTCCTCCGTGGTCAGATTTTTTTCCGGTGAAAGATAGGTGATGTGAAACGTCGTCGTGGTTTCATATTTATCTAAAAGAGTAACATCAGTAACTAATGGATGCGCGGACTTGAGAGCAGCCATCATGGGGCCGACGGGAGTCTGTGGCGGCAAGACAAACGCAAGGTCTTCAAAGCTGGGGGGATATTTAGGAATGGGGATGTATTGTTTGGTCGAGCGCGCATGAGCGATCAGTCCTTCTATGTCCAATTCCAAGATGGTCACTGGGGTGTGGATTTGGAGCGCATCAAGAAATTTTTGATGAACAAGTCCGACTGATCCGTATGCGCCGAGTTGCAATTGCTTTTCGGTATACCAATCCATCTGGACAGGGTGAGACGCAGCCAGTGGAATACCAAAGAGCGCGAAGATTGCTTCTCCGATGCCTTTGGCGTTATAGAATTGGTCTCCCGTCCAGGCTATGAGCAATACTGGCTTCTCATCGGGGAGCTTGCCCGCGCGATATATATACGTCATGCTGAGTTCAAAAAGCGTGAGATCCGGTTTGATATTGAGGTTTTGTTTCACGCTCGATAACATACTTGGCCAGAGTGTGGGCCGCATATAAACCCATTCGTTGGATAACGGGTTTGCGATTTTATACACTTTCGCTTTATCCAAGCCGAAGATGTCCATGAGGTCCTCGGAGATCATGGAGTAAGTGTAGGTTTCCGTGTATCCCCAATCGCGCAGGCGCATTTTGATTTCTTCTTCCCCGCCTAAGGCGGGGTCCGGCATCACGACGGGCGGAGCGGTGTCGGGAAGTGTGGATGTAATATTGTGATATCCGTAAATCCGGGCGAGTTCCTCGATGATGTCCACATCAATCGTGACGTCGCGGCGAAAGCTTGGGACAGAAACGGTAATGACTTCTTTGGTGACTTTGGTTTGAAATCCGAGGGTGTTAAGAATTTCCATAATTTCTTTATCCGAAAGATGTTTGCCGATGTAGGCATCAGCCTTGGTTCGCGTAAGTGACACAGTGTAGGGTTTGTGCGGTTTGGGGTAGATATCGTAGAGGCGGCTTGCTATGCTCCCCCCGGATAGCTCAGTGACAAGCTCCACGCCTTTGGCGAACGCGGAAAGCACAAGTTCGGGATCTGTCCCCTTTTCAAAGAGTCCTCCGGCCTCGGTGCGGTGAGCGAGGTTCATCATGGTCCGCCGGATATGCATGGGGTCATAGGTCTGGAGGAACAGGATGACGGTTTTGGTGGACGCGCGGATTGCAGAGTTTTGGGCGCCCATGACGCCGCACAGATCAATGAGTCTCCCCTTCCCATCTTCAATAACGATGTCATCGCCCGGCAGCGTATGGTTTTTGCCGTCAAGCGTCGTAAGTTTTTCACCCTTTTTTGAAGCGCGGAGGATCATCGTCGCGTGGTTGGCCTTATCCGAAATCGCGTCAAAGTCAAATGCATGTGCCGGTTGGCCTAGGCCACGCATTAAGTAATTTGTGATGTCGATAATATTGTTGAGGCTGCGGATGCCGGTGGCTTCGAGCTTCTTTTTAAGCCAATTCGGCGATGGTTTGACCGTAACTCCCTCAAACACAATTGAGGTCCAGCGGGGGTTGAGGTTGGCGTCGGTTTTGATCGTAAGCGTTTTGTTTGCTATTTTGCTATCTTGCCAGCGTTGCTTTCTTGCTATTTTGTATGGGTCATGGAGAAGTTTAGCAGCGATTCCAAACCTCGGGAGGATCGCGGCTGCTTCCCGCGCTACTCCGACGACAGACATAGCGTCCGGGCGGTTGGTTGTGATTTCAACGTCATAGATCACTTCCACAGCTTCCTTGTGTATGCGTTCAACTGACGGGCCACAAAGAGAGAGATACTCCTTGATCTGTTTGGGAGTGGCTTTCGTGTTTAGGTATTCTCGGAGCCATGAATCAGGTATTAATATATTCATATCATTTCACCGCAATGCCGGAAGGTTTCCAGTCACCTTGGTGACCGATACCTTGTCTCCATAGAGAGCGACCGCATCAATATCTAAATCTTGAGAGTTCGTTTGAGCGATAGATTGTCTATATTCTTCGTACGAACGCATCCCCTGAGCTCGAGACAAAAA
Source organism: Candidatus Gottesmanbacteria bacterium RIFCSPLOWO2_01_FULL_49_10 (assembly GCA_001781025.1). Lineage (GTDB taxonomy): Bacteria > Patescibacteriota > Microgenomatia > UBA10105 > UBA927 > MFJZ01. Next base: position 3,769 of record MFJZ01000043.1, read on the forward strand.
AACGATAACCATACAGCCAAGCTCCTGGCCCTTTTTTGTAAGCTCCGGAAGTGATGTATCGGGTTTTGTCGTCAGAATAGGAATAGGGATTTGCGTGAAACCCAAAAGCGTTTGTCCATCCTTTGTTGTCGAGTCTCCACCGATCATGTTCGGAACATGAGCCGCGAGGCCAGTAGCCAAGACAGCCGCTCTATTCGTGGCTTGTCCTTTTTCTAACAGGGCACTAATGACGATAACTATTTTTTTGTCCGGTATATCAGAGTTTGCCATAGTGATTATTAGAACTGTTCCAGAAATCGTACGTCGTTGCTGTACAGCAATCGGACGTCGTCAAGTTTGGTCCCTGATTTCATCATGGCGACCCGTTCTACCCCCCAGCCGAATGCAAATCCGCTGTAGACGTTGGGGTCAATTCCTCCACTTCGCAATACATTTGGGTGGACCATACCGGATCCGCCAAGTTCAAGCCAACCATCTTTGCAAAGTTTGCACCCTTTGCCTAAACAGACGCCACAGTTGATGTCAACTTCAAAGGAGGGCTCCGTAAATTGGAAATGAAAGGGACGGAGCCTGGATACCCGATCAGGGCCGTAATAACCCTTAAAAAAGAAATCCATGACTCCTTTTAGGTCGCCAATCGAAACTTCTTTATCCACATAGAGCCCTTCAAACTGGTGAAACATCGGAGTATGGGAGACATCTAGCTGTCGGCGGTAGCACTTGGCGATATTGATCATGCGGATAGGAAGACTGCCTTTCTCCATCTCCCGCACCTGGCCGTTACTGGTGTGGGGAGTCAAAACTATTTGCTCTTTACGCTCAAGGTCTGCCCTTGAGGCTGGAGGTTTGCCGGGGTAGTCAATGAAAAATGTCTCCCATTCGTCCCGTGCCGGGTGGTGAGGCGGCATGTTGAGGGATTCGAATGCGTACCAGTCCCAGTCCACTTCCGGGTGGCGGACGCGCGTGAAGCCGATCCGCTCGAAGATCCGTGTAATTTCTGTGATTGCTTGCGATACGATATGGAGATGTCCTTCCGGCGGCCGGATGCCCGGGGCAGTGACGTCAAACCAGTCGTTAGGAGCTGATAGCTGATCGCTGATAGCTGATAGCTTTTTTTGAAGCGCTTTTTCTATAGACTCCTTGACTTCGTTGACGACGACACCGACGTTCCCGCGATCCACGGGCGGTACCTGACGGATCTGTTTGGTAAGCTTCCCCAGTTCACTTTTGGGGCCCAGAAGCAGGATCCGAAGCTCCTCGGCTGATTTATCAGTTGTTGCTATCAACTCCCTCGCCTGATGCTCCATTTCCATCAGAAGCCCGATGAAGTGGGGGGCGGCGATGGTCAGAGCATCGTTATCCTGTTGATTAGTCATAATGTATTGACTGCTTTTATTCTATTGTTTCTGCTACAATCCGGCAAGAACCCGGTTCATTGTGCATCGGCTTGTTTGGCGTCATATTGCGGCGCGCTAATAGTATCCTGTGTCAAATTGATCACTAACTTCCCTCTTGATACTTCAATTATCTCTCCTGGTTTAATCGTGCCAGCTTTTTCTATCATTTGTAAATGATGCGCTCGAGCATCGTTATGGTATGTAGGTAAAGCTTCACATCTTGGTTTTCCCATATAAATTTCAGCTCCTTTCATTCCACAAACCCCAGCATCAAGCTTGCTTGCTCGCAGGGCTTACAGCCGCGCCTCGCAAGAGCGCTGATGCGGGGTTGATGGTTAGTAAGCTCGTAAATATGAATTTACTCGCTAACTAACACATCAAAAAACCCCGCTTGCGCGGGGCTTCTTTGGGTTAGTTACTCGTTGCTTGTTACTGGTTACTGGTTGACATGTCACCCAAAGACCCCCGCTGTAGCGAGGTAAAAAAGAAATTCATCAATCCTCTTTGGGTTTGGATTTGCATGGTCTTTTTGTATTGTAACGCGCTGATAGACTCCCGTCAATTAGATAAATGATTCCATGCCCATCGAGAATCGCATCATGTTCTCTTTCGGGTCATCTTCAAATACATCGCCCGGAACGCCCACGATGCCGGTTTCTATAAAAAGATCGAGAAAATCATATCCAGGCTCCAGTTTGGCATACATGTAGAGAGGGATATCGCGATGAACCGATGAGAGGGCCACTATCGGCGGGCGACCATCCTCAGTAAG
>MFJZ01000043.1:5966-9347 GCA_001781025.1 Candidatus Gottesmanbacteria bacterium RIFCSPLOWO2_01_FULL_49_10
TCCCGCGGGACGAGGTGCCATTTAGCAAGAGCGGTAAGCTCCATAGGTCCGGACAACGACGCAAATACTGTTTGCCAGTGCGTTTGGAGTTCTTTTCGAAGCTGGGCGTTTTTGGTGTGGAGAGCCCCTGCGCGAAGTCTCGGCTCTCCGAAAAGTTTGGACATACTGGTAATCATGACTGCCTGCTCCACAGTATCCGTTTTCTTAAATTGATCGAGGATGGCACAGGCCTCCTCCTCCGGGATCATTTCGATGTAGGCAAGATCGACAAGGATAATGCCATTTGGACGCAAACGTTTAAATGTTTGCAGTGTCTCCTTAAGAGCGTTAACTTCATACACGCTTGATGTCGGATTTGCCATGGGGGTCAAGTAGAGAGTTGTCATATCAGGTGATACGTTGTTTAACGTCTGCTCAAGGTGTTTTTGGGTAATGCAATAGCCGGTGTCTGCATCAGTGAGCACTGTTCGTACGTCGATACTACGCCTGCGGGCTTGCGCGGCAATCACACTAAACCCTGGGGCCGGGAATACCATGTCCACACCAACACCGTTCTTTTTGGCAAGAATAGCGATTGTGCCGAGAAGTCCATCTATGCCCGAAAGGCTTCCGTAACTTAGTATCGTATTGTCTGCGCTGTAGGGTATGCCGAATCGGCTCATAAATGCGGCAAACGCCTCACGGGTCGGATAGTATCCGATTGCTTCCGGTTGATAGCTCGTGAGAGAATCGGCTGGACGATCTTGATGAGATTCCAGTTCCCGACTAACAAATGCTTCTATTTGGTGGCGGATTTCACTATTGGCAGTTAATCCGAGATCATCAGCAACCGGTTCCCCGCGGAGGTCGATGTCCCCAATAGCCAGGGATCGCACGGCTTTATCTTCCGGAATTCCGGCTTCCCGCATGACGCGTTGACTTTCGCGGGCCATGATCGTCAGAGAACGAATGCCCTTTGTCACCACTCCGCTTGCCAGTTTTTCACGGAAGTCACGGGCAATAGTCATGCGTATGTCCCGAGCTTGCTGTTCCCACCAGGGAATTTCTTGAACAAGATTTAAAGAGGTATCTACTGCAGTTTTGATTCCAGCTTCCGGTAATGCCATACGCGTCGTTCTAATTGGGGACAGAAAATGAAGTTGTTGGTATTTTATTCCTTTAGAAGAAATGGTGCAAATAATAGGAGAATTAGTTCACTGATCGAACTCGGTCCAGAATTTCATCGAATGTTTCCGGATTCTCAATGATGAGATTAGCGAGAATTTTCCGGTCAATCGTAACATTTGCCTCTTTGAGTTGATGGATAAATGAGCTGTAGGAGAGGCCGCGTAGTTTGACTGCTTCCGAGATCCGGGTGATCCAAAGTCTGCGAAAGTCCCGTTTTTTTTGCTTCCTTCCGGCAAACGCATATTCACCGGCATGAAGGTAGGCTTCTTTGGCGACTCGTACGAGTCGGCGCTTGGTCATCCGGTAGCCTTTATTGGCAAGCTGGAGCTTTTTATGTTTTGCGTGGCTCGTGACGCCTCTTTTAACTCTCATATTATGCGCTTAGATATTGTTTGATGACGCTCATAAATCGCATATTGGTAAGTTCTACCGGTTTGTCCTGGCGACGTTGCCTTGACTTGTTTTTGCGTCGGCGCAGATGCCTGGCACCTTGTGCACGATGCATGAGTTTGCCGGTTTTGGAAACGTGGAATCGCTTCGTGACTATTTTTTTCGTTTTGACTTTTCCCATACTCGTGTCATACACCCTTTTTATTATTCACAATCATTGCGACTAACGTTCTTCCTTCCACGTGTGGTTCGCGAACGACCTTTATGTTTTCCAGTGCTTCAATAAACCGTCTTATGACGTTAAAGCCGAATTCCTTCCTGGTAATTTCTCTTCCTTTAAACATGAGATTGACTTTGAGTTGATTGCCATCGGCTAAAAAATCCTTTGCTTGTTTGAGCCTCGTGTCAAAGTCATGTTGTCCGATGAAGGGTCTGAGCCTCACCTCTTTGACGCCCACGTGCTTCTGACTCTTTTTCATCTCGCGCTCTTTTTTGGCCTCCTGATACTTAAACTTCTTAAAATCAATGAGCTTGGCGACTGGAGGGCTCGCGTTTCCCGCAATCTCCACTACATCAATACCAAGCTCTTTTGCTTTCTGAAGTGCCTCAATTTTCGTCACGATACCAATTTGCTTGCCAGCCTCATCGAGGAGGCGAAGCGTTTGGCTCGCTATTTGATAATTCAGGCGATAAAATTTACGTTGCTTTGCGTTCAATCTCTTCGTGTACTCTGCGGATGAATTGCTCAAGGGAGATTCCCTTGAGATCCTCTCCGCGACGCGACCGTATCGAGATCGTGCCTTCCACGGCTTCCCGGTCCCCCATTATACCCATGTAGGGTACTTTTTGTAAAGCGCCGTCTCGCACCTTTGCCTGCATAGACTCATTGCGGTCGTCAATTTCTGCACGGATGCCGGCAGCCTTAAGTGCTGTCAATGCCTTTTGGGCTTGGTCGTTATGACGCTGGGCGATGGGGATAAGGGTGACCTGAACAGGCGAGAGCCACACAGGAAACGCGCCACCGTAATGCTCGATGAGGATGCCAAAGAATCGCTCCATAGATCCGAGCACTGTTCGATGGATCATAACAGCCTGTTTCTTTTCTCCAGATCCATCAACATATTGAACGTCGAAGCCCCTTCCCAACTTCTTGAGGTACCGGGAAAGATTTTCTTTCGTTTTAAATTTGTCTTTAAAGGTCTTCATAGCCCAGAATTCTTCGATATCTTGATTGGTTGTTGCTGCCTTGTCTGGCATGTTGAAGTCAAACTGAATGGTCCCAAGTTGCCATTCCCGCCCGAGTGAATCTTTTATTTTTGAATCTATCTTCGGGCCATAGAATACACCAGCCCCTTCATCAATTTTGAAGTTTTTGATTCCTTCAAGGAGAAGCGCTTTTTTCAGTGATTCTTCGGCAGATTTCCACATTGAATCCGAACCTAGGGATTTTTCCGGACGTGTGGACAGGTATGCCTGGTAGTCTTTAAATCCAAAGATATCGTACATGTGCTTCGTCAATTCCAAGACCTCTCTAATTTCGTCTATGACCTGGTCAGGACGGCAAAATATGTGACTGTCATCCTGGGTAAAACCGCGGACTCTGGTCATGCCATGAAGCGTCCCTGCCCTTTCGTAGCGGTATACCGTACCCAACTCCCCCATTTCAATTGGCAGCTCTCTATAGCTTCTTGGTTTTGATTGGTAAATCTGGATGTGGTTAGGGCAGTTCATGGGCTTTAATTGTTCATCCGTTTGATAATCGGGTCTGCTTTCGCCCTCTATATATTCATGGAGCATGGCCGGAAACATTGAGTTTATGTACTT
>MFJZ01000044.1:0-3201 GCA_001781025.1 Candidatus Gottesmanbacteria bacterium RIFCSPLOWO2_01_FULL_49_10
TCCAGAAGTTGGGCGATATCATGCGCATGCGCGCCTTTCATGGTAAAAGCAATGACGCCACCCCGATCTTTAGCCTTGGGTGGCCCGATAACGGCAATACCCTTGACCCGCGCTAGGGCCTTAAGCGCATAATCGGTAATTTCAATCTCGTGCTTACGCACCGCATCCATGCCAAGAGTCTCGAGGTAATCAACTGCAGCTCCCAGACCGATGGCACCCGCGATATGCGGCGTACCGGCTTCAAATTTGTGCGGCGGATCAGCAAAAATCGTTTTCTCAATATGAACCTCTTTAATCATATCTCCACCAAATTGATAGGGAGATAACTGCTCCAACACTTCCCTTCGCCCCCATAAGACGCCTACCCCCGTGGGCCCGAGCATTTTATGGCTAGAAAACGCCACAAAATCCGCTCCCCAGTCTTGTACATTCATCTTCATATGAGGGGCAGCCTGCGCTGCATCCACAAGTACAAGACAATCGGGGTTTATTTTTTTGACTATGTGGCAGATGTGCCTGATGGGGCTTATGGTGCCTAATACGTTGGATACGGCAGCAACTGCCAGTACTTTTGTTTTATGGGTAATCAACTTCTCTAAATCCTTAAGATCAAGTTTTCCTCCTTCATCGATGTACCAAATTCTAAATTGTATATCCTTTTTTATGGCTCTTTGTTGCCAGGGAACAAAATTGGAGTGATGCTCCATAATCGTCATAACAACTTCATCTCCTTGATTCAGCGTTTTTCCGATACCGGCGGCAACCAGGTTAATTGACTCGCTCGTGTTGCGTGTGAAGATTACCTCCGCTGCTTCGTTCGCTCCGATAAATACCGCCAACTTTTTCCGCGCGTCTTCAAACTGTTGAGTCGCTTCCTCGCTTGTTTTATAAATTCCACGAAAAACGTTGGCGCAGTAGATCGTATAATACTCCTGCTCTTTCCTGATTACCTGACGGGGCTTAAGAGACGTCGCAGAAGAGTCAAGATACACCAAACGTTTACCATTGATTTTTCTTTTTAGTTGAGGAAAATCGCCGCGAATATCTTTCATATCTCAACCAATATATCTTCTCCCTCTGTCTTTATGTTGTATGAATCCACATCGGTTGCCGCCGGAAGCGACATGACTTTTCCGTTCGTCACATCAAACTGGGCGCCATGACAACCGCAGGTGACGATGTTGCCATCTAAAAATCCTTCGCTGCCCAGCGAACACTGTTCATGACTGCAGGTATCGTCAATCGCAAAAAACTCGCCATCCATGTTGGCAATGGCAATTTTTTTACCACTTACTACAACCGTCTTCATGTTCCCGGATGGAAGATCACTGACTGAAAGCACTTTTATGTAACTCGCCATAATGCCCTCCTTATTTTTTCTCGGCTTATTGTATCAGAAATCGTGCTTATGACGTATTCAAAAAATCCTTCAACCAATAGTTGCATCGCTGCCGGTCTTGATATTCCGCGGCTAGCCAAATACCAAAAATGATCTTCACTGAGTTTGCCGGTTGTAGAGCCGTGCGTGCAGCGCACGTCGTTTGCGAGGATTTCAAGTGCCGGATCGCTTTGGGCCTGTGGCCCACCAGAGAGAAAAAGATTCTCATTTTTCTGGTAGGCATCGGTTTTTTGTGCCACTGGCTCCACGCGAATGACGCCGTCGTAGGCAAACTTCGCGTTGTCTCTCAGGGCGGATTTGACCAAAAGATTACTTGTCGTCTCCGGCGCTTTATGGAGCTGCTTTGTGTGTAATGAAATATGATTGTCCCCGCTTCCCCGGACAAGTGCGATGACATTCGCCTGCGCACCCCGACCAAGGAGGCGAACATGGATAATGATATCTGCATCTGTCTCCCGGGAAACGACCAATACTGCGGTGAGTCGTGCATTTTCTTCGAGGTCGTATTCATAGATCCCCTTACCGCTCCCGGTCTCCTCGATAATCGTTTCCACTGTGTCCCGACGAATGCTCCGGCCCATAACAACTCTTTCCTTTCGCCTAGCCAACTGAGCCTTCCATCTGCAGTTGAATAAGTCTATTAAGCTCTACTGCATACTCAAGCGGCAGCTCTTTGACGATCGGCTCAATAAAACCGTTGACGATCATGGACTCGGCCTGGGCTTTGCCTATCCCGCGGCTCTGGAGATAAAACAGCTGCTCATCGCCGATCTTAGAAACAGTTGCCTCGTGCTCTATGGTGACATCCTGCTCATCAATCTTCATCGTAGGGTACGTATCTGATCGGGATGCTTCATCCAGAAGCAGGGCGTCACAAACGACCTTACTTTTACTGTTTTTTGCCCCTGGATATACCTGCACCAATCCACGGTACGATGTTCTCCCACCGCCGCGGCTTATAGATTTGGAGATAATCTGTGAGGTGGTTTCCGGAGCTAGGTGGACGGCTTTGCCGCCTGCATCCTGATGTTGTCCTTTCCCGGCATATGCAATCGATAATACTTCTCCGTGTGCCTTACGACCGACTAGATAAACACTCGGGTATTTCATCGTGAGCTTGCTTCCTAAGTTGCCGTCCACCCATTCCATGATCCCCTCTTCTTCCACTCTGGCGCGTTTGGTGACCAGGTTATAGACATTGTTACTCCAATTCTGGATGGTCGTGTATCGCACCCGGGCCCCCTTTTTTACAATAATCTCGACCACTGCACTGTGAAGTGAATCTGTAGTGTAAATGGGAGCTGTACAGCCTTCTACATAATGAACAAAACTTCCTTCTTCTGCGATGATGAGGGTGCGTTCAAACTGCCCCATATTGGCTGCGTTAATGCGAAAGTATGCTTGAAGCGGCAGATCCACGCGGACACCGGCCGGCACATAAACAAATGAACCGCCCGACCAGACGCTACTGTTAAGCGCTGCAAACTTATTATCCCCGGGAGGGATAACGGTACCAAAATACTGTTTGACAATCTCCGGATACTCACGAAGCCCCGAATCCATATCCAGAAATACCACGCCTTTTTTAGATAGCATCGATTTAATGCTTTTGTAGACAACCTCCGATTCGTATTGTGCTGAAACACCGGAGAGGAACTTTTTTTCTGCTTCGGGAATGCCGATCCTGTCATAGGTATCACGGATTTCTTCCGGGAGATCTTCCCACCGGGAAACTTTCTTGTCTGTGGGGCGGATGTAGTAGTAGATATCATCAAAATTGAGTCCGGACAGATCCCCGCCCC
>MFJZ01000044.1:3234-5793 GCA_001781025.1 Candidatus Gottesmanbacteria bacterium RIFCSPLOWO2_01_FULL_49_10
AGCCGAAACTGCCGCATCCAAAGCGGCTCACTTTTCAAAGAGCTCATCTCCTCTATCACCGCACGGTTCAGACCTTTTTTAGATTTAAATACGTAGTTCTCTGGCTTGTGGAAACCATATTTATAGGTGTCGTTCATTGGCTGTAGTTGTGTCATATTTCAGTTTTTCTGGTATACACCATATCCTTCTCTTTCAATCTTTTTGGCGAGTGTCGCGGTACCAGTATCGACTATTTTTCCATCAACCAATACATGCACGACGTCCGGTGTAATGTAACGGAGAATCCGGTTGTAATGCGTGATGATGATGACTCCCATTTTTTGTTTGCGAAGGATACCTATCCCCTTCCCCACGACACGCAGTGCATCAACATCAAGCCCGGTATCTATTTCATCAAAAATGGCGAATTTCGGTTGCAATACCAACGCCTGAAGCATCTCAAGTTTTTTCTTTTCTCCCCCAGAAAACCCGTCATGAACACTTCTACCGAAAAACGACTCGTCGATACGAAGACTACGAGCGTATTTTTTCACGATTTGGGTAAATTCAGACAGACCTATACCAGCGTTCCATCGTCTCGCAAGTATGGGATTTTGTACGGCATGTTCTTCACTTTTGACTTCGTCCGCATGAATTGCCTGATAGGATGTCCGAAGGAGATTCATAACGCTGACTCCCGGCACCGCAATCGGCGACTGCATGGCAAGAAACAATCCCGCCTTCGCCCGCTCTTCCGTAGAAAGTCCAATAAAATCAATATTTCCAATCTGAATTTGACTTTTGACTTTTGTCGCCGACGCGCCATAGCCGCTTTGACGACGGCGCGACATTTGACATTTATATGAGGGATGTCCCATAAGGACATATGCGAGCGTCGATTTCCCGCTCCCGTTGGGTCCCATGATCGCGTGCACCTGCCCGAGGCGAACTTTCAAAGAAATTCCCTTTAGAATTTCTTTCCCTTCGACTTCAACGTGCAAATTGGATATAACGAGCGCGCGGTTGTTCATAAAGACACCTCCTTAAGGGTAATAGACTGCAACCGATCTTCAATGGCAGTCATTACGGTACTCCGAATGTGCTGAGGTAAACACGCTCGGTTCACCGGACAGTCAACATATTTGACGCTCTTAACACGACGAGTGTCATCGCTCCTGTCAAATGTCCGGACTATATCCCAAAGAGTAATCTTCCCCGGCGGGCGTGACAAAACATACCCACCACCGAAACCCTCTTTGCTCTTAGTTAACCCGGATAGATGAAGTGTCCGTACGATTTTTTTAAGGAACGGAAGCGTAATGCCGTGAAGCCTGCATATCGAAGCAAGCGATAGAGGTTGAGTTTCGCTGCTTCGGGCGAGCTCACTCATAAAAAGAAGCGCGTAGTGTTCGTGTTTCCGAAAGTGCATATAACTGATACAAGATGAGTATCAGTTTATCTCATATCTCTTCGTTGTCAATGAGGTATTCTAAATGCGATCGCTCACGGAGTCATTTTTCCCCATAAAAACTTCCTGAGTTCCCTTCATCCGCAACATAAAGTATTCCTGATCAAACAGAGGCGTGCCTTCTGCTTGTAAAAAATGACTAACGTCTGCCATCTGCGTGATATGTTCGCGAAGAGCACGGAGTTTAAGATGCGCAAACCGTTTGATGTCAATAATTGTAGAAATACGGCTGTCTTTTACTCCGATCCAAGGCTTACCGAAAGATACTGCCGGAATTATTTTTTCCTTTATTGCGTAACGCGCGATACTCTCGGGCATACATGCGTAGTACAACCGTGGCTCTATTCTCTCCCCGACCATACGTTCAATGCGCTTGATCCATTGTTCGTCGTATTTCTGCAATACTTTTTGAGTCTTATGGGTAGCGGCAAGATAAAGAGAGTATTTTTGGAATGCAAATGTTGTCGCGAAGCAAAGCTTTATATGATCAGGGTGATGGCTGATACCTGTCGTGTCGAATGTTATGACGACATCCGGCAATTTCGTCTCCATAGCTCTATAAATGGAGTCTTCCAGCTCACCCGGGTTCTGCCTACCAAGCATCCCGTCTTTGTATCCTAAATACGAAACAGAAGAAATGCCTAATATTTTTGCTGCGCGACCAAGTTCTCCTTCCCTAATTTTTCCCAACGCATCACCGGATACCGCATGCGGTCCGCTTGAACCCGACTCTCCTTTTGTGGCACAGATTAGATCAACATGCCATCCGCTCCGAACGTACTTAGCGATCGTCCCGCCTGTCGCAAGTGACTCATCGTCCGGATGGGCAAAAACCAAAAACAACTTCTTCATGGGCGTATTGTATGCGAGAATGGCCAAAAAAAGAAACCTCCTTCGCATGGAAGGTTTCTTTGTGCTATTCAGGCGACACTTTTGTTAATTATTTCTCTTTATCTCTATCCCAGGATCGCATCTCCCTCTTACTTCTTACTTTTTAGTCTTCGTCGTCATCTTATAGAGCTGGTAGAGGCCGGCCAGACCGACCACAACATACACGAGCTGAACCAATGCCGGGCTCGTGCCGAGTACGGTAGTCACCAAGTCAAGCTTAA
>MFJZ01000044.1:5830-12199 GCA_001781025.1 Candidatus Gottesmanbacteria bacterium RIFCSPLOWO2_01_FULL_49_10
ATATTTGCGACCCAATCAAGTTCCTTCATTTTCATTATTACCTCACCACCCTTCTCAAGAGAAAGAACGGACAGTGTTGGGATATACAACACGCGTCTTCTACTGTCAACCGTACGGTATCGCACCTAGCACTGTCAAGTGACCCAAGTTCCACCATGTGGCATTGGATCAACCCGGGCTTGCCTAGGGATCTTTCCCTAGCGAGAGAATCTCTCTTTTGAGATCGGAAACCATAGCCCGTAGCACCATAACCTCCTGATGCTTCATTTCGCTTGACGCGCTCTCGTGGATAACGCCCCGATACCGTTTCATTTTCGTCTCAAGCTTTTGCTGGTAATAATCGAGTCGACCTTGGAGCGCTCGAAGTTTTTGATCACGTCCTTCCATGCTACAATTGTAGCATGCCAATAATCCCCATAGAATATCCGACCGACTGGACCGACTATGAACTCACAGACACTGGTCTTGGCATGAAGCTCGAGCGATTTGGTACCTATACTGTTTCCCGGCCCGACCCCCGCGTATTATGGAAACGAAATAAGGCCATAGAGCTATGGGATGCTGCTGGTGCTCAATACGTCCGGTCCACAAAAACCGAGGGACATTGGCATATCAAAAATCCTCCTCCTTCTCCCTGGCTTATCCGCTACCGTGACATGACGTTTCGACTGGAACCCACGGCATTTAAGCACGTCGGCATCTTCCCGGAACAGGCGGTCAATTGGGTGTGGCTCAAGGAAATAATTGCCGGAAAACCTCTTTCCATCCTCAATCTCTTCGCCTATACCGGCGCGGCCACTGTGGTAGCTGCCAAGTCGGGCGCTCGCGTAACGCATCTTGACAGCGTCAAAAGTGCTCTTACCTGGGCGCATGAAAACGCACGACTCAATGACTTTGCAGAAAATCAGGTTCGATGGATCGCCGATGACGCCATGAAGTTTGTCCTGCGCGAAGCCAAACGCGGCAATACTTATGACGGCATTATCCTGGACCCACCACGGTTTGGCCGCGGCAGCAAAGGAGAGGTGTGGAAACTCCTTGACGACCTCCCGCGACTACTTGAGGCGTGCGCAGTAATACTCTCGCCCCAAGCTCGATTCCTCCTCGTCAACGCGTACACCGCAGATATTTCTCCCATTGCCCTCGGACAGCTTGTTGGCTCGATCATGAAGGATCGAGGGAGATCTGTATCATGTGGCGAATTGGCACTTAAAGAATCCGAATCAAATCGTCTCCTCCCGAGCGGCATCTTCGCACGATGGCAGATATAACATGTTTTATCTAATGGATACGTCTATCCAGTCAAGGAGCTCCTTATTCCCCTCCAGCGGGAAAAGTGCAATCATGGGAACTTCCTCAACAGATACTTGTTTTACTTGTGCAATCACAGCCTTTCTATGCATCTCCTTCGTCAACACGGAAATATTGTAGTACTCCATCTCGACGATCTCACCCTTCCACCAAACTTTCGCTGGGCCTTTGGTGATCATGCCTCCTGCCACTAGCTTCTTCCCGAGAAGCGCGTCCAAAATCGTATTGGCTTGCGCGCTGTTTTCAGCGCTGATAAGAACACGAAGGTACCCGGATTTCGCCATAGAAAAAAACGTTATACCGCATCAGTTGAATAAATCGGCCAAATAAAGCTAAAAATCACTTCCATAATGAAAACTTTTTCGTGAGTTGGCTTAACGTGATTTTATTGCCGAAGGCACAAAGACCATAGTATTCCAGTTCGGGCTCCGGCGTTGCGTTCGTCCGCTCCTTCTGCTCGGCATAAGTGCCGACCGTCATCGTACTCGTGAAGTCTACAAAATGAATACCCGCGGCAAGAAGCTCATTTCGTAATGAACGTATCTGATTGCCGTTAGCTGCGGCAAGGATGATAAACGGATGATCAGAAATGCTTTTATGCTCGCCGCCGCTCTTATCAACATACGAGTCAAACCGCATCTCCGAGATATTGGAGTAGCTCCCCGCAAGCCCGGCTACCATATGACCCAAGGCATTCATGAGAAACCCTACAGGAATCTTTTTATTGAGCACCGCAATAAATTTATTTTGCAGGGTATCAGCTTCCATAATGCGCTCATTGTACCGAATCCTGGAAGCAAAAGCCACGTGCTCACCTGATGCGGCTCTCCTTGAATCGAATATCCCTAATCCCGAGGATCGCGAGGAACCTTTTGCACCCATCGCAGGAATAATAGTGACCAGCCAGATACATCGTTGCGTTTTTGAGACGCGTTTTCTCTTCGGCCGTAAACGCACTCAAAATATCTTTTTTAGCTGGCTTCTTATAGTTGGCAAATTGTGCGAGTTCCTCAATAGTTCTCCCCGGCCGGATGTTCAAACACGCAATCACTTCAGCGTGGATTCCTTTACATAGTTCATAGCCGGTACCGGACGTGACGTCCATCCGAAGACAATGGACATGCCGATCGTTGTATGAATTCCCATTCGGCGCGCATAAATTGCATGCAGTACTTAAAATAACGTTATTTTTTACGATGACCGCTCCAAGCTTAATTTTGGCGCAATTGGAATCCTGCAAATATGCGGAAGCTTGATCAAAATAGTCCTGCATACCTGTTACGGTTTCCTCTCAACCGTTGGTCGAATTTGCGCGTCCATAAATAGTTTTCTATAGAAGACAAGCGGGACAAACAGTATCAGATTTATTATGATAAGTGCCGCGCGCGCATCGAACCTGTCCGCCAGAACGCCAAGTATGACGGAGGTTATTCCAAAAACCATGCTTCCGACAAATGCATTGAGTGAGCTCATGGTGGCGCGTTGAGCTTGGGTAAATTCTTTTTGAAGGAGTGAATTCATAGCAACAGTTCCAGCCCCGAAAACGAGTGATGTGCTATTCATGAGTACTGGCGAGACAACAGTGGGAAACAGTAGCGCCGCCAAATTCACGATTCTATTGGAAATGATTTCAAAGTTTAACACCCGCAGCGGTTGAAACTTGTCTATCAGCCTCCCGCCATAGAAAAATCCCAATGCCGCGACCAAATTTGAAAACGCAGATAATACACCGATTGCCCACACCGGCCAGAGAGTACTGATAAACGCCGTGCGCAAAAAGTATCCGGACTCACCAAGACCGAATCGCATCGCTGAAGCCAAGGTTAACAGGCGAAGTCTATAATTCTGTTTGAATTGCCCGAGCGCTTCCCGAATATGTACGAATATGTTCGTATTGCTCCGTGTTTCTATGGACGGCTCGACGAGTTGCGTCGCGATAACGAGCGCTCCGATCTGGGGGATAACTGAGGCCCACATCACCAGAGCGTATGATCGTGACGCCATAAAGCCTCCCATCGCTGCGGCCAGAGCTAGGGCGATTTGAAACATAGAGCTTGTCTTCCCCAAATATGTATGGTACTCACTCTCCTTTCCTGTTTCCCTGAGTGTGTCGTGAAGGAGCGCATCATTATTACCACTGTAAAATGCCCGCGCTAAACCTTGCAGGAGCGCGCCAAGTGCAAGCATCCAGTATGATCCGCCAATGGCGTAGAGCGTCACACACCCTACTGAACCTACTGCGCCAAAAATTGTCGTCTTCTTTCTCCCGACCATATCCGAAATAATACCGGTGGGCATCTCGAATATAGCCGAAGAAACATAGGCTAATGAAAAAATACTCATCCCCAGCGCATACGAGCCGGTGACGTGGGCAAAATAGAGGATGGCCACCGGCGCGAAAAACACGAAGTCCGTGCAGAAGTTGAGCCACGACAAAAGCTTGATATTTTTCTGAACGTTCATAAGATGAGTATAACAGAAGGAGAAGCTGGAACAGCCAAATTCACACTTTTCTTGTCAAGATTACGTGAATTGGTGACGTAAGAGGGCGTCAATTCATTGTTTCTTCCATGTGCCAAATCCATAGTCTCCGGGGAAAAGCGTGGTTTCTGTCTCTCTGTTGTCATTCTTTATAATTTCAACAAGTTTGTTTGCCACCCATTCCACCGGAAAATATGCTCTACCGACAGCCATTTCTTTTTTCTTCTCTTCGATGCTTTTACCGCTAAAATTCGTGAGTGTGCTCCCAAGCGTGATGAGAAAAAATCGGGGAAACTTCTCCTTAAATTCTTCTGCAAGGCTCAACGTCCAACCGCGAAGCGCAAATTTGGTCGCGCAATACATACTCCTTCCCCTCATGGAAATATTTCCGGCCCCCGACCCAATATTCAACACAAACGAATCTTTTGTCTTCTGGAGTAAGGGAAGTATACCTTGGGAAAGTAAGAACGGTGTAGTGACATTGGTGGCAAATGAAGTCTGCCAATCAGATAATGACGTTTCCTCCAGATTTTTGTAGATTCCGATTCCGGCCACATTTACAAGAATGTCAAGGCTGCCATATTCTTTTTGTACCGATTCAGCAAGCTTCGAGACTTGCTTATAATCAGATAGATCACAAACATAATACCTATGCTGCTTGCCGTATTGAGTAACAAATTCCTTAAGACGGTCTTCGGACCTTGCCACGAGAATAAGACGCGCGCCTTCGCGGGCCAAGTTTTCTGCCAATGCCCGACCTATCCCATGGCTACCTCCGGTAATAAAAATAATTTTCTGTTTTAAATCCATAACTATTTAGTAGTACTTGTCATTGAGCCCACGGAACTCGCGGACGGTTTTACCGTACTTACGCATAATATCTTCCTCAAGATTCGCGTATGCTTCTTCTATTTGTTTCAGTAATTCAGGGACGGTCCTTGAATTCTATTATTCCTAGAATTGTATTCCCAATTCCTTACTCTTGGGAATACTGGAAAAGCAAGCCATCGCGTCAAATTCTGGGTCGGATAACCGAAGCATTTCAAACGATACCCGTCTGATCAATTCAAACTTTGGATTGCCTTCGTACTCTTTCTTAAAGCTTTTATAGTCCGTATTAAAATCGGCATCTCCTCTCTTAACGATCTTCGAATCTGGTTTGCGAATCTTTACCAGTCTTAAAGGACCGGCCATCGTGATAATCGGTTCGTTCAAAAGGTACGTATAGCCGCTCTGAGTTCTCTCTACTATCTTGCCGAGAGTTTGAATGATGTGAGTGAATTCTTGGTATTCTTCTTCGCTATGACAAAAAATGCAGGCAAACTCTACGGGGACAGCCGTCTCGTCAGTATGCGCATTCTTTAACTCGACGCTTCGCCGGACGACGTATGTGATGGTATCAACAAGAGCTAAAGCTTTCACGGATTTTCCATGATAAACACTGTTGAAATATTTACGCGCCGTACTGATAAACTCCGTATGTAAATATGCCCTTAGAGTAAGGCACATTAATAATGAATAAGAGGTTAAATACTGACTGTATAAAATCCGTCGTATCCCGCGTCAATAAACATATACGATTCTGATACTGCATAAGTGTCGCGCCGAGAAATAAGTCTGTCAGACTCATGACCGTTCCGTGAATTCCATAATCTTGAATCAATGTATACACCAGTTCCACAGTTTTTGGGGATATCGGTAACGATATATCAACAATATCGTCTATTAATTTCATTTTTTCTTTGTATTTTGTATCGTCAGCTGACCCTTTCAGCAGTTCATACCTGACGGCGTCGATGGTCACAAGCGTTACATCTGCAGTTTTTAAGTCGTTGAAAAGCCGACTATATACAGTGGGTTTTACGACGGCGTCCCGGAACACGTTCGTATCCAGAAGAAGATGTTTGTTTTTAAGAAAGGGAAAAAGCGTGGGGGGATAGAGTATCTCCATGTTTTAATTTTTTTTCCAGCAAATACTTAACCTCTTCCTCGAAGCTTTTTTTAACCCTTTTGGCGACTTTTGTAAAATCGCTTTCCTTAATCAATTTTTTTCTTCTTATTGTGGGCAACGTCATACTTCATCACCTAAGCACAGCATACAGGAGCGATAATCAGGTGTCAATAACTCGTCAAGGACTATACCGACGGGATTACGAATCACAATCTTCATCTAAAAATTCTAATTTGTTGGTATCTATTATCATCAAGGGATATGTTTTCCCAAAATATCGGTAGGCTCTTATTCTCAATTCGGGCTTGGATCGTAAATCCCTAGTGTAGTCTGCTACTGCCATTTCTAGATCTTCGATCATTCTCCCCAAATGAAGAAGACAGTCCCTATTTTTGATTTTCTTCAAATGATATAGTCTTGTTTCTTGACTCTCATCAAGAGTATAGTGTCTGACAGTATAGAAATGCACTAACGACCAGCGTAAACCACACAATTTATCTGGATTGTAATGACCGTAATTATTAAGATATTTTTGTACAAAGGTTTTTATTCTTCTATTAGTCTCCTTCTGTCCATAGCATCCAGTAAACAACCCGCCAAAAAAGTCTATCGCGCAAATCCACAAA
>MFJZ01000045.1:0-2329 GCA_001781025.1 Candidatus Gottesmanbacteria bacterium RIFCSPLOWO2_01_FULL_49_10
GAGAAGCGCGTCTGGGATGACCGGATGCACCTCGTCACCTACGACGTGCCGGAAACTAAGCGAGTCGACCGAGAAGCACTCCGGGACGTAATCCGACAGTTGGGTGCGGGGAGACTCCAGGATTCCGTCTGGATCACACCATACAATCCTGTCGATACCCTCCGTGCCTTCATTGAGCAGCACCGGCTGGCCAGAAGTGTAATCGTCTCAGACCTGGGTAAAGACGGGGCCATCGGTGAAGAGGATCTTGGAAACCTCGTTGTTCGCCTCTGGCGGCTGGACCTCCTCAATGATCGGTATGAAGAGTGGTTACGGGAGTACAAGCGATCCGACGAGCTCGACCAGTGGCTGGTGACGAGCTATTTAACTATTCTGCGTGATGATCCCCAACTTCCCTTTCCCATTCTCCCAAAATGGTGGAAGGGTGATGAAGCGTGGCGCCTGGTTGGTCCGAAGGTAAAAGTATTGTATTTGGCGTTGCGGTCGCAGTCGTAATTACAATTCTTTTCAGACGTTATCTTCTTGGTTTTCTTCCGATGTGAACGGCGTTCATACCAAGTCCTTGCTCGTAGGAGTGCATCACAGCGCGAAGGGCGACGGCGTTGCGGTAGATGGCTTGTAGATGCGTACTTGGGATTAATATTAGCGCTTTAGCGATAGGCATGACCAGCGTTGCGAGTCTGCCGAAGTACCGGACTGACGGCCACGTCTCTCCCGTCTTGTCAATCTGTTGCACGTTTCTGAAGCCACACACTTCCATCATGTCCTTCATGTGCTTGCCGGTTACGATAGGCGAAAGGACAAATCCCCACTCGATACCTCGCCGGATAGTTTGTTCCTCCGGGGTGTTGGGAGGGCGCGCGGCGTACCCATCCATAATCACTAACCTGCCGCCTGGCTTGAGCACACGAAAGGCCTCTTTCAAAAATGCTTGTTTTGGGTGTGCGTAGCAGATGCTTTCGATCCCATACACCACGTCGAAGTTTCCGTCGGCAAATCCTAACTTGGCAAAATCCATGACTTGAAAATCTACAAGATCGGCTACCCCGGCAGATTGCGCGTATCGAGTGGCCGATCTCACTTGCTTGGAATCGAGGGTAATGCCGCTCACCCGCGCACCGGTGGTTTTGGCAATATAGATCGCTCCACCACCCACACCGCAACCAACGTCAAGAACGTGGTCTTTGGCCGCAACACGGGCACGCGTGATGACTTCTTGGTGTTGATTGGCGATCGCCTGTTGACGATTGGTCGTGCCCGGTTCCCAAAAGCCATAATGCATCCCCAACGTCTGGTCGTCGTAGCAAAACAGCCGGTACAACCACTGGCTGGACTGGTAATAAGTAATGATATCTCGTTGCGTCTGCACGGGAAAACAGGCCTCCTTCCAGCATGGTAGCACAAGCGGTCGAAGGGTGATAACCTCCTACTTCCCCTGGAGTGCTTCGAGGATGCTGGCAATCTGCGCGGGGTCTCTAAGGAGGGTATCGGCGGCAACGACCAGGCGACTGACCCCCGCCTCCCCCAAAAGCTTGCCCTTCACCTCGTCGATATTGCCTTCTGCTGCAATGGAAAGATCCGGATAGTGATGCCGGAGGCTCCTCATCTTCTCGAGTGATTCAGGCAAAAACGGCGCGTCGGGGCTGCCGGCTTCTATCGTCATAATGACAACCAAGTCAACCATCTCTAAAAACGGCTCGATAATGTCGAGCTCTGAGGCGCCATCGAGCGCGAGCCCCACCTCCATGCTATCCAGTTGCGCTTCATCCAGAAATTGGCGCGGATCTGAACACTCGACTTGGGCGATAATGCGTTTGAATCCGGCATCAGCCAAAAGCTTAAAATACTTCACCGGATTGTCGACCATGAGATGCGCTTCAAAGGACGTATCCTTATGTTCGGAAAGAATGGCCTTGAGCTTCTCCATGTCCATGACGGTCGCAGTCGGCACCATGGTGCCGTCCGAAAGGTCGAGCTGAATCCATGGGACGTAGGGGGCAAGAAAGGCAATCTGCTGATTCAGGATTTCCGGATCGTCCGTAAATATGGCGGGGGTGACGTCTGTCATGATGCTATCCAAGATACGGGGTGACGACGCTATCGGTCAAGAGGGAAAAGAATTTTATCGAGAACTCTGCAGTGCATCGGAGAGCTTGGCGTATTTGTCATCCAACCCCCGGAAGGTCTCGTCGTCCATAAGTCCGCGACCCCACGCAACAGCCAGGTGCGTGCGAGTCATGGCCACCTGCCCGACCGCGCTATAGACGAGATCCCGTGCCACACGCCGGTCTCCCCGGGTCAGACTATCGGCAATGGTCGCAGCGACCCC
>MFJZ01000045.1:2336-5626 GCA_001781025.1 Candidatus Gottesmanbacteria bacterium RIFCSPLOWO2_01_FULL_49_10
GATGAAAGCAATGCGTCGGTAACCTCCGTATCCTGACCAGGTGCCTCAAGGCCGTCCAAAGCCTCATGGATGTCCATGAGGACGACGTAGGCTTCCTGCCAAAGTTTGTGCTCGTGGAAATTTTGCATTGTAACCCTATTGTACCCCAAGTTCCTACGCCTTGGCTAGACTCTCGTAGAGAGCCACATACTTCTTGGCGCTTTTTCGCCAGGAAAAGTCCTGACGCATCGCGGTATCGACAAGCCTTCTCCACGCAGTCCGATGGGTCATCGCCGTCATTGCCCCCGTCATGGCCCGGGCAAGCGCTCGGGCAGTATAGGCACCAAACACGAATCCCGTTTTACCATCGGTGACGCTATCGGCCAGTCCTCCGGTCTTCCTGACAATCGGTATCGCGCCATAGCGCATGGCGATCATTTGAACCAAACCGCACGGCTCAAACTTAGAAGGCAACGCGATCATGTCACTCCCCGCATAGATCAATCGCGCCATGATGTCATCGAATGCATGGACGAATGCGAGCTCTTTGGGGTGCTTCCTCACCATTGCTTCTATGCGCTTTGCCACCCTTTCGCTTCCGTTGCCCAATATGATACATTGCCAGTGAATTTGTTCTTCGTCAAAGAGTATATCAAAAGCGTCCAGTAATATATCAATCCCCTTTTGAAGTGACTCAAGTCGACCGATAAATCCAAAAACCGGCACGTCCACCCGCGGCAACCGGAGGAACCCCTGAAGATGCGCTTTATTCTTTTGCTTGCCCGCCGTGACACGTTGGCGGCTATACATGGCTCTAATCGATCTATCCCGCTTGGGGTCCCAGCTTTCCTCGTCTATGCCGTTTAAAATTCCGACGACGACGTCTTTTCTCCGGGCAAATATATGCGCGAGTCTGCCGCCGTAGGCGCGTGTTTGGATCTCGCGGGCGTACGTAGGCGACACCGTGGTAATCATATCCGCATACTCAAGCCCCTCACGCAAAAACGACACAGACTCTTTGTCTTTTATGTGAAAAAGTGCACGCGGGAGGCCTAACTTTTCCGGAATATGTCCGTCGCCATCGCCATGATACGACATGTTGTGGATCGTCATAATGGTTTTCCCCTGTTTGGCTTGAAGAGATTCTACGGAGGGGTTCAGCTTATAGGATTCACCCATGAGGACCGGGACGAGCCCCGTGTGCCAGTCATTACAGTGCACGACGTCAAAGCTGTAGCCCAAAATGCGCTCGCTACTTCTCGTAAACGCGATGACCGCCTGACAAAAAAAGGCAAACGTGTCGGTCATAGGCTCTTTGTGATACAGAAGGATCTTTTCATGGCGCAGAAGTAGCACCGGGACTCCCTCTATGGTTGTAGAGAACAAAAAAACGTACTGCCGCTGCCCGTCGTAGTCAACGGCCAAGGAACCGACGCAACGGTATCGGGAGAGGTGAATTTCCCGGTAATACGGAAGGATGACACAGGTGTGGACATTGTGGCGGTTAAGCGCTTTGGGGAGAGAAAAACTTACATCCGCAAGTCCCCCAAGTTTATAAAGCGGCGCAAACTCACTCGTCACAAAAAGGGCATGCATGAACTCATGATAGCAGAGAACGTGAGCGTTTGTTGGAGAATTTCCGTGAGAAGGATTACTGCAGCTTGTTCACCACGCGTTTGTACACCCCTTCATACCCCGAAACCATTTTCTCTACGGTAAAGTATTCTTCCACGTGCCGACGGCAAGCGGCACGGTCGATCTCACCGATCCGTTTGATTGCCTCAACGAGTCCCTCTATCCCTTGTTTCTTAATAACCCAACTCCCCTTTCCAGGTCTATCCTCACCATCGGGATCAATGATAAACCCGGTAATCCCATCTTTGACAATCTCCGGCACGGAACCCCTATTGTACGCGATGACCGGCGTCCCGCAGGCCATAGCTTCGGTCATCACCATGCCAAATGGTTCTTCCCAGGCAATCGGAAAAAGGAGCGCCTTAGCTTGCTGATACAACTGCACACGCTCCCCTTCCTGCATTAAAGACTTAACTTTAATGGTAGCACCATCAACGTGTGAAACAATTTTTTGGCGATAATAATCGGAATTTTGAACATCATCCGTAATCCAACTAGCAATAATTAGTGAGGTCCGAGCGATTTTGACCGCAGCGATGGCCTGATCAAATCCCTTCTGTGAAACCAGTCTACCTACGCATATAAACTCCTGCCCGCCCGTAGGCGAAAAAGCAAACTCCGCTTCATTTATGCCATTGTAGACATTGCCAATAAAATGGTTGCCCTGGCTCCCTTGCTGACTGCGACTTATGGAGATGTACCGTGGCCCGGGGAAACGGTCTAACAACCAACTCTCTAACATGTTATCAGTAGGTAACGGATCGTGCATGGTAAACACTGTGGGTACTTGGGTTAGCTCGCTAAGAAAATGTGCCAGATAGCCGAATGAATGAAATATGTGCAGCAATTCAACGTCTCCCTTCTGCGCTAGTTCATATGCTCGAGCTACTAAATCCATCTCATAATACATTTTTGTGCCATAAAGGGAAACTTTACGCTTAATGCCTTCATTAATATCCTGAAATGAACGCATCTGCAGATCTTTTTCTAATAAATCTTTATTGCCCAACACTAATTTGGCTTTCGTTTCTTCCCCGGAAGCGCTAAACCACGTCACGTTGTGACCGCGATCCAACAGTCCTTTAACCAAATTTCGCACAAGTTCGCCGGGAGCAAAAATTCGATCTTTGTAGCGCTGTTGATACATGTAGATCGATGGAGTGAGAATTCCAATCTTCATAGGTTTACTATCTATAGAGATAGACATCTTGATACAGCTTATCAAAACGAGCTGCGATTTTCGTCCAGGTGAAACGCTCCTCAATGGTTTTTCTCCCCCGCTCGCCCATCTTTCGGCAAAGGTCGGGATTCCCAAAAAGTCGGTTGACGGCATTGGCTATTTCATTACTGTTTCGGGGTCGGACAAACAGGCCATTAACCCCTTCTTTCACCGCCATGGTCACCCCGCCTTTCCGGGTCACGATGACCGGTTTTCTGGCGGCCATCGCCTCAATGATCGTCAAGCCCAACGGCTCGTCCCATACGGCCGGAGACACAAAGACGTCCGCCAGATAATAGAGGTCTACAAACTCTGTGTAACTCCGTAGAAACGGGAGAATCTGGACATTGGTGAGCTTCATGTGTTTGATCAACTCTTCGAGGTGCGCCCGCTGCGGCCCATCGCCGGCGATGACCACTTCGCCTGCTATTTTTCGGGCTGCTTTGACAAGATATTC
>MFJZ01000045.1:5655-8256 GCA_001781025.1 Candidatus Gottesmanbacteria bacterium RIFCSPLOWO2_01_FULL_49_10
GGCCGCGTCGGAGGAAACAGGGAAAGTCGGATGCCGCCCGGGATCGTACGGGTTTTGGAAGAGAGATCAGACCCGAACATGGCGAGGAACTTCGCGCGTGAATCCCCGGAGACCACGGTAAGGGCATTGGCTGCCCGGAGCGCATCGCGCGTCAGGCGAAAGTAACGCCGGTCCCGACTAATTGCCTGCATGCAGCTCCCGTGCGAAGTCAAAATAATTTTCGTGCCGTAGATGGAGCGGGCAAACCGGGCAGCCCAACTATTTATCATGACATGGTGTACGTGAATGATATCCGGTTTGAAGGCCTCCACGGCATGGATGGTCCCCTGGAGAAACACACAGAAAAGGTCACTGATCTCTCCGGCGCTCAAGTCGCTGTATTTTTTGGCACCCTCAAGGCCCGGACGCCCCAGGAATACCGGAACCTGCGGGAGATGGAGCTTGAAGTGCTTGATGTCGTCTACTATCTCGTCATCCGGTGCAGCAATGGCTATGTCATAATCGTACGCCTCCCGTAGCCGAAGCGAGAGATACTTGACATACGCCCCCGACCCACCGCCATGCAAGGGAAAATCATAGAGCATAAGGACCCGCGGTCTCCCGGAATTCATGAGACGATTATACACGCCCAGGCTCCCCCACAACAAGCGCCCGTTGATGTTTGACAACCTCAAGCTCCCGTAGTATACCGCATGCTATGAGTGAAAAAAGAGTGCCTGACAGCGGAAAAGGCATGGGGATCCTGACACAGTGGCTTCCAGAGGCTTCAACAGGACTACCACTCCGAACAAGGCTTGCCAATTTTAATGATTACTTATTGAGAAGGGCTAAGGAGGACGGCATCCCAGTAGGTCAAATCACGATCTTTGAGGACAAGTGGGCGAAGGGAGATGAGGCAGTCATGGAAATAATCAGAAGGGAAATCCAGAACCTCGTCGCCAGAACACAACGCCCACCTGAGCAACTTCCTGATCCGGAGGTATAATGCTAATTTTAGTTTCGCAAGATGGTTTATCCTGAGCTTGTCGAAGGGCCTTGCGAAGCGAATTTTTCCCCAAGCACCAGCCAGAGGAACTGTACCAAGCTCACTTGCCTTCTCCATCTCCACGGCTCGCGGACAAGTCGCCAGAGCCACTCGACACCGATGGCGCGAAGGATGAGTGGCGCACGGGGTGTTTTACCGGCAATAATATCAAACGACCCTCCCACAGACATCAACACGATGCTTGATGTGTTTTCTCCCTGAATTTTTTGAAGGTTTGAGTTTTGAGTTTCAATTTTGAGGTTTGAGTTTTGAGTTTTGAGTTTTTCAATAAAATACTCCTGTTTCGGCGCCCCGAGACCCACAAAAACAAGACGGGTCCCGGTAGAGCGGATTTTCTCGGTTGTGTTTTTTAGGTTACTTAGGTTATCTAGGTCACCTAAGCTACCCAGGTGGAGCTCTCCCGGATCCATAGCCCAGCCTTTAGGTCCCGGATTTCGAACCTGTAAGCACTCCAGCGCCTCGGCTGCTACCCCTGCCCTGCCACCAATAAGAGCGACCGGATAGCCCCGCTCGGCAGCCAGTCGAACCAAGTCCTCCATAAACTCCACCCCGGGAATTCGTTTTAATGCTGACCGCTGACCGCTGACCGCTGACCGCTTTTCGAGGAGCCACATTGCGGTGACGAGCCCTACACCATCCGGGATTGCTACATCGGCCTCATTGAGGATTTGGGCAAAATGTTTATCCCGTTGGGCCAAAACTATCTGCTCCGGGTTGGGAGTCGCGACAATGAGCGGTTTTTTCTGTTTTGCTGATAGCTGAGAACTGATAGCTGACGACTTTCCTAAGTACTTCTCAATATACTCTAAGATAGTTTCTTTAGAATCTGTCGTTACCGAAATTCCCAGTATTTTTTGTGATTTTAAACCCATAATAATATATATCTAACTGTAAAAGGTAAACGGTAAAATGAAAAAACAAAAAAACGAACACAAATTTCTCTACTCAGAGCATACAAAGCCGTATCGTATGAAAGGTACACCAAATCTTATTATGGGGTATATACATTCTTTTGCTCATTTTCGGATAAGTCGAGTACTCGCAATCAATGAATATATATTATAGGATTATAAAATTACCGTTTCGCTTATCGCCTGCTCACGCTCCGTTTATAAAGCTCAATGTTCTCCATCGCCACTCCCGTCCCGCGCACAACGCACAGGAGCGCTTCCTCGGCCACGTGGCAGGGCACCCCGGTCATCTGCGTCATGAGGCGGTCCAGATGCGTCAGGAGACTCGTGCCCCCTGCCATGACAATCCCTTTGTCGATGATATCGGCGGCTAGCTCCGGCGGCGTGTCCTCAAGGACCGCTTTGACCGCCGAAACAATCTGGATGAGGACGGGTGTGATGGCCTCGGTGACCTCGGAACGGGTGAGGGTAATCATGCGGGGTAAACCAGAGTAGACATCCCGACCGCGCACTTCCATGGAAGAAGCTATCAGCTCTCCGCTTTCCGCTTTCAGCTTCTCTGGCTCATCTTTTTTAGCTGATGGCTGGCCCGCTTCGCCCGCCTGGCCGCGAGGCTGGCCGGAGCTTGAGCGAGGCGAGTGGGTG
>MFJZ01000045.1:8269-9847 GCA_001781025.1 Candidatus Gottesmanbacteria bacterium RIFCSPLOWO2_01_FULL_49_10
AGGTTAAATTTTTTCTTGACGTAGACGGCTATCGCTTCATCAATCTTATTGCCCGCAACACGCGCGCTTTTATGAACCACGACCCCGCCAAGGGAGATAACCGCAGCCTCAGTCGACCCGCCTCCGATATCCACAATCATGTTTCCCGAGGCCTGAGCTATGGGAATTTTGGCCCCGATTGCTGCAGCCAACGGCTCCTCGATGAGGTAGGCAACCTTGGCACCAGCCGAAAGTGTCGCGTCCAAGACCGCCCGGCGCTCGACCTGTGTCACGCCGCTCGGGACACAGATCATGATCTCGGGCTTAAAGAACCGGTGCCGCCCGACCACGCGGTCGATAAAGTACGAAAGCATAGCCTCGGTGATGACGTAATCGGCGATGACGCCATCGCGAAGCGGCCTGGTCGCTACGATATTGCCTGGCGTCCGGCCCAACATCTCCTTAGCTTCGTTGCCGACCGCGACCACGCGGTTATCCTCTACCGTGACGGCCACAACCGTGGGCTCGTTGAGGACAACACCCTGCCCCGCGAGCCAGACTAAACTGTTGGCGGTTCCGAGATCAATACCAATGCGTTTGGTAAACATAATAGAAAAATCACAAAACTCAAATCACAATGACCAACGAAGACAAATCTAGAATCACTAGCTCCAATGACCAATGACGCCATCGGTTTTGGGAACATTGAGTTTTGAGATTTGAGTTTTGAAAATGTTGGACATTGAGATTTATGATTTGAGATTTGTTTATTGGCATTTTAGCATACTTTTAAGGTATAATAGCGATTGACATACCCCCTATGACGTGGCAAAAAACCAGGCCTGTTTTGTTATCTTTGTTCACTGTTTGTGTCATTTTAGGCCTATCTACGGCAGTCATCGCATACGGCCGAGGCTACCGATTGGATCATAAAAACAACAGCCTCAAGCCCACCGGCCTCGTCTCGGCAACGAGTGACCCGGTCGGCGCGCAAATACTCGTTGATGGAACGCTTAAAACCGCAACCAACAATTCCTTTAACGTCGATCCCGGCTGGTATACGATTGCCATCCGCAAAGAAGGGTTTATCCCCTGGCAAAAGAAGCTCCGAGTCCAGGGCGAAGTCGTCACCCGCGCAGACGCGTTCCTTTTCCCGACAAGCCCCAGCCTCTCCCCATTGACCACGAGCGGCTTGTTGTCCCCGACACTTTCTCCCGACGGCACAAAAATCGCCTACTTCATCGTATCAGACACACCCCGTGACGGAATGAAAAAAACGGGGATGTGGGTCCTTGAACTTATCGACCGACCGCTCGGACGGAACCGCGATCCCAAGCTCGTCGCCGAGCTGCCGCAATCGTTCCCGTTTACGACGGCGAATATGGCCTGGGCGCCTGACAACACAAAAATACTCCTGACGACTGGCGCAACCGCGACCATCTACGATGCCGCAAGCGGCAATACACTCCAACAATTAAACGAAGCCACACTTCCCGCCCTTCTATCTGATTGGCAAGACGAAACGCGCGATAAAGAGCGACAAAAACTCGCGGCCTTCAAACAGCCCATCGTAGATAGCGCAACAAGCTCAGCCCGTAT
>MFJZ01000046.1:0-5040 GCA_001781025.1 Candidatus Gottesmanbacteria bacterium RIFCSPLOWO2_01_FULL_49_10
AGTCGAAAAGCTCGCACAGAGATTGATAAAAGAAGCAGAAGGAGAGGCGTCATTTCAAACAGTGAAAGACTACCGGTGGGCGACGTGCTTGTGTGTCAATGATGTGGTCGTTCACGGGATTCCGACGGATTACCAGCTTAAAGAAGGAGATATGTTGACTATTGACGTCGGGATTCTGTACCAGGGATTCCATACCGATACTGCGTGGACCAAAATAGTCAGAAGTCAAAAGCAAGACAAGCAAAACGAGAAAGAACGATTTTTAAAAATTGGAGAAGAGGCGTTGTGGAGTGCAATCGATGTAGCCCGGGTGGGTAATCGGGTTGGGCATATATCTCAAGTGATCCAGAGGATCGTCCAAGGGGCAGGGTATGGTATCGTCCGGACGCTGGTCGGTCACGGCGTGGGTCGGGAGCTTCATGAAGAACCACAGATACCCGGGATTCTCAAAACGTCCATCGAATCCACTCCCGAGCTTGTTCCTGACATGACGATTGCGATTGAGGTCATTTATGCTATGGGGAGTGGTGCAGTGGTCTATGCCAATGATGATGGCTGGTCGATTGCCAGTCGCGACGGCTCTCTTACCGCTGTTTTTGAGCATTCCGTCGTCGTAACCCGTGACCGACCGATGGTATTGACCCGCACCCGTGATATGAGGTAGAATGTAGCGTAATAGTAAGCCTCATGGGCGTGATGAGGATTTTTTGTTGTTTTTTAGTATGACCCATCAGGGAAGTATCGAGGTTGAGGGAGAGGTTACCGAATGTCTGCCAAATACGTTATTCCGAGTCAAGCTATTTAATGGACGTATCGTACTGTGTCACCTTTCTGGTAAGATGCGCATAAATTTTATTCGTATCATGCCGGGCGATCGCGTGAAGATAGAGATGACGCCGTATGATGCAACAAAGGGAAGAATCACATACCGTATAAAGTAAATCACAATGAACAATGCACAATGACCAATAAAACAATCGGTCTTTTTGGACATTGAGTTTTAAGATTTGGGTTTTGGAAATGTTGGATATTGGGATTTGTGATTTGAGATTTGATTATGAAGGTCCGCGCAAGTGTCAAGCCCATGTGTAAAAATTGTAAGCTCGTTCGTCGCCGGGGTCGCGTGTACGTCATTTGTGATAATCCCAAGCATAAGCAGAGGCAAGGCTAAGATACTTTAATGAAGTAGGTCCTTATGGTTCGTATAGTTGGAGTTGATTTACCAAATGAAAAACGTCTTGATATTGCGCTTACCTATATTTATGGTGTGGGTCGGTCAAACGTCGTTACGATCCTTGAGAAAGCGGGGATCGAGGCTGGGAAGCGCGTGAATACGCTGACAGACGAAGAAGCCAGTAGAGTAGCAAAGATAATCGAAAAAAATTTCCTTGTTGAAGGGGATCTCAGGCGCCAAGTAGCAGAAAATATTAAGCGTCTGCGGGACATCGGGTCGTACCGGGGCATGCGTCATGCGAAAAAGCTTCCGGCCAGAGGCCAGCGTACACGATCAAACGCAAGAACCAAGCGAGGAAAACGGGTGACTATCGGAGCTATGAAAAAAGATGATCGGGTAAAGCAGGATAAGCCCGCGCCGGTAGCGGAGAAATAATCAAAGGCTATGGCAACTCAAAAGTCCAAACGTATTGTCGAAAAAGGAAAAGTGTACATTACCGCGACGTTCAACAATACGATCGTTACGATTACCGACGTCCGAGGAGATACAATTTCCTGGGGCTCCTCGGGTATGGCGGGATTTAAGGGCGCTCGAAAATCCACTCCGTATGCCGCAACCACTGCGGTAGAAGCGGTTGCGAGAAAAGCTCAAGATATGGGGCTTCGGGAAGTTGAAGTATATATCAAGGGTCCCGGGTCAGGGAGAGACGCAGCGCTTCGGGCACTGCGTGCCGTAGGACTTCATATAACGCTTATCGCAGATGTGACGCCGATACCGCACAATGGCGTAAGGCCGAAGAAAAAAAGACGAGTGTAGTTAATTTATATTATGGCTAGATATACAGGACCAACAAACAGAATAAGCCGTCGAGAAGGCGTTGACCTCGGATTTAAAACCGTGGGGACCAAAGCGCACGCGATGCTTTTAAAGCGCCTGAATGTTCCTCCCGGGGCGCACGGATCAAAGGGAAGACGCAAACTTTCCGGATTTGGCGAACAGCTACGGGAAAAGCAAAAGGTGAAACGGATGTACGGCACCCTCGAGAGGCAATTCCGAAAGGTATTTGAACGAGCAAAAAAATGGAAAGGGAACACTGGGGAAAAACTCATCGTGTTTCTTGAGCAGCGTCTTGATAATACGCTGTATCGTATGGCACTGGCGCCGACCAGGAGGGCCGCACGGCAATTTGTCTCTCATGGGCACGTTTTTGTAAATGGGAAAAAGGTTTCAATCCCATCGTATCTGGTTCGCCCCGAAGATGTAGTAAGCCTCAAACCAAAAATTCTTGAAATCCCCTCCGTCAAGAAAATGCTAGAAGGGGAGAGCGGGGGAATTCCCGGATGGCTCGAGCGCAAAGGCCCAGTCGGGAAAGTCGTTCGCATGCCGGAGAGAACCGATGTGCGTGATGACATCAATGAGCAGCTTATAGTGGAATATTATTCGCGTTAAGGAGGAGAAGTCTAGAGTTTTGGATGTTTAGTTGTGACTCCGGGGGATGCCGAGGATACTAAGCGTTGTAACTACTAGGCTACTTATAGATGTATGGTAGACCCAAATTTTAAAATAAACACGGAAGTGGACAAGTCTGACTATGGAATGTTTAGCATTGAGCCGCTCGAGCAAGGGTATGGTCAAACTCTCGGCAACAGTATCCGTCGTGTCCTTCTTTCCTCCCTTCAGGGTGCAGCAATTACGTCGGCAAAAGTCGAAGGGGTGAAACACCAGTTTTCTACTATTCCCGGACTTAAAGAAGACGTTGTAGAACTTACATTAAATCTCAAAAAAGTCCGGTTGATCATAGAGGGTAGTGACGCGGTAACGCTGACGCTTGCCAAAAAGGGTCCGGGCGAAGTAACCGCAGGAGATATAGAGGTAACGGCGGGAGTTACCATTGTAAACCCCGATATGGTTTTGGGTACGCTTGCCGATAAAAAAACATCGCTTGAGATGGAGATGACTGCAGAGAAGGGATATGGGTACGTTGCAGGGGAAGAAAGGCGATCCGAAGAAATCGGAAGGATTCCAGTGTCTGCGCTTTTTTCTCCGGTGACGCGGGTGAACTATCGAGTGGAAGCAACGCGCGTTGGCCGGATGACCAACCTCGATAAGCTCGTTATGGAAATTTGGACAGATGGTACGATTGCACCAATCGAGGCGCTTCGTCAGGCGGCAAAAATATTAATGTCGTATTTTCTGCAGGTATATGAACCGAAAGTCCAGGGGAGGGAGGAGGCGGTTTTATTGTCTCCGGCAATCTCTGATGAGGTTTTGAAGATGCGTATCGAAGAGCTCGATATACCGACGCGTATCGTCAATGCGCTAGGTAATGGTGGCATCGAAACTATCGGTCAGCTCCTCGGTACGGTCAGAGCAGAGCTTATGAAGATCAAGAATTTAGGCGCGAAGTCACTGGCATTAGTTGAGGAGAAGCTTAAAGAAAAAGGAGTTGCCCTAACTGTATAAATCACAATGACCAACGAAAACAAAATCTCAAATCACAAACCCCAATGACCAATAACGTCATCGTTTTTTTGGACATTGAGTGTTGAGATCTGGGTTTTGAAAACGTTGGACATTGAGATTTGTGGATTGAGATTTGAATTATGCGTCATTCTGTATTCGGCCGGAAACTATCACGAACGAAAAATGAGCGCCGTCGGCTCTTTTGGGGTCTCCTGCGAGATCTGGTTCTTCGTGGGAAGATCGAGACGACTAAGGCAAAGGCAAAGGCCGTGCAGCCGCTTATTGAGAAACTCATAACGAAAGCTAAAAAAGGCGCAGGTGCGGCACGGAGGATCGAGCGCATTATCCCCGATAAGAAAGTGGTGAAAAGTCTTCTTGATCAGGCGGCGACGCGGTTTGCCAAACGGACCAGTGGGTACACCAGAATTGTCAAACTCGGATCACGTCTGGGGGACAATACAGAGACCGTGTTTCTTGAATTCGTCGACGAAGAGGTACGAGTGGAACAACTGACCCCCCGGAAGGCAGTTGCCGAAGAGAAGAAGATTCTTTCCCAACCGAGAGAGAAATCTTCCGCGATGGCCAAAAAGCGTGGTCGTCCCAAAAAGAGCGTATGAAACAGTTGACAAAATCTACCAGGGCAAGAGATATAGTACGCACGTGGCACCTCGTGGACGTAAAAGATAAAGTGCTCGGGCGCGTGTCTACCGAGATCGCGCAAAAACTCATGGGGAAATACAAGCCCTCTTTTGTCCGTCATCTGGATTGTGGCGATCATGTGGTGGTCATTAACGCGAGACACGTAGCGGTAACCGGCAAAAAGGAGAAAGAGAAGCTGTATAGCCATTATTCCGGATTCCCGGGTGGCCTCAAGCAAAAACCCTTATGGAAATTGCGTATAGAGAAGCCCAAAGAAATAGTGCGAAGCGCTGTCTTTGGTATGTTGCCAAAAAACGCGTTGCGCGATAGACTGATTACTCGTCTGTATATTTATCCCGATGAGGATCATCCATACAAAAATCGATTCCTTTAAACGCTATGCCAAAAGAAAAAACTCCGAGCGATCAAAATGTCGAGCAACCTACTCCTCCGGGAGTCGCAGAAGTTTCATATTATGAAGCCGTGGGGCGTAGAAAAGTGGCAACCGCCCGTGTGAGACTTTACGTCGTAAAAGAATCAGAAGAAGTGGTCAACGGGGTTTCTTTTGTAAAAGGAAATATCACGGTAAACGGTCGGCCAGTTGAGCAATATTTCCCCGGTGAAGTATATAAAAAGATGTATCTTGAGCCATTTCGGACCACCAATACATTATCGCGATTTGCGACAAGTGTGCGGGTAGCAGGAGGCGGGCTTTCGGGACAACTGGGGGCAGTAGTCCATGGGATGTCTTGTGCTTTGGAAAA
>MFJZ01000046.1:5049-5625 GCA_001781025.1 Candidatus Gottesmanbacteria bacterium RIFCSPLOWO2_01_FULL_49_10
CGAAAAATTCCGCCCGATTCTCAAAAAGCGCGGGTTTATGAAACGAGACCCTCGGGCCAAAGAGCGCCGCAAAGCGGGTTTTGCAGGGAAAGCGAGAGCAAGAAAGCAAAGCCCGAAGCGGTAATTCACCTATCACCCTTACCTCCCCCTCTTACACTTCCGCTCGTTTTTGCGTTAGAATGGTCTAGGTTTGAGTTTCTTATGAAGTATCCATCTGTATTTCTCTCTGTAGTCTTCGTGTGGGTGGTCGTTGATAGTGTGGCCATTACAATGGGGAGGAGCGCGCTTACCTATGAGTTGTATATTGCCGCGATCGTATTTTCCGTGATCATGTTTCTCATCGGATTTTGGAGGAATAAATGAGGCTTATCAAACTTATTTTCTATTTCATGAAAATAGTGATGAGTAAAATCGCCGGCAGGCCAATATCGGAAATTATCTTTACCGCGGTTTCGGATTTCGGCGGAGTATACATCAAGCTCATTCAATTTATTTGCCTTCGGACGAATGTCTTCTCACCGGAGGACAAGCTCCGATTTTTAAGCTTTTATGACAACGCGCCGGTAGTAGATATCG
>MFJZ01000047.1 GCA_001781025.1 Candidatus Gottesmanbacteria bacterium RIFCSPLOWO2_01_FULL_49_10
TAAGTGATCCTTTTCCTAAAATTTTGACGCGACGGACGCGCGCATCAATCATACGATACTTTTTGAGATTGTCCAATGAAACAATCGTGCCCTTGGGAAGCGCATTAAGGAGGGAGACGTCAACCGGCGTCGCTTTATCATGTCGACCACTATTACGCCCTTTACCACGCAGGTAGGGAAGCCGCTTGGTGAGCGGCGATTGACCTCCTTCAAAATCACGCCGGATTTTCCCTCGCGCCTTTTGTCCCTTCGTCCCACGGCCGGCGGTTTTCCCTTTTCCGGAACCGTGACCCCGACCTGTACGCTTTTTTGATCTCTCGACTATTGACAACAACGCGCTCGTCGTACCGCTAGTAGGTTTCATATTAATGATGAAATGATTTTAACTCTTTCAGGGCTTCCATGGTCGCGTAGACATTGGACGCCTGATTTTTGCTCCCCAGTATTTTTGAAACAATATCTCTGATTCCAGCTGCTTCTACCACGGCTCTCACCGCGCCCCCCGCGATAACACCCGTACCAGGAGGAGCTGGCTTTATGAGTACTATCGCCGCACCGCGCTTCTTGCGAACTTCGTGAGGAATCGTCTTTCCTTTCATGGGGACGATGATCAGGTGTTTTTTTGCATAACTCACTGCTTTTCGCACTGCCGAGGATACATCTGGCGCGCCACCTAGCCCCACGCCTACCTTGCCCTTCTTGTCTCCGACAACAACGAGCACGGAAAAGCCAATTTTGTTGCCCCCTTTTGTTTTTTTGGATACGCGGTTCACCTGAACAATTTTTTCCTCATATTCACTCTGCACCGCGTGTGATCCGTGTCGTTCGTATCTCATAGTGTATATATTAACCTGAAACCCGGTAGAGAGAAGCGACGTGTGGTCCTTTTACTTTTCCTCCACGCACTTGACTATACCGTTTTCCAAATCTAAAATTGAAGTCCTCCTTCTCGTGCTGCATCTGCCAAAACCTTGATGACTCCGTGATATCGATTGCCGCCTCGATCAAACACGACGTGCGATATGCGTTTTTCCTTGGCGGCTTTTGCTATGCGAACCCCAAGTTTTTGTGCGGCGACCGTATTTTTCCCCTCTGTGCTTCTTTGTGAGACGATCGTCTCTCCCCGTTCGTCGTCAATAATCTGCGCCAGAAGCATTGTATTTGACCGATAGACGGCAAGTCGTGGCCGCGCGCTCGTCCCAGTCAGTCGAGCACGAATTCTCGCCTTTCTTTTCTTTATCATTTCTTTTTTCGTTTTCATAGCTACTTTGCTCCCGGTGCTCCTCCAACCGCTTTTGCAGACTTTCCTGCTTTCTTGCGAATATACTCTCCGGCATATTTTATGCCTTTCCCTTTATACGGTTCTGGCTTTTTGACTTCTCGGACCTTTGAGGCAACCTGACCTACCTCTTGCTTATTTATACCAGATACGATTATTTTTCCCTCGGTAACGGCAAAAGCAATGCCTTGCGGAGGAATAACAGTGACTGGATGCGAAAACCCTACGGTGAGGACAAGGTGTGTTCCTTGCATTGTAGCTCGGAATCCTACTCCCGACAATTCAAGGGTTTTGGTCCACCCTTCCTTGACTCCGACTATCGCGTTTGCGATTTCTGCACGAACAAGACCGTGGAGCGCACGGGTCGGTCGATCCTCATGTGCGCGAGATACCGTAACCACTTCGTGGTCGACATTGACCGCGACTCCTTCGGGCAAAGCAATACGTAGCTCCCCCTTTGTACCTTTGATAACCACGGCGTTCCCCTCACGGGTCACGGTGACACTCTCTGGTATTTTGACTGGTGCATTGCCTATACGAGACATACGATCTGCTTCACCATACTTCGCACAAAAGTTCTCCCCCTATTTTTAATTTTTTTGCCTCTCTCCCGGTCATGATACCCTTTGAAGTCGATAAAATTGCAACTCCCATACCACCAACCACCATCGGAATGCTTCCCGCGCCCACGTAGACCCTGAGCCCGGGCTTACTTTTCCGTTTAAGATCGGTAAGCGCCGGTTCCGAATTGTTGTATACGAGATGAAGTTCCAGGTCATGTTTCGGATCTTCTCCGTTCACATGGATATCCGAAAGATACCCTTCGGCTTTAAGTATCTTGGCTAAGTACTCCTTCATCTTTGAATGTGGGAGAATAACCGTTTTTTTCCGCGCTAAGTACGCGTTTTTAATCTGGATGAGCATGTCGCCGATCGGATCAGTAACCATAGTTTTATTACCAGGATGCTTTTACGACACCGGGTAGTTCTCCTTTGTGAGCAAGCTCACGAAAACACAACCGACAAATCCCGAATTTGCCCATATAGGCTCTGGACCTGCCGCACAAACTGCAGCGATTTTTATGCCGTACGGCAAATTTTTGTTTATGATGAAATTTGACGATATCAGATGTTTTGGCCATACCAGGTAGTGAAATTTCGACCGTTGATTTTTACGCTGTCAAAATCTCGACATCCTTTCTTTCATAAATTTTGTCTATACGACCAGATAGTACTGCAAATAGGCAACGACAAAAGCGTGTCGAAATTCTACTACCTGGCATGGTTATTTTTCAAACGGCATGCCGAGAAGCGCAAGCAGCTTCCCTGCGCGCTCGTCATCCCCTGCGCTGGTTACGAATGTTATCTCAAAACCTCTGGTTTTATCTACCAGAGAGTACTCAAGCTCTGGAAAAATTGTCTGCTCTTCCAACCCGATCGTATAATTTCCATGCCCGTCAAAACCAGATTTAGGAACGCCCCGAAAATCGCGAACCCGAGGGAGAGCAAGGGACACAAATTTGGTGAAAAAATCGTACATTCTTCTCCCTCGTAGCGTCACTTTTAATCCAATCGGATCTCCGGCGCGCAGTTTAAATGACGAAATGGCCCGTTTCGCGCGGGTCACGCTGGGTCGTTGTCCGGTAATGATCGACAACTGCTGCGTCATCCGTTCAATCACCTTTTTATCAGTCAACGCTTCTCCCAATCCGCAATTGACGACAATTTTCGTAAGCTTCGGGGTTGCCATAGGGTTCGTTATGGCAAACTCACGCATAAGCGTTGGTATTATTTCTTGTTTATATTTTTCGTATAGTGTCTGCATACGTCGTGTATCTATCAAGACGCTTTTTAGATTTTCTGCTCACATTTCCTACAGATACGATCTTTCTCTTCCTTGACGACCACGTGTCCAATCCGAGTAGGCTTTCCGCATTTCGGACACAAGAGTACAAGCTTGGATAGTGCGATCGGTCGAGCAATCTCTACTATCCCCGCAGGCGATTTTTCATCCCTCTTCTTCATGTGTCTCTTATACACATTCACGCCAGGAACGAGAACGGTGCTGTTTTTGGGGAAAACCTTCTCTATCTTTCCCTTTTTTCCTTTGTCCTTTCCCGTCGTAACGATAATTTGATCTCCTTTTTTAACTTTCATATCAATAAACCTCGGGAGCCATGCTCACAATTTTATTGAATCCGCGATCGCGTAGCTCGCGCGCGACCGGACCAAAAATCCGCGTTCCTCGTGGATTTTTGTCTTCCGGATTATCGATGACGACTCCTGCATTATCGTCAAAACGAATGTAAGACCCGTCAGTTCTGCGAAGTTCCTTTCTCGTTCGGACAAGCACAACTTTCACTAGTTCGTCGTCTTTCACAATTCCTTGCGGATCGGCTTTCTTGACGACACACTGGACGATGTCCCCGATATAGGCAAATTTCCTTTTTGAAGCACCATAGATATGAATTACCACCATTTCCTGGGCGCCTGAATTATCCGCAACGGTAAGACTCGTTCTTCGTTGAATCATAGCTTAGAAACAATAATAAAATGTTTTGTTTTGCTCATTGGTTTTATTTGGGCAATCTGTACCTTGTCCCCCTGGGCAATGTCGGGGAGTTCGTTGTGCACGGCATATCGCTTGGTCTTTCTCGTTGCTTTCTTATAAATAGGATGCCGAAACGTCGTAACGACTTCTACGACGACCGTTTTGCCCATTTTTGTCGACCGGACAACACCAACGAGTGTCTTTCTTTTCTTTATATGCTCAACATGAGTTATTTGTGAGTTATGTTTCATAGGGTAGGCTCCCCATTATACGTGAGACCGGCGTTCATGCAACATGGTCTTGATAACGGCGATTGCTACTCGCCTCTGACGCACCAATCGAGTATTTTTGATTTGCTTTGTAAAACGAGTCAGCTTCCCTTGCGAAATCTCAGACTCAAACTCACGTACTTTTTTCGTGAGCTCGTCGGGCGACATAGTTCGTAATGATTCTTTTTCTCGTTTTTTCATACGTTAGTCCTTTTGGACAAATCTGGTGCGAATTGGCAATTTGGCTCCTGCCAGCCGCATAGCTTCCTTTGCTTGATCTTTTTCAACTCCCCCCATTTCAAACATTATTCGACCGGGCTTGACTACCGCAACATATTCATAGACTTCTCCCTTACCGCTTCCCATGCGTGTTTCCGGCGGTTTTTTTGTGATCGGTTTATCTGGAAAAATTCTAATCCAGACGCGTCCGCCCCGACGGATATAATGCGTGAGCGCTCGTCGGGCTGCCTCTATCTGGCGGCTTCCTACCCAACCGACGGTCAGCGCTTTCAGGCCATACGCACCAAAGGATATCTCACTGCCGCGTACCGCCTTCCCGCCGCGCTTCCCACGGAATGATTTACGATATTTTGCTCTTTTTGGTGCAAGCATAAAAAAGTCAGAAGTGTATAGTGGAAAGTGTAAAGTGAAAACCAGAATTCACTCTACACTCCTCGCTTTACACTGTCTTTCTACAAATCCACACTTTCACGCCAATATAGCCAGATTTCGTAAGAGAAGGCACAGCCGCAAAATCAATTTCTTCTCGAATGGTTGAAAGCGGTACGCTTCCTGACTGAAATTTTTCTCTCCTTGCTATCTCCGCCCCCCGTATACGACCAGAAAGCTTGATTCGTATACCTTTGGCTCCCGCCGACATAACCCGGTCGACCGCTTGATTGCACACGCGTTTGTGCGGCAGCCGCTTGGTAAGCTGATCCGCAATAGTTGAGGCTACAAGATATGCGTTCAGATTAGGCTCCTTGACCGGCTCAACTGTTACCTCAACCTTTATTCGGTTTTCTTCCGCTATACCCGTTCCTGCCGCTTTTTTCTTTATCCCCATCCCACCTAAAGGTTTTTTCGTGATGAAGCTTTCTATAAATTTCTTAATTATCTCCATGCCGCTCCCGCCTCTTCCTATGACCACACCTGGTCGGGAAACATGAAGGGTAACTTTTACTTTGTTAATCGACCGATCAATGTCTACCTGTGCAAGCCCAGCGCTTTTTAGCTTGTTATATAGCTCCCGACGCATTGTCACGTCTTCAAGAAGCAACGCCTTGTATCGGTAATCATCTGCATACCATCGGGATGACCATGTATAGACTGGTCCGAGCCGAAATCCTCTTGGATGTATTTTTTGTCCCATATTTCTTCAAATCTCAAATAACAAATCCCAATATCCAACGTAGTGTGAAGATTTTTATAAAACTCTTCACTCAATGTTGGTCATTGTGTATTGGTTATTGTGATTTTTCATCCGTTAACGTAACCCGTATGTGCGTCATTCTCTTTTTATACGCGTGTGCTTGGCCTCGCGAGACCGCATGCCAGCGCTTCATAGAGGGGCCTCCCATAATTTCTATAGATTGAACGCGAAGCGCCGAGAGCGGTATCTGCTTCTCTTTGGCGTTTGCAATTGCTGACGCCAGCACATTCATGACAGGACGGGCTGCGCGCTTTGGAAGCTCTGCGAGTTGCGCGAGAGCCTGTTCGGGTGTAAGCATCTTCCTCTTGATCGCATCAGTAACGAGCCGCACTTTGCGCGGACTCATTCTGATATATTTGGCTGTTGCTTGGTACTCCATAATTTTATGAAATCTCAATTCACAAATCCGAAATGTCCAACGTGGAGCGAAGATTTTTATAAAACTCTTGATACTACGTTGGTCATTGTGATTTGGTTATTGTGATTTTTTACGTCTTATCCATCGTCCTCTTGGTCACCTGGCCGTGCCCGCGAAATACCCGCGTCGGTGAAAATTCACCCAATCGATGACCGACCATCGCCTCGGTAATAAAAACCTCGAGAAATGTTCTGCCGTTGTGAACAGCTATACGGGATCCGACGAATTCCGGCGGGATCTGAGACGCTCGTGCCCATGTTTTGATAGGTAATCGGTCGCCACCAGCTTTTTGCTTATTTACCTTTATGATGAGTCTTGGGTCAATGTATGGACCTTTTTTGCTAGAACGAGCCATAATTATTTTCTCCTCTGTAAAATGAGCTTGTCGCTATATTTTCTGCGTTTGCGCGTTCTCTTTCCGAGTGTCCGCTTGCCCCACGGGCTCTTAGGAGAGGGGAGGCCGATGCCGCTTCGCCCTTCGCCACCGCCATGGGGGTGTGAGCGAGGGTTTTGTGCAACACCGCGAACGCCTGGTCGTATACCGCGCCGCCTATTGCGTCCTGCCGTCCCGATAACCTGGTTTTTCCAATCACTATTACCAACCTGGCCAACGGTCGCTTGGCAATCAGCTTTGAATATTCGTATTTCCCCGGAAGGAAGCTTGAGCTGTACGTTGTCTCCTTCTTTTGCCAGTACCATTGCTGTCCCACCGGCACTACGAATAAGCTGTGCGCCCTTCCCTGGACGAATTTCGACGTTATGGACAAACGTCCCAACCGGCATATTGCGTAACTTCAGAGCATTCCCTATTTTCACTTCCGCAGTAGCTCCCGACAATAATTGATCATTCACGAGAAGTTTTTCCGGTGCCAAAATATAGCGCTTTTCACCATCTGTATATTGAAGAAGCGCAATACGAGCCGGGCGATTGGGATCATATTCAATGGAAACCACCCGTGCGGGCACACCGTCTTTATCGCGTCGCCAGTCAACGATACGATAAAAACGCTTTTGCCGGCCTCCCTGATGACGCACCGATACATGTCCCTGGACGTCCCTACCGGAATTTTTGGGAAGAATTTCTTTCAAATGTTTTATCTTTTGTATGTTCATACGTGTCTACGGTTTTTTTTCTCTCTCCCCGGTAACTTCAAATGCATCTATCTTTTGTCCGGCAGCTACATGGACCAATGCTTTTTTCCAATCTTCTCGTTGTGTCTGTTTCATTTTCTTCCCCACACGTCGTCCCTTTCCGGCAATTATGAATGACCGGACGCCGGTGACCGTGACGTTATACAATGTGCAAATCGCTTTTGCGATTTCTGATTTGTTGCGTGAGGCAGCAACGGAAAATGTGTACCAACCTCTGTTGGCAACAGCCAAGCTCTTCTCCGTTATGATTGGGCGCATTACTATTTGTTTCATAGGTCTTTTGATCACTGTTTTGTAGCAAATGTTCGTCTCAACACCGGCAATGCTTCTTTCATAAAGACAAGTTTCTGGTTTGTCAGGACGCTATATGTATGCAACTCCTGCGCCGGTACAATGTCTAGTATTTGAATATTTCTGGCCGCGCGTACCACGCCTGGGACGCTACCTGGGGTAACCAAAAGTGTCTTTTTTACAGCTCCGATTGCCGAAAGCGTTTTTGCCATATATTTCGTTTTTGGCTCGAGGGCTGATAATCCACTAACGACGATCACGTCTCCGCTGCCAAGTTTACTCGTCAATGCAGATCCTAATGCACGACGCTTCATCTTTTTAGGAAAATCTAAATGAAAGTCGTGTGGCCTTGGACCAAACACTATGCCGCCTCCCACGAAAATCGGTGCACGGATGGCCCCGTGACGCGCACGACCAGTCCCTTTCTGCCGATATATTTTCCTCGTAGATCCTTCCACTTCACCACGCGTTTTCGTCGCCGCTCCCCTTTCGCGTTGATTAGCCAAATAGACCCGAACCGCCTGAGCCATAAGC
Organism: Candidatus Gottesmanbacteria bacterium RIFCSPLOWO2_01_FULL_49_10; assembly: GCA_001781025.1. GTDB lineage: Bacteria > Patescibacteriota > Microgenomatia > UBA10105 > UBA927 > MFJZ01. Next base: position 7,926 of record MFJZ01000047.1, read on the forward strand.
TGTTGGTTTATCGTTGCCGCAAAAAGCTCTCTCGGTAGCGATACCTTTCCCGATGTGGCTCCATGAACGTCAACGACCGACACGGGAACTCCAGCGCCCTCAGGAGGCGCGTCTTTGGCGGCTAAAACCTGTTTTTTCACCGGAAGCGTACGGAGCTTTGTCACCGCGCGAGTCGGCGCCGGCTTTGACTTTGCGACTGGCTTCTTTGGGGTCTTTGTTGTTACTGACTTTGTTAATCGGGCTTTTGGCATAGGAATAGTAGTCTTTCCATGACTCTATAATCTAAAGGACTTTAGCCTCTGCTTTGCCTTCCTTTTGAATGATAAGGAGCCCGCTTGGGGCTCCGGGAACTAATCCTTTAATCGTCATCGTGTTGGTATCCGGATTAATGGCTACAACTTTTAACCCTCGCTGGGTCACGCGCTCTCCCCCCATCCGGCCTGCCATACGTTTGCCTCGGTAAACGCGACCCGGTGTCGTGGTCTGCCCGATTGATCCCGGAGCGCGTTCACGGTCTGATTGGCCGTGAGTCCGTGGGCCGCCGGCAAAACCATGTCGTTTGACGACTCCGGCAAATCCTTTGCCTTTGGACGTGCCGGTGACACGGATGGCATCTCCGATGGCAAACACGTCACCGACCTTTATCTCGGTTCCCGGCTTTACGTCACCTAGGTCACCTACGGGGCTTACGTGAAACGAGCGTAAAAAACGGAGCTTTGTTGTGAGCCCCGCTTTTTTTATGTGTCCTTCTTCTGCTTTAGAAATGTGTCGCGTGTTACCGAATCCAAGTTGAATACTTTTATACATCGGCATATCTTCTACCTTGGTCACCCAACACGGACCAGCTTCGACAACCGTGACGGGAATACGCTTCCCATCTGCAGTGAAGGCCTGAGACTGTCCTTTTTTGATACCGAGTAAACTAGGGATCATAGTATTGATAATCCGCCGTCGCTTTCCTCTCGCCTTCAGGTACTATGTCCGCCAGAGGCGGACAGGCAGTACACGGCTCGAGGAGCGCTCCTGGCGGATTGATCGGCTGCTAAATTCTCCCGCTGAGCGGGATCATTAAGCAGCCATCAAAAAAACGACCTCGGTTGAGGTCGTATAAACTCTCATCCGAGACTTTTGGTTGTATCTATACTGATATGATGGGCCAAACCGTCATATCTGTGCAATAGAGTATACCAGAGTATCTCCCTTTATTCAAATCCCAAACTTCAAATCACAATGACCAATTTGGGCATTGAGATTTATGATTTGAGATTTTTACATTTTAATTTCCACATCCACTCCCGCCGGCAAATCCAAATGCATGAGCTGATCGATCGTTTTATCTGTCGGTTCCAAAATATCGACAATACGTTTGTGTGTTTTTATCATGAAGTCTTCACGACTATTCCTGTCGATAAACGGACCGCGAGCGACGTTATAGTGCTGTCTGTCCGTCGGAAGTGGTACGGGTCCCACAACCTGAGCACCCGTCCGTACGGCGGTGTCCAGAATCTTTTGACAGCAGTCATCAATGATCCTACTGTCATACGCTTTTAAACGTACGCGAATTCTTCCCTTTGGCATAAAAGAGCAAAACAAGTCAAAAGCAAAACGAGCAAAACAAGAAACATCAAACGCTCTTTTGGATCAACGAGTTAAGCATTACAAGTATTTCAGTATAATCTTGGGCAAGCGTCTGATACGTCTCTTTATCAATCTCCCCTATCTCAAAAAGCACAAGCACCCAATAATCGATCTCGCCTGTTTCTCCTCTGGCTATTTCTAATTTTGAGACGAATGTTTTACCTCTATGACTATGATAACCTTCTGCAATATTAGCCGGTATAGAAAACGCCGCGCGAATGGTTTGCTTCCATATCTCATACGTCGCGGAAGTTTTTCTTGCTTTCTTAAACAACGCAAACACCTTGAGTGCCGCCTTGTGAGCTTTTTGCCACACGAGAAGGTCTCGATAGCGTCTTATTGCCATTTTTTAGACTCATTTTCATTTCTACTTGTCTTGGCTTGTCTTACTTTTGACTCTTTTGCTTACGCTATAATCTTTGTGATCACTCCAGCTCCCACAGTATGCCCGCCTTCACGGATAGCAAACCGCAAGCCCTCTTCAAGAGCTACCGGAACGATAAGTTTGGCCGTCATCTTCGTGCTATCCCCCGGCATGACCATCTCCACCCCTGCCGGAAGCGTCACCTCGCCCGTCACATCGGCCGTCCGAATATAAAACTGCGGCCGGTAGCCGGTGAAAAACGGCGTATGCCGCCCACCCTCTTCTTTGGCAAGAATATAAATTTCCGCTTCAAACTCGGTGTGCGGCTTGACCTTACCCGGCGCGGTAAGCACTTGTCCGCGTTCCACCTGATCCTTCTCGATACCGCGCAGAAGTACCCCGATATTGTCTCCCGCCATCCCCTCATCCAGGAGCTTGCGGAACATCTCTACCCCGGTAACGACTGTCGATTGCGTCGCTTTGATGCCGACGATCTCTACGGTTTCGTTCACTTTAACTTTTCCTCGCTCGACGCGACCGGTAACCACGGTCCCTCGACCTTTAATTGAGAAGACGTCCTCGATAGGCATAAGGAACGGCTTGTCCAGATCTCGTACTGGATCGGGCACGTACTCGTCGACCGTTTTCATGAGCTCCTCAATGGATTTTTCTCCTTCCGCGTCTCCCTGGAGCGCTTTGAGCGCGCTGCCGCGGATGACCGGAATCTTGTCTCCGGGAAATCCATATTTCGTAAGGAGTTCTCGGACTTCCATCTCGACGAGGTCGAGAAGCTCTTTGTCCTGAACCATGTCACATTTATTCATAAAAACGATAATTGCCGGTACTGCCACTTGCTTGGCAAGCAAAATGTGCTCCCGGGTCTGCGGCATGGGGCCGTCGGGTGCGGACACTACGAGAATCGCCCCATCCATCTGGGCGGCTCCGGTGATCATATTTTTGATGTAATCCGCGTGTCCGGGCGCGTCTATATGTGCGTAGTGGCGCTTGACGGTTTCGTACTCGGAGTGGTGGATATTAATCGTAACACCTCGGGCTTTTTCCTCCGGGGCGTTATCGATTTCTTCATATTTAAGCGCTTTAGCAAGGCCTTTCTTTGCCAATACATGAGTAATAGCTGATGTAAGCGTCGTCTTGCCATGATCGACGTGACCGATGGTGCCGATGTTAAGGTGGGGCTTATTGCGATTAAACTTCACTTGGTCTGCCATATATCCTCTCTTAGAAACGCTTGCTAAATCCGAGTGAAACGAGGATATTAGCAAGAGCGTTTCTTAGACCCGCCAAGCAAACGCTCCGTGAGCCGCAGTAGAAATCTACTAAGGCGAACGGTAAGTTGCGGCGGGCAACTTTAATCAATACAATATATACAACTATTCAGTTGCTTCAAGCATTGTACCAGGTCTACACGCGTTTCGCAATGATCTTTTCTTGGATATTTCGTGGTACTTCTTGATAGTGGCTGGGCTCCATATAATAGGTAGCTCTTCCTTTACTCATACTGCGCAAGGTCGTCGCATACCCGGCAAGTTCAGCCAAAGGCACGAGTGCGAGAATGACGGTCACCGCACCACGCTTGGTGGACCCGGCAATCTCAGCCCGTTTGGCGCCGAGATCCCCGATCACGTCACCCATAAACTCATCGGGAGTCGTGATCTCCACCTTCATGATAGGCTCCAAGAGCGTCGGTTGGGCAAGCTTTACTGCATGTTGGATCGCCATACTTCCCGCAATCTTAAATGCAATTTCACTGCTGTCTACGTCATGATACGTTCCATCATAAAGTGTCACACGTATGTCAACCAACGGATAGCCCGCCAAAACGCCATTTTCCATTGCTTCTTTGACACCCTTTTCAATCGGCGCAATAAATTCTTTGGGGATTGCCCCTCCTTTGATCTCGTCGATAAACTCATTCCCTTCTCCCCGACCCTTGGGCTCAATACGCAGAAAACAATGACCGTACTGTCCGCGGCCGCCGGACTGGCGGATGTATTTCCCTTCGCCCTCCGCCTCTATTTTGATCGTTTCTTTGTAGGCGACCTGTGGCGCACCGACGTTGGCTTCTACCTTAAACTCCCGCTTCATGCGGTCAACTAAAATCTCAAGGTGAAGCTCTCCCATGCCCCAAATGATGGTCTGATTGGTTTCAAGATTGCTTTTTATCTTAAAGGTCGGGTCTTCCTCGGCAAGCCGCTGGAGGGCAAATCCCATCTTTTCCTGATCGTTTTTCGTCTTGGGCTCAATGGCCAAGGAAATAACCGGGTCGGGAAAGGAAATTTTCTCAAGGATGATTGGCTTGTCAGAAGAACACACCGTGTCTCCGGTGATCGTATCTTTGAAGCCCACGACCGCGACAATTTCCCCAGCGTAGGCTTCCTTGATTTCCTCGCGCTGATTGGCGTGCATAAGGAGAAGCCTGCCCACGCGCTCTTTGGCACCTTTCGATGAGTTATGTATATAGGAGCCTGAAGCGAGCGTACCGGAGTAGATACGGACATAGGTGAGCTTGCCCACGTGCGGATCGATCTGGATCTTAAATGCCAAACCGGCAAACGCTTCCGAGCTCACGCGTTTTCGCGTCTCTTTCTCTCCGGTTTTGGGGTGTATCCCTTCAACAGGAAGCAAATCCAATGGAGAGGGCAGATAGTCAACGACCGCATCAAGAAGGGGTTGAACGCCTTTATTGCGAAGGCTTGATCCCGCGTAAATAGGGACGAGTTTGTAGGCAATAACAGCCCGACGAAGTGCGGCTTTCAGCTCTTCGACTGTGGGTTCTGTGCCGCTTAAGAACTTTTCGATGAGCGCATCATCCGTCTCGGAAATTCGCTCAACCAGCGCGTGACGACTTATTTCTACCTCGTGGGTCAAGTCTGCCGGTATGGCGATCTCGTCAAATGTCGCGCCCAGATCGTCACTACCCCACACATACGCTTTCCTCGTAAGAAGATCGACAATACCACGAAATTCATGCTCGCGACCGATGGGCACAACCATGACAGCGGTGCGGGCACCCAGACGCTCCTCAATCGATGCAATGGTGGCCCGGAAGTCAGCCCCGATTTTATCCATTTTATTGATAAAGCAAAGCCGCGGCACATTGTACTTGTCCGCCTGATGCCAGACAGTCTCGGACTGACTCTGGACGCCTTCCTCGGCATCAAGGACGGTGATACCACCGTCCAGAACCCGGAGGCTGCGTTCAACTTCTGCCGTAAAATCTACGTGGCCGGGGGTGTCGATAATGTTAAAGCGGTAGCCGTTCCAGAAGGTGGTGGTTGCCGCTGACACGATGGTGATACCCCGCTCGCGCTCCTGATCCATCCAGTCCATGACGGTCGTCCCTTCGTCGATATCACCGATTTTGTAACTTCTGCCGGTGTAGTAGAGGATGCGCTCCGTGGTCGTCGTCTTGCCCGCATCAATATGGGCAATGATGCCGATATTTCGCACCTTATCCTGCGGGACATCCCGATTTAATGTTTTTTGTACTTGTGGCGCTGCCATATAATGCTGAACACCCTCCTTCCAATAAAGGTACGGAGGGTTACCGTACGCTACGGTATGTACTTATCGTGATTAATTATACAGGAAATTCCTATCCTGAAGGATTTTCCAGACTTGCCGATAAAAAAACTGCCTCCGCTGGAAGCAGTATCCTTGCTTCTTACTCGATCATTATATAAAGAAGGAAGGAGAAAGTCTAGAGCCCGCAGGGGATTAATAAACATTTCCCCGATAATCAATTTTTTAGACTATGACTCTATGGAGTGTCGAGGGTTGGATAATAAAGGAGGCCCCACCTCACGAGCCTCGCCGAGAATAGGCTCCTCAATGCGAATGTTGAATAAATCCGGGTGACTCCTCAAATCTTCCTGAAGATTATATGCCATTCTCTCAGCATCTGCTTTATGAAAAAGACAGTAGGGGAAGTCAATTCTTCCACTCCCTTGTCCCGGCCGATCGTCCTTCCACTATACTTCAATGGAGCCTACAGCTGGTCGGTCGCAGTGCCATAGACGGGAAGGGAAAAAATCCCCACAAGTTATTGCCATACGTGCATCAGTATCAACAAACTGGAGTATATCCAAGTTATACCGAAGTATCAACGCGGACCGTCATGGCCGGACGAGGAGGGAAATGTCGTCGCGCTGGGTACCACGGCGGGAAACTTCCTGGAGGATCGTTCCGATAATTGCTTCCGTAGATTGTTTCATTGGATTGATGGGCAACGCATTGATATCGCGAATCGTAAGCACGTCTTTGATGCCGTCGGTGGCGATAAGAACTGGCTGATCGGATGGAATCGTCATCACATCGGGTTCACAGCTAAACTCAGGATAAATATATCGTTCAAAACACCCAAAAAATCTGGAGACGTTGCTCGGATATTTAGTGGGATCGATCCAGTGACTACTAATTTCCTTCGGTTTGTACCACTTACTTCCATTCCACAGGTACGTCTCCACGTCGCCCACCGAAACGATCACATCGTCTTTTTTGCTATCATGGATAAGAAAAGAAGCGACACAACTCGCGTATCGCGGATATCGCTTTTCGACAGACGCATTCAAAGACGACACCGCTTTGTCTGCTCGTTCTTTTTCGTCTCTCCCAGTTGCAGCCACATACGTATCAGGAAACTCTTGAGCCACGATTGTGGCAACCTGCCGCCCAGGATCATCACCGAGTAATTCTTTCGGATGATTCCATCCGTCAACAACGCAAGCAACATAATGACCACCATCAAGAAGTTGAACCTGAATAATATCCTGATTGCGTTTATACGGAAGGAGTGCGTAGACGATGCCGTACTGATCAACGGTACGAATATCTCCCATATGAATTATGCAAAATCATATCCGGAGATTTGTACGACTTTTTTAATTTTTTCTTCGATTTTTTCATTGACTATACTCGGCTCATCAAATTCAACCTCCAAGACTTCCCGTGCATAATTGCAGGACGCCTTAATACCGGCATCCTCAAGGTCGCTTTCGATGACGAGCGCGCAACTTGGACAATGCATGCCTTTTAGCTTATACGTTTTTTTCACCATAAAAAAATGAGAAAGTCGTTGATCGAGATTAGGAAAATCGTAATCGAAAATAGAAAGCGGGAAATGGATAACGCGCTTCCTATTTCCAATTTCTATTCTCCTACAACCAATTTCTCTTCTCTATCAATTCATGGCACTACGGTAAACGCTCCTGTATACATCCCCATAGAACACGCGTAGGCCAGGCGGCCGGTCTTTGTCGGAGTAAATTCGATCTCTTCCGTGCCGCTCGTTGGCAGTACTTTTGATATCCCGAGATCCGGGATCGTAAACGCCCGAGCGCATCCACGCACGTTTTCTGAAACGAGCCGAAGCTTCACCGGAAGATTAGCCTTGATCGTCGTGATGTCTGACGTATAACCATTGCTTGCGACACTGATGGTTGCTCGCTGCACACCATTGGTGGTCACGCCCGCAACAACGCCTCGATTGAGCGCTAGCTCATCAATATTCATAGTCGCAGCCCTCCAGACATTTTGTATTGTATAAAATGACCCATAAAGACCCAGTCCGCCGTTTATGGAAAGAACGGCAAATAGTACCACTATAGCGGAGGCAGCGTAGGCAAATACTCTCCGTTTCAGAAGTGAAAGGATCGTCGCGCCGAGGAGAAAAAATATCGGACTCGTGCCCAGGATAAACGCAAACATGATGGCAGCCCCTGTCCAGGGATTCCCGCTGGCAACCGCGACGGCCATAGTTGCTTGCGTTATGCCGCACGGCATAAATACGGTCAGAAAACCCAGGAGCGCCGGCGCAAACCCCGACCCATCGCGGCTTACCCGACGCATGGCGCGATACGCCCATCTCGGTGGTTCAATGACCAGATATCGAAAAATCGGATGCACATTTGCAATCCGTAAGGCAGTTGCGATCATAACGACACCCGCTGCAATCTGCATCACCCCTAAAACCTTTGGAGAAAGTACGAGCGTCGACCCAATGAATCCAAGGAGGAAACCCAACACGGTATAGGCAAATAGCTTTGTGAAAAGAAACAGAGCAATGTGTTTCCAATGGCTCCGTAGGCTTATTGGTTGCCCCACACCGCTATCCTCATGAAAAGAAGAAGATACGGACGACGCAAGGAGACCGCCTTGCACAGCCAAGCATGATAATCCGCCAGTGGTAAGTCCTGTCAAAAATGCTAAAAATAATTCGTTCATAGATCGTCGCGGTGTCTATTGTAGTACGCTTTTACCCCAGAAACAATTGGGTGAGGTCTATTGACAAAGATACAAACGTACGATATTATATCCCCCATAGAGGGATAAAAACCCGGGGAGGGGAGCGTGCCAAAAGGAATTCCGAGAGATCAATCAGTTCAGCATCACATTCTGCATCGATTAAAAATCGCGCGTGGACATATGGACAAAGTGATTGAGATGCTGGAACGCGGCGACTACTGTATCGACGTGGTCCACCAATCTATTGCAGTACAAGCAGCACTGCGTGAGACCGATCAAATAATACTCAAAAATCACATGCAAACCTGTGTCGCCGACTCCATTCGCCAGGGAAACGCGACAGAGGTCATCGATGAAGTCATGAGAGTCATGGAGAAAAAAAATGGATAAAGCAATCGTCACGATCAGCGGCTTAGCGATAATAGCTGGAATTTATTGGTTTTTCTTTGGAAAAAAGGAGGAAGTTATTAAGGTATCTGATACGTGGACAATTATCGTCGATGGCGGGTATAAACCCAACAATATCAAAATTCCGAAAGACAAACCGGCAACGCTAACCTTCATGAGAATTGATGCAAATAGTTGCCTGGAGGAAATTGTGTTTCCAGACTATAAAATCAAAGAGTACTTACTGCTCAATAACAAAACTACCATCACCCTCTCCCCTCCCCATAAAACTTCTGGTTTTCATTGTGGTATGTCCATGTTTCATGGAAAAATAGACGTAATATGAAAACCTCTTTTCCCATCATCGGTATGCATTGCGCAAGCTGTGCGAGGCTCATCGAGAAAAAACTCAAAAAAACTTCCGGAGTCATGGACGCTTCGGTTAATTACGCCAGTGAGCAGGCCACGGTGGACTTTAATGAAAAAATCAGTGATATAAAAACTATCGGCAAAGCAGTAGAAGACATAGGGTATAAAGCAATCACGGAACAAGAATCACAGAGAACACCGGATGAGATAAAAGAAGATGCCAAAAGGAAAGAGCTTAATGATTTAAAAATAAAGGTGGTGGTCTCAAGCACTCTCAGTGTCGTCGTCGTTCTTGGAAGCTTTCCCGAATGGTTTAGCTCTTTCACTTCGTTCTTTCCCATCATTCATAATTCATACTTCTTACTTCTTCTTGCCACGCCTGTTCAATTTTGGGCCGGGTGGGGATTTTACCAGGCGACGTGGTCGGGCTTGAAAAACCGCGCAGCCAGCATGGATACGCTTATCGCCATCGGCACAAGCGCCGCATTCGGGTATTCAGTATTAGGGATATTAGGGATATTAGGGAAATTTGGGATGGACGCCACAATGTACTTTGATACCGCGGCCGTCATCATCGCACTCATCCTCCTAGGCCGCTATCTGGAGGCCAAAGCCAAGGCACATACGAGCGACGCGATTAAAAAACTCCTGCATCTCCAGGCAAAAACCGCCCGGATCATCCGAGATGGAAAAGAAATTGACGTTCCCATTAAAGAGGTCAAAGCAGGCGACATCATTCGTGTCCGGCCAGGGGAAAAAGTGCCGGTCGACGGAAAAATCACCGATGGGTCCTCAAGTATTGATGAATCCATGGTAACGGGCGAATCGATGCCGGTTGATAAAAACGTTGGTGATCCGGTTATCGGATCCACGATCAATAAAACCGGCACATTCCTTTTCCTCGCGACCAAAGTGGGGAGCGATACGATGCTTGCCCAAATAGTCACTATGGTCGCCCAGGCGCAAAGTTCGCGCGCACCGATTGCACGCCTTGCGGACGTGATCTCCTCATACTTCGTACCGATTGTCCTCATGCTTGCGGTCACCACATTCGTAATCTGGTACGACTTTGGATCATTCTCTGCTGCATTCACCAACATGATTGCCGTCCTCATCATCGCCTGCCCGTGTGCCTTAGGGCTTGCTACCCCTACGGCCATCATGGTTGGCACCGGTAAAGGCGCGGAGCATGGGATCTTGGTGAAAGACGCCCAGGCTCTTGAAATTGCGCATAAAACGAACGTTGCCATCTTTGATAAAACCGGTACGCTCACCCGAGGAGAGCCAAAAGTCACAGATATGGCGTTCATGGATAATCTGGAAAAGGTAGATGAAGTGAAAGCGGCAATTGCCGCTTTAGAAAAAAACTCGGAGCATCCGTTATCAAAAGCAGTCGTGGGTCACCTAGGGAACTTAGGTAACCTACCCGTGAAAAACTTTTCTGCTATTGAAGGTTTTGGGGTTAAAGGAACGGTAAATAATCTTCCCGTGCTCATCGGAAACAAAAAACTCATGGAGAAAGAGGGAGTGACCGGCTCGGCGGAGCTTGATAAGAAAGCTAAGGAGTGGATGAACCAAGGTAAGACGCTTGCGTATGTTTCTGTTCAACGAAAAAATGTCGGCCTTATCGCAATCGCCGACACAATAAAAACAGAAAGCAAAGAAATGGTTGACGGTCTCAAACGGATGGGGGTAGCTGTCTGGATGATTACCGGAGACAACGAGGTGACCGCCCGTGCTATTGCCAGACAGGCGGGTATTGAAAACGTACTTGCCGGGGTGCTGCCGCAGGAAAAAGCGGAAAAGATACGAGAGTTAAAAAAGCTATCAGCTAATCTGAATACTGAAGACAAAAAGCTGAAAACTCACGTTGTTGCGTTCGCAGGCGATGGGATCAATGACGCGCCCGCGCTGAGCGCGGCGGATGTCGGGATTGCCATGGGAACAGGCACGGACGTGGCGATTGAATCGGCGGGCATTACCCTCCTCAATAAAGACTTGAGAAGTGTGGTAACGGCCTTGAATCTATCACGAGCTACCCTTGCCATCATCAAACAAAACCTCTTCTGGGCATTTGGATATAACATCATCCTCATTCCCGTAGCTATGGGTATCCTCTTTCCTCTCACAGGCTGGCTTCTCAGCCCGGCGTTGGCCGCATTTGCCATGGCCGCAAGCTCAATTTCGGTTGTAGGAAATTCATTACGATTGAAAGGAGTGAAAATCTAGTTAACTCAAAACGCAAAACTCAAAGTTCAAAACCAAAGCGTAAATCTTCAAACTTTTACGTTTTGAGTTGTAGATTTGAGTTTTGACATTTGAACTTTGAGGTTTTCTGAAGGAAATCTATGAAAGCAGATACAAAAATCATTATCGGTGCGATCGTTGCAAGTGTCGCCATCATCGTGGGCGCGGTATTTCTTTTGAGTAAAGATAATAGCCCCAAGCGCGAAGCGTTGGGGACAGCGGCGATGACGATCGATAAAACTCTTGAAGATTTTGGGGACATGAAAAGTGATGAAGAAAAAACTGCGACGTTTACGATAACCAATACGAGCGATGCGGTGCTGCGGATATGGAATATATCCACCTCGTGCGATTGCACGTTTGCAAGTGTCGTGATCAATGGACAAGAAACCGGTGAGTTTAATATGCCGATGCACATGATCGCCAGACTTAAAAACTGGATCGGCGAAGTGCCAGCTAAACAAACGGCTACCCTCAAGGTAACCTACCGGCCCAAAGTCATGCCGGTCACGGGGGTGGTCACTCGGCAGACACGGTTTTCAACCAACGACCCGAAGAATCCCGAGGTGGAGGTGAGTGTAAAGGCAAATGTGTTGTAAGCTATCAGCTATCAGTCTTCAGACAAAAAATTTTCCGTCTGGACGCTAATGACTAGCAACTGAAAGCTCTCTATGAATATTTTAAACAGTATCTCTTTAATAACCGCCTTCTTCGGAGGTATGGTAGCCCTCTTTGCTCCCTGCTGCATCACGTATCTCCTCCCAAGCTACCTCGCCAATATTTTTAAGGAAAAAGACCGCGTGGTCTGGATGACGGTCGTCTTTGGCCTGGGCATCGCAACGATCCTGGTCCCTACAGCATTAGGAATCCGCGCAATCGGCCAGGTGTTTCAGCAATTTCATACACAGACGTATGTCGTTGGCGGGTTGTTCATGATCTTGCTTGGCGTTATGGAACTCACCGGAAAAAAAATTACCATCCCCATGATCCATCTGACGATTGATCTAAATCGCCACCATGATCCGTGGTCCGTGTACCTTCTTGGTGTTTTTGCCGGTATCACGTCTTCTTGTTGCACGCCGGTACTTGCCGGGATACTCACATTAAGTTTCTTAAGCCCGACATTTTTCTGGGCAGGGCTTGCCGGTTTATCCTACGTGTTCGGCATGGTCGTGCCGCTCGTCGTCCTCGCATTGCTTTTGGAAAAAATCAACTGGAGCCGTATCCCACTTTTTCGCAAAAAGACTATCGGTATCGGTACAAAACAGGTACTTCTTACCGATGTGTTTGCGGGCATTCTGTTTATCGTGGTCGGCATCATATTCAGCATCCTTGCGCTAACCGGCCGAATCACCATGGGAACAGAACAACCCATCGAGCAGACCATGGGTGTCGGACTTATGAATATCGTCCGTGTGCTCCGCTCAATTCCGGGCAGTGAAGTATTATTTGCGCTCTTGTTGATAACAATTATTGGGTACATAGTAAAAAGAAGGAGGAGCTCATGAAACATGACACCAAATCATTCATAAAAAAACTTCTCAATAAAAACCAGGTCGTTCTCTTTGTTATCTTGGTCGTATTTATCGTCGTCGGCTTCGTGTTGGGGAAAAACGAGGGGATATTGCAACAACTGGTCACGAGTCCTTTGAGCCTATTCCAGCGGTCAAAAGATACCGTGTCTGCGAAGGAACTCAAAAAGTTATTGGAAAAAAAGACCTTCGCCTTCATTAACGTCCACACGCCGTATGAAGGAGAAATAGAAAAAACAGACACGTTTATCGCCTATGACCAGGTGGTAGCTCAAAGTACCACCTTACCCAAAGACAAAAATGCGGCCATCATCCTCTACTGCAAAAGCGGTCGGATGAGCGGCGAGGCCTTGCCTACCTTTCGCAAACTTGGTTACACCAACGTCCGGCATCTGGAGGGCGGTATGGATGCGTGGCAGAAAACAGGAGGAAAATTACTTGATCTTTCTTTGGTCGAGAAAGAGGTACTTCCGGAGGGTGGTGTAGAACTACCCGTTGCCTGGGGCGATATAGGCCC
>MFJZ01000048.1 GCA_001781025.1 Candidatus Gottesmanbacteria bacterium RIFCSPLOWO2_01_FULL_49_10
AAACTTGCCGTTTCCGAACGGAATTTCTATCGCCACGACGTGCAGCCAATACAATCCACGGGTGGTTTTGTCAAACACCCACCCAGCAGCCCGGCCGGCCGCACGCATCCCTCGCAGCGCACTGCGGGGATTTTTTACGACGAATACACCGCTAGCGAGTAACAAAACCGCTGCGCCGACGATGAGAATTATTCCGCTCCAGTTCGAGCTCCTTGAAACAACGCGTTGCGAAACTTCTGCAACCGTCGTCTCCCCCACTAGGTCAAGCGGATTGACCCAGTAAACTGGCCCGATTGCGTCGGTAACCATTTGAGAATCAAAGCCTTGTGGCTGAGATACTCGTTGGCCGACGCTCAGATGCCAGTGAGCGCGGAATCGTTTTTCGACCCCATTCATCGACTCGACACCCAAGAGGGTGCTTTCGTCGACGATGGTGCCGACCTTGCTTTCCAGTCCTTGGGCGAAGGCGAGATGGAATACATCCATCACCCAACCTTCGCAGCTGCCCACGCCCTCGATGCGGACGTACGTCGTTACCAACCCCGAAGGATTGGGCTCCGTACCCGCATAGAGGACGCCCGGAAACATGGAGTAAATACTTCCAACCCCATCTAAGCCCGGGAGGGCGCCGTCGCCGACAGCATGCATCCCCGAGATAATGGAATCCTCAAGGCGCCGGCCGTCGCGGACGGGATTTGCAAACGTGCAAGATTCTGAAGCCTGTGCACGCGCAGGCGATACAGCTATAAAACTTGATAAAAACAGCCCTATGAGGGCTGTGACGAGAAGTGAGCGCATTGTGCGCATCTAACTCTCTCCTTTGCCCTCCAGGGCAACTTGGATCCCGCGATCGTTCAGCGGGTCGATACGATTTTATTTTGGCCGCTACCGCGGCCTTGGACGAATTTTGTTGTCTTCTTTTTTGCCTTTTTTCTTGGCCATTTCCTTTTTCCTCCTTATAGATTTTTTGTGTTTACGAATAGGAAGCAAGAGACAGGGATATACTCCCTATCCCCTCCTTCCTACCCGCAACACATGTCCCGGAGGAAACCGCCCAACCCCCCTCCTGCGCCCTCTTGTCGTTTGAGAAGTTCCTTCAAAGTCCAGAAAATGTACGGATCAATGTGCTATACTAACGTATATGAAACTCTATGCGTTTACTGCTGTTTTTACACCAGAAAAAGGTGAACCAGATGTCTATACGGTCACCGTCCCAGCCCTTCCAGAAATCGTCACATTCGGCCAGTCGCGACAGGAAGCACGATTTATGGCACAAGATGCTCTGGAGACGGTTGTCCATTCACGACTGGACGAAAATGAATCTATCCCACCAGATAAGCGCCCGTCCACACTCTCGCGTGGTTCATTTACGGAAGAAAAGAATGCATTTATTCATCTCGTGCAAACGAGCTCGTAAAGACTCTGAAGGAACTTCTCAAAACGACGTGTTTACTCGACCAGCGTCACCAACCACTCCCACAACCAGCTTTTGCGCTGTAATCCATTTAATAAATTTGTTCCTTCATTCACTTGTTAAAGAGCGTTAGCTCTGCCAACCCTTGCACCAACGCTCCTCGCGGGCGTGAGGCTGTAAGCCTCCGACGCGAGGTGAGTTTGGTGGCGGGGTTAAAGAGCAAACGTACTCCCGAATCTAGCGCGCTTTTGCGCCGCATCAGGGTTACGTACGTTTTCTGATGTTCCCATCAGAATTCGCTGGTGTATTCGTACACCACCGGATTCCGGATGACAACATCCCAAAATCCCTCAGTCAAGAGGGGTTCGGTATTGAAACTGATATGCCGGGCACGGCATAGACGATAAATAGGCAGGGTCCGCCTTCGTCCTTCAACAAGCGCAGGACTTCGGCGAGGCAGGGTCCGCCTTCGCACAAGGCTTCGGCGGACGAGACCCCCCGTCGCTAAAGCTATGGAGGGCGCGGCAGGAAGAACTAATCCTATAGCATAAATTCGCCTCAAAGTCAAAGCCGCTCCGCTCCTTTCCTCCCGCTCTTCCCTCCGCGTCAAACATACAATAAGTATGCTACTACGTAGTAACGTACTTTTTATCATGTTATGATAAAGAATACATAATCGAGAAATACGTATGAGACGACAGTACGAACAACCGGTCAAACGGCTTGAAAAGCTCTCCAAACAGGAAAAAGAGGAACTTTTAGGAGACCTGCTCATCGCTTTCCAATGTATCCAAAGCCCTCACGACGTGGTGCTATTCATCCAGGATCTCTTTACCCAGCGCGAGGTCGCGCACCTGGCCAAACGTTTGCGGATTGCCAAGCTCCTCCTGACCAATTGTACCTATGAAGAAATAGAAAAAGAGCTCCACGTCAGTCACTCTACCGTCGCCAAAGTCGGCGCATGGCTTACAGAGAAAGGCGACGGATTCCGCCATGTCATCAGTCATCTGCCGAAAGAAACCGAGCCTCAGGAGGAATCCGTGTGGGCGCCGATGGTTCGGGAGTGGCAAAGCATCAAACGACGCTATCCCCGCTATTATTGGCCGGAAATACTTCTTGAGGAAGTTATCAAACTCGCCAATAAACGGCAAAAAGAGCATCTGCGCCGGACGTTGTCATCGCTCGAGGCAACGCTTGAGGAAAAAAGTGATCTCCATAAGTCGTTGTCTACGCTCCTCTCCGCCCCTTATAAAAACAGAAAAAAGCGCAAAAAGTATGCTACTACGTAGTAGTATACTTTTTGCATATCTGACGCTAACCGCTACAGGAAGCAGCATCCCTGAATGGGAAGATTAAAGAGATAGGACCCGTATGCTATACTCTCCTCATGACGCTCTCATTTTGGTGTGACCGCGTGATCCGTGGGGGGTACTACCTCCTGTTTGCCCTCGTTCCCCTCCTCCTCACCCCCGTCAACTACGAACTGTTTGAGTACAACAAGATGATGGCCGTCTACGGGATTACGGTCGTTGTTACCGTGGCGTGGCTCGTCAAAATGATCTCGGCAGGCGAGGTGAGGATAGCCAAGACCCCCTTAGATATTCCGATCGTCCTATACTTGGGCTCCCAACTCGTCAGTTCCCTGTTCTCGATTGATCCCCACGTCTCCTGGTTTGGGTACTACAGCCGGTTTAACGGCGGGATGTGGTCCGTCATCTCCTATGTACTCTTGTACTATGCGTTTGTGAGTAACGTTGACCGAGTGATAAGCGATAAGCGAGACTTTTCACTTTTCACTTTTCACTTTTCACTCCTCAAGGTCGCCTTAGCAACCGGATCGGTTGTCGCCCTCTACGGCGTTGCCGAGCGGCTGGGCATTGACAAGCATCTCTGGGTCCAGGACGTGCAGAATCGGGTATTTTCAACACTAGGCCAGCCCAACTGGCTGGCAGCATACCTGGTAGCCTCATCCCGTTGGCCTCGGGATTCGGGCTCAAAGCTCAATTTCCAAACCATAATGACCAACAAGGAAAAAAAACTTTTTATTGGTCATTGGGATTTGTGATTTGGACATTGACCGCAGCACTCTTCTTCCTCGTTCTTCTCTTCACCCGTTCCCGCTCGGGGCTTTTAGGTTTTGCCGTCGCCGACCTCGTATTTTGGGGACTAGTTTTGTTTGGATCGTCACGGCTGCCTAAACAAAATCAAGGCACTGCCTTAAAACGCGTTGGAGTTCCCTTTTTCCTTTTACATTTTTCCTTCTTCCTTATTGTCTTTTTGAACGGCACGCACATCGATGCCGTCGACCGCTGGGCAACGCTAGGGGCGTGGAAAAGCCGCCTTTCCTCAACCGCCCAACCTGCTGACCACTCAGCCGTCACCAATGAGGCCACGGCCTCGGGGTACGTCGCTCCGCTCCTTGAATCCGGCGGCACGGAGTCGGGAAAAATACGACGCTATGTGTGGCAGGGCGCAATTTCTGCGTGGAGAAGCTCGACCAAAACCATGCTCATCGGTACCGGCACGGAAACATTTGCATTCGCCTTTTACCAATTTAAACCCAAGGGACATAACCTGACGAGCGAATGGGATTTCCTCTACAATAAAGCCCATAACGAGTACCTCAATTACCTGACGACGACCGGCGTTTTGGGGTTGGGGAGTTACTTGTTATTTTTCGGATCTTTTGTACTTTGGTTTGTAAAAGTTCAAATGTCAAAGCTCAAAGCTCAAAGCAATGTCAAAGCTCAAAGCTCAAAAAATTCTTTGGATTTTGGATTTGATTGGAAATTTGACATTTGGATTTTGGAATTGTCCCTCTTTGCCGCTTGGCTCTCGATTCTCGTCACCAACTTCTTCGGTTTCTCCGTTGTTGTTACCCAGCTTTTTCTTTTTTTGTTCCCGGCAATCATAATCGCGGGAAATATACGCTCTGATCAACATGCGGTATTGGTTTCGCTTCCGTTTCTCGCCTCTACCCATAAGAGACGGATCGCAGCTTTCATCGTGATGGTTGCGGGACTTGTGATCGCCACCCGCATCGGCCTCCTCTGGTACGCGGACACGCTGTTTGCGAGCGGCTATCGGGCAAGCCGCATCGACTCCTATGTGCAGGCAGCAGACAACATTGAACGTGCGATAGCCCTAAATCCCGGCGAGCCGCTCTACTATGATGAGGCAGGGAGTGCGCTTGCGGGTTTGGCGATCCTGGCAATCGAACAAAAAGACGCGACAGGGGCGGCTGCCTTCATCAAGCAAAGTGTCCGTGCCAGCGATACCGCAATCACGATCTCCCCCAACAACGTCAACTTCTGGAAAACCAGAACCAAAATATATTACACGTTCTCAGCCTTTGACGGGGCTTTCAACGACGCGGCGATAGAAGCACTCGAACACGCACAGAAGCTTTCCCCCGCCGATCCCAAAATCCCCTACAACCTCGCTATCCTGACCGGCAGGAACGGGCAAAATGATCGCTCGATTGAACTTTTAAAACACACGATTGACTTGAAGCAAAACTATCGAGACGCCTACTACGCGCTGTGGGTATTTTATAAAGAAATCAAAAAGCCCGAGCTCGGACGCGCCATACTCGCGGATTACCTGACGAAGGTAGACCCGGCGGATAAAGACTTTCAGGAAAGGATGAATGAATGAAAAAAGCCATTGTCCACGTCCCGGACAAAGTCTTGACAACTCCGGCCAAACCCGTGACATCCTTTGACGGGCGGCTGACGAAGCTCGTGGGGCAGATGAAAACGACCCTCCTATCGACCCGAAATCCCAAAGGGGTGGGGCTTGCCGCCGTCCAGATCGGCGAGCCCTGGCGCGTATTTATCACCAAACCCTGGGACAAATCAGAAATACGCGTGTTCGTCAATCCCGAGATAGTGAGCCGCTCCAAAAAAGAAACCGATGGCGTCCCCGAGCGTGACAATAGATTTGAAGGGTGTTTGTCGATCCCCAAAATCTGGGGGGTCGTGCACCGCGCGCGTATGGTGAAGCTGCGTTTCCAAGACGAAACGGGCAAAACCCACGAGGAGTCTTTTACCGGGTTCCTGGCAACCATTATCCAACACGAAACCGACCACACAAACGGCATCCTCTACACACAGCGCGTCCTTGAGCAAAAAGAAAAACTGTATCAATCGACCAAGGACAAAGACGACAAGGAAGTGTTAGAAGAAATTCCTCTGACATAATTGATATAGGCGTTTCATATGACAGGAGACCGCAGGCTCTCTTTTCTATTTTTCGGGTCAACGGCTGATTCCGTGATTGTACTCCGGTCGCTTTGTCATAATGCACCGATCACGTGTCAGGCAGTCATCACCCAACCCGCCCGACCTGTGGGCCGGCGCGGTGTCGTGACACCTACCCCAGTAGAACAATGGGCAAAGGGAGAGGGCACTAGTGTCGTTACGTTTGACAGTGACGGGGACAAGCCATGGCTTTTTGCAAACGAAGAGGATGTGGTAAATACCCTTCAAACCTTCAAAGCCGATTTTCTCGTCACCGCATGCTTTGGTCAAAAAATTCCGTTGGGGTTGATCGGGAGTACCCGCTTCGGCGGACTCAATGTCCATCCGTCGCTTCTGCCCCATTGGCGGGGAGCTGATCCCGTACCCTGGGCAATTCTCGCGGGCGACCGGGAGACCGGGGTCACGATCGCCACCCTCTCGGAGACATTTGACACAGGCCGCATCATTGCGCAGAAAAAGATAGCGATTACCGATACAGATACGTCAGGGGCGCTCCGTACGAAACTGTTTACGCTGGGTGCTGACCTCCTTGTGGCGATCCTCCCCACATATCTTTCAACAGGTCTTTCCCCCTCAAACCACCACACCTTTAAAGGTGGCACCTTACAAGGGTCCTATGCGAGAAGACTGACTAGAGATGATGGATTCCTTCCGTGGGAACTTATCTCCTCCGCAATCGGTGGCGCCCCCGCCAAATCCATGCAGCCGTATGGCCACATAGCCATTATCCGGGATTTTATGCATAATAACGAGCGCTGGATGGACGAAACGGCCATGGCAGTAGTCATCGAACGCTTCATCCGCGCCCTTTCGCCGTGGCCGGGAATATGGACCCTCCTTCGCCAAGTCCGCCTGCCGGCAGGACAGGGTTACGGAGGGCAAGCAAGAGAGAAACGCCTGAAAATTCTTGCGTGTCACGTGACGCCAGGCACCCAGCGCTTGACCATTGACTCTGTCCAACTAGAAGGCAAACAGCCGGTTTCCTATGTTCAATTTGCCGCCAACTACCGCTCCCCCTCTTCCCCCTCTTGACAGCGCCTTTCCCCGTGATCTACTCTGGAAGAGAGAGGGGGAAAGGCACTATGGCAAAACGAGCGAGTGGAAAAGCGGGTATCGCATTTTTGCGAGACGACTTGGCGTCGTGGAACTTCATCATCTTCTTGACGCTTGCCCTTATTTTACTCGTCGTCATCCTGTCTGCCATGAAAAATGTGACGCTAGACCTGCGCAGTCGTGCCGGCCTGGCCTGTCCGTCTGTTGACATTCAAAAAATCTCCTGCACGGGAAAAATCGTTGGCCGTCGCGATACCAACGGCTGCATAGCCTTCACCTGCGAGAATGAGTAACATCCCTGGGGATAACCAGAGCCAATCTTAGGAAGAGACAACGGGAAGAGGTTCTTGTTTCTTCAAATCAAACTTCACGCGTTTAATACACTTGGTACACGCATGCACCCTGGTCAGAACGCCACGCATAGGGAGGGATATCCAGTGGAGATTGGGCTTGAAGCTCCGTATGGTCGTCTGGGCACGCTTTTTCCACTGTCCGCCGGCAACCCCTGTGTGGTGGGTGTGCTGTTTTCCAGCGTAACTTTTTTTGTCACAGAGTTCACATCGATAGGCCATAGAGTGTATACTATACCACATGTTGTCTGATCTATTCAATAATCCGTTGGGGTTCTTCTTTTGGCTTCTGGCCTTGACTATCGCCATTACGATCCATGAATTCGCCCACGCCTGGGCAGCAGAACGCTTGGGAGACCCGACGCCGCGACTCATGGGACGCTTGACCTTGAATCCCCTGGCACACCTTGATCCAATCGGCACGATTATGCTTCTTATTGCCCGATTCGGCTGGGGCAAACCCGTCGTCTTTGACCCGTTTAACCTGCGTCACCCACGCCGGGATGGGGCGATCATCTCGATTGCCGGACCCCTCTCCAACCTCATCCTTGCGACCCTCTGCTCTCTGCTCCTCCAGATCCTTTTCCACGTCCGGCTGCCCTTTGTCAACTTTTCATTTATGGGATTATTCGTATACGTGTTGATCGGATTATTAAAGCCCATCATCATTCTTAACGTCGTCTTGGCGGTCTTTAACCTCGTCCCCATCCACCCCTTGGATGGATTTAAAATCGTGGGAGGCCTCCTGCCGGAGGAATACGCCCGACAGTGGGGGGAGCTTGAGCCCTACGGCATGATCTTCCTACTCTTCCTCATCCTCCCTATTGCCGGGACCTCGCCCATCCACTCCCTCATTTCGCCGGTCATCGACTTTATCGTCTCCATCCTCCTCCCGTCAGCACCGATTATATAACAGGAAAAAAGGAGTATGCATACGCGAGTAGAACTGGAACAAACCGCCCACACGGACCCCGCCTTGCCGCTTTGGGATACCTTTGTCGACCACGTCAGTGAATTTTCATTCCCAGCCGACCAACTCGAACAGCTCGCCCGTGACGTCCATACGTCGTTTCGGGCCGTGAAACTATTAAATCGCGGCGAACAGATCCCGGGAATTGATACAGACATTCTCCCAAATACGCTGCGCTATCATAACTGGGAACATACTGAACAGGTCGTCGCAAAAACCATGCAAATTCTCCCGGGATTCCTCAAAGACCTAGAATCGCAGGGCGTCGACATCAAGACACAGCTCCCGCACGTAAAGGGCATCCTGGTCGCGAGCATCTTTCACGAGATCGGCTACCTCAAGCGCAGAGCAGACGAAGGTACGTACAAAACCCAGGGCGAGCTGTACTTTGACCACGTCAATCGCGGTATCACATCAACGAAAGATCTACTGACGAAGCTTCACATCGGACTCACCGACCAGGACATGGTATTCATCGGGCAGATGATCAGAGCGACGGACTTTAACACACCCTGGCCGGTCAAAGAACAGGAAGAGGGCATGACCGGAACCATAAAGCAGTGGGGAAAAGTGTTGGAAGCTGCTGATTTTCTCTCTGCGTTTGCCCACCCCGACAATATCCCCGCTTTGGTATCCGGCCTCTATTGGGAAAACCTCTCCCGCGTCGTACAAAACGGAAAAGTAAAAGCGTTTGCCAGAAATGGCGACGGGTCACTTGTCCTGGACCATGAAGGGCGTCCGGTACTGACAGACGTGGCCGACGGACAAGACGGACGCGATACCTACACGACGATCCAGGAAGTAAAATTTGGCAATCCCGTGGACATTCGGGAACCGTACGAGGTAAAAGCCCAAACGCTCTATGAATTCGTTGCTTCGGAATTTATCATCAAATTCCAAAAACAGATGGAGCCGTACCTCGCCTATACCGATATGTGGTTCGGGGGGCGCTCGGCAAACGAAATACGCAAAAACTATCGTGTCAATCGTGAACGCATCCTACTCCTTCATAAGGCCATAGATACCCCCAAGACCGACCCATTTTCAATCTTTGAAGGAGGATTTACCGGACGGGATTTGTGTGTGTGGGTCGATGCGCTCAAACGCCAAGGGCTTCTATCACCGACATTTTCTCTTCGGGGCAAACACTTCCACGATATCGACCGAAGGGTGTTGGGAACCGACTCCGAAAATACGGCACTCTCGCGTCTGGTCACGGGCGAGCTCCAGGAAATACTCTCATCGACTTCTGGCGATAAAAGCCTCGCGATCTCGATACTTCTCGAACGATTTCGGGAAAAAATGAACGGAGAAAATATCCGCGATGTGTTTTTGAGTGTCGCACCCGGGGCCTACGTCAAAGAAGAGGGTGGTCCGTTTGAATCTGTGGAAGAATCCTACCGCGCATTTTCAGACGCATTCGGATCCCTGCCAGAACGAGGCGGACTCCCTGATCTCCACATGGTCTGGACTGTCCGGAGAAATCGCGATTTCGACCAGAATGGCGAAAGGATTCCAAGCCTCATGAAAGAGACCGCAAACACGATCACCCGTGCATTCACCGACAAAAAGATTGAGGGAATCGCTTTTTTGGGCGTTGAGCACGAATATCTTTCTCAGTTTGCCCGGTTTTTTGAAACTCTCGGTCACGACATCCCGATGACCATTATCGTCGGCCAGACATTCCCCGAACAGGATGAGGGGCTCTATGAGAGGAAAGACCGCTTCATCAAAAATATGCAGTTTATCGCCAAAACGCTTTCCCCTGCATTTCCCCGACTCGCTTTGTGGGGACTCCACGACAACGTCCTTCTGACCGAGGAAGAATTGGAAACGCTTAAAGACATTCTCCCTGCTCATCTGAAACTCATGATCACCCTGACCTACGACAGGCTTACGAGGCTGGCACCGGACTTTCGCCATCATCCGATCGATCGGTTGGTGAGTGGAAAGCCCGGAGCAGCAGTCTCTATAGCCACGGGCAACGGCGCATACGCAGGATTTTCTTCTGTGGTCCTGGACATGCTCTCACGCCTCTCTTCTTCTCATGCCTCAGAATCGGCGATCATAGACCTCCTCGAGCATAACCGGGGAGTATATACACCATAGTCCCCTCGTGATGGACAGAAATGCGCTCATCGCTACTAGGGCGAGGGTGCGAGGAATCCATGGCGAGATACTATAAACAGTAGTGCAGGGACCACGAATCCCGTTCATTCTTGGGAAAGCTCTGCGCAGACAATACCCAAACCCCGAGGAAACACTCCGAAGTACATCAAGAGTAATGTTACCCAATCGCTTCTCGCCTTCCGGTTGAGTGAGCGCCGAGGTCACCTTCAGGAGGCGTTTGAGCAACAGATTCTTGAGGCTCTTCATCGGCAACTCCGCACCGCGAACCGAGAGACCTTTCCGGATCTCCCTCAAGTGCTTGTCTCCACGCTTGTGCCCATGATCGACCTATTTCAGAAAATGTACTAGGCAAAAATATAACCATAGGAAATAATTTTTCGGAGTGTATCAGATTGTTGCAATCAACTCAATGGGGTGTTTTTAAACGGAGTTTTTGAACGAAGCAAACACTTGACAAAAACCGGTGTATGGGTCTATGATGGGATTGCCCGTGTGGAGTTCTGAAGTCTATTTTCCTCCACAAGTTCATTACATATGAGGTATCCCGCAGAATGCGGGAGACAGGACGAAGTTCTCTTTACCCTTGGGTGATGAGACAGTCCCACCGATTGAACACAATCGGGGAAAATACTTCAAAGATCCACCGGGCGAAATGATTTTTTCTCCTTCTTGACACCTTCG
>MFJZ01000049.1:0-2128 GCA_001781025.1 Candidatus Gottesmanbacteria bacterium RIFCSPLOWO2_01_FULL_49_10
ATTTTGTCGGAGAAAGGATGGGGATCAACGTGGGGGTCACCGAAATCTGCGGAAAGCGCGTAACCACGAGCGACTGGATGACGTTATCAAAAATTGCATCGTCTTTCGTAAAATCTGCACTCACCCCCGACGGGGTAAAGTGATTCATCTCAAGCGTCATCCCTTCATCAATCTCAATCATCAAGCCCCGCATTTGGGAAAATGTATACCCACCTACCGTGGTACCGCTAAAAAAGCCCGAGTATTCCAGAGCCTTCCGGCCACCGACAAGCGTTATTTGCTTAGTCGCGAATGGTTTTCCCGACGAATCCGTGACCACGACGTTACCACGCGCATCAGCCAATAGTTGTCCTTTACCGCGGGCGGCAACGGTGAACCGCGAGCCGTTGAGAAAGTATGTCCCCTGAGACGCACAGCTTGCCCCGTCACAAATCGGAGAAAGGACATCGGTCGGGAGTTTGAAGCTTACTCCGGAAACCGGCTGTTTCGTCTGACCGCTTAGCACTTCGTACGATTTCCAGCCGGAAAACGGATCAAGAGCAGCTAGGGGGGTTGGTGTCTGGGTCGCGAGTGAGGTCGAGGTAGTTGGCTTTTTTCCGGGCGTTGCAGTTGGAGATACCAAGTTCGAAGCAGGAACTGACGGAGTCACATATTGTCGGATTACCATGCTAATGCCTACTCCGACAGCAAACAAAACGATAAAAAGGATGCTGTTGCCGAGAATCCCCAATAAGCTCCTGGAAGAGGAAGATTTTGGAGACATCGGAACACCTTGGCCCGGACCAAAGGAGTGTCCTGGTGTAATCGGCTCAATAACGGGTGTCTCTTCGTACCGGAGCGGTGCGGTGCCCGCCAAAGGAGCTTCTGGGGGTGCCGGCTCTCCTCCCGGGGATTCCCGTGGCGGCCCAGATGGCTGTCCGGAGGGGGCATCCGCGGTTGGTACTTGGTCGTCCATATCCCTATTGTTCCATCAGATTCACACTTCTGTCAATGCTTGCTATCGGATGCTTACATGGGGTACCGGTATCCGCTTTATCAAACATGCAGTCACATTGTCTGTACTTCTGTACTGTTGCGCTTTTTTCAAAAGCTCGACCGTTGCCTCCGTCATGCTCTCTGAAGTGTCACCAATATGGGACATGATTTCCCCAATGTCAGGGACGGGCACATATCGGGTAAGGCCATCGGTCGCAAGGAGCAATATATCACCGATACCGAAGTCTCCTGTCGAAATACCCGGAGTCATCCCATAGCGCAGTGTTCCTACAGACTTTGTAAGTCTTCCCTGCGTATCAACGTCATCCTGAGTTATCTTGGTGAGTGTATCTTCGTGAAAAACAAACGCACTGCTATCTCCAGCGTTTCCTATCCAATAGGTATGTGTGCCGACGATACAAACCAACAATGTCGTCGCAAGACCCTGTTCAAACCCGGATTCCCGGCGTTTTTGCCAAACGCGGATATTTGTCGAACGAAATATGCGCTTGAGGAACATTCTTTTGTCCATCCAGTAGTACCGTCGGAGGCGTACGAGTTTGTACGCCCAAATCGCCGTCTCACACGCAAGCTGAGAGGCGACTTCTCCGTTGGGTATACCGCCGACGCCATCGGCTACGACAAAACACTCGTCGTTAAAGTTCGTAAAGTAATCTTCCTGTGTCTTTCGGGAGCCTTGAAGTTGGCTTGCGGCAAAAATGTACGTGTCTTGGGGTTTATGAAGGGAACGCGCAAATGGATCAGCAAACT
Organism: Candidatus Gottesmanbacteria bacterium RIFCSPLOWO2_01_FULL_49_10; assembly: GCA_001781025.1. Lineage (GTDB taxonomy): Bacteria > Patescibacteriota > Microgenomatia > UBA10105 > UBA927 > MFJZ01. The sequence continues at coordinate 1,747 of MFJZ01000049.1, forward strand.
TCATGAGACCAATATCGCCTGGTACTTACCAGGAGTGTTTGCTTATGTTAGCGCATTCGTATATCGTCGCGCAACTTCTTCCCAATTGACCACATGCCACCATGCCTTGATGTAGTCGGCGCGCATATTTTGATACTTGAGGTAGTAGGCGTGCTCCCAAACGTCAAGACCGAGGATGGGCGTCTTCCTATCCATCAATGGATTATCCTGATTGGGCGTATCCACAATGACAAGCTTCCCGGCATCGACAACCAACCATACCCATCCGCTACCAAACCGACCCATCGCAGCGGTGGCAAACTGCTCCTGAAACTTTACAAAATCCCCAAACGCAACATCCATTGCCTTGGCAAATTCTCCTCCTGGCATCCTTGCTACTCCC
>MFJZ01000049.1:2141-6089 GCA_001781025.1 Candidatus Gottesmanbacteria bacterium RIFCSPLOWO2_01_FULL_49_10
CTGGCGGAGCCGTCATCACCGTCCAAAATAAACTATGATTAGAGTGCCCGCCACCGTTGTTTCGCACTTTCGTACGGACAGATTCAGGCACTTGACTTAAGTCCTTAAGTAAATCCTCAATAGATATCGTGAGAAGTCTTTCATTGCCTGAAAGGGCGTCGTTGAGGTTTTTGACGTATGCCCCGTGATGCTTATCGTGATGGATCTGCATCGTGCGTTCGTCGATATATGGCTCAAGTGCATTGTAGGCGTATGGGAGTTCAGGAAGAGTAAACATATTTGTATTTTATCGTACACTATTCATATCACACAAACGATTATTTTACAATACCCCGTACAGCTTGACGAATCGCCTTGACGAGGAACTCTCTCGGTACATCCTCATGGATAGTGCCTTTATGGACGACAGCCCGGCACGACACGTCCACACCGGCCAGACACGAACACGAGTCGCATGATGTGTGCCGTACGCTCGTCTGGGGCAAATAGCGCTCAAGCGGCACACTGTTGAGAAGAATTGTGTTTGACTCGTCAATATGCTCCTTTGAAAGTTTTTTTTCCCGATACACGAGATCTATTCCTTTCTCAAACAACTCCTGTTTGAGTTCTGCAGTCATCTGACGGACATTCTCGCCGGTTTTCCCACACCGATTGCACGTTTCTCCGTCTTTATCATAGTGTTTCCATATGACAGTCAATATTTTCATACCTTCGCCATACGCGCTGCTCGCAGTAAACAACTATCAATGACGCTTTTCATGGCTATCAACGTCTCCTTCTTTGGTTTGCAATAAAGAAACTTCCCGTTCTTCTTGCACTCGATAAGACCCCAGCTTACTAGATCGTTTATGTAGCTTGACGCGGTGGATTGAGGGATTTTAAGTTCCCTCATGATGCCGGTCACACAGTTGCCGGCGTAGCCCTGTTGGCTCTCCAGATCGCAATCGCAGCCTTCCCTTGCGATATTCATAAATATGGCAAAGCGCAAGGGATTACCCAACATGTCAAATGCCTGCTGGACTGACCTGAAGGTCTGTTGTTTATTCATAATATGATTCTGTGATGTATTATATATCATATTTTTGTGATATGTCAAGCGTCTTCAATATTCCTTTCCTTTTTCCTTCCGGACCAAGTGTCATATAATAGGGATCATGTCTAAAAGGGAAGCACCGAAAAGGAGCACAAAACGAGAGCCATCGGCAAACACTGACGATGCGGACCGCGCGTTAAGTGAGGCGTATCCTGGTCAAGAGAAATCCGGAGAGCCTGCGAGTCGTCTACGATTACTCCGTTTGCGACTCAAAGCCATTGCTACCAATAAAATCGCATTCTACCTTTTCTGGCTCTTGCCTCTGGGGCTGGTCGTACTCTCCTATCTCTTTATCATCAAAGATCTCCCTTCACCTGCTAAACTGGGCAACTATGACGTCCCGCTTGCGACAAAAATATACGATAGAAACGGAAAACTGCTCTTCGACGTATTCGCTGAACAAAATAGGACACCGGTTGCACTCAAGGACATTCCCAAATACCTCCAACAGGCAACGATCGCGATAGAAGATAAAGACTTCTATCATCATGGAGGGATAAGTCCGATTGGCGGAATGGTTCGGGCGATTTTCGCAACCGCAACCGGCCGGAAGCTCCAAGGCGGCTCAACCATCACCCAGCAGCTCGTCAAATCCGCACTTCTGACGCCGGAGCGCACGGTCACGAGAAAAATTCGCGAGATCATCCTGGCCTTCTGGGTTGAACTCCTCTACCCGAAAGACAAAATTCTTGAGCTCTATCTCAATCAAGTGCCCTATGGAGGGACTGCGTGGGGGATTGAAACTGCATCGGAAAAGTACTTTAGCAAATCCGTTAAAGACCTGACTCTTGGGGAAGCTGCTCTCCTTGCCGGCCTGCCACAAGCGCCCACACTCTACTCTCCGTTTGGCGCTTACCCGGAGCTGTCGCGCGCACGCCAAAAAGAAGTGGTACGTCGGATGGTCGAGGATCGCTACATCTCACAAGAACAATCGGACGCGGCATTGAATCAGGAGCTTTCTTTTAAAAACGAACCCAACATCCGGGCACCACACTTCGTCATGTACGTCAAACAGCAGTTAGTCGAAAAATTTGGAGAAGCACTGGTTGAACGCGGCGGGCTGAAAGTCACGACGACGCTCGACCTTGACTTGGAGGAATATGTACAGGCAACTGTTGCAGCTGAGGTCGGGAAGCTCAAAAATCTCCGCGTTGGCAACGGCGCTGCGCTCGTTACCAAACCGGCTACCGGAGAAATTCTCGCCATGGTCGGGTCGACCAACTACTTTGCCTCCCCGTCCGGCAATTTTAATGTCGCAACCGCTCTGCGCCAACCCGGCTCGTCGATAAAGCCCATTAACTACGCCATCGGCATCGAAAAAAAGATTGTGACACCGGCAACCATGTTTCTCGATGTCCCGACGTGCTTTGCCAACGTGAACCAGCCCAACTACTGCCCGAAAAACTACGATGGCAAATTCCATGGCCCCGTGCAGCTTCGGTTTGCTTTAGGCAGCTCGTACAACATTCCGGCAGTCAAGATGCTCTACTTAAATACGGTTCGTGACATGGTCGCCTCGGCAAGCGCATTTGGCCTGGACACTATTACCGATCCGGACCGTTACGGGCTTTCCCTAACGTTGGGTGGCGGCGAGGTACGGATGACGGACATGGCAGAAGCATTTAGTGTATTTGCCAACAGCGGCACCCGACACGACCTAGTATCAATCATCAGGGTCGTTGATAAAAACGGAAAAGTCCTCGAAGAATATAAAGACCCCAATCTCGGCAAGGAAATCCCCTCACAGCTCCTACTTAAAGGCACTCGCGTCGTATCAAATGAAACGGCGTTTCTCATATCACATATACTCCTCGACAATAACGCCAGAAGTGCTGCGTTCGGCCCAAGCTCAGCACTCGTCATCCCCAACCACGCAGTGTCCGTCAAAACCGGAACAACCGATGATCTTCGCGATAACTGGACCGTGGGGTTCACGCCGCAGTTTCTCGCGATCACCTGGGTAGGCAACAACGACAATACGCCCATGAATCAATCCTTGGTCTCCGGCGTCACGGGAGCAGCCCCCATCTGGAATAAAATAATGACGAAAGTACTTCAGGGCAAACCCGATGTCTGGCCCAAACAGCCCGACGGTATCGTGGGCTCCCACATTTGTACGACGACCGGGCTCTATCCACCCAATCCCGAAGCAGACGACAAGGGGTGTCCGACCCGCTTTGAGTATTTCATCAAAGATACTGTCCCGAACCAACGAGAAAATCTTAAGCGTCAAGTCACGATCGACAAATCCACGGGAGACCTTGCGCTACCCAACCAAACGGATAATGTGGAAACCCAGGAGCACCAAATCGTCTCTGACGGAGTCTCCTTCTACTGCCTGGATTGCCCGCACCCAGAGGGAAAAACCAACCTCGTGAAGTAATCATCTTATCATAACGATCACTATATTGATCACTCTACTCATTGACACACTACACACTGTATAGTAAAATGATATCTATGCCACACACCATTTTCCTTGATGATATTAACCAGCACCTAGTCTCACTCACGGATTTTCGCCGGAACGCTGGCAGATACGTGGATAAACTTCCGCAACAGGGGCCGCTCACGATTCTGCGCGGCAGCAAAGTCGTCGCCCACCTCATCCCTCCGGTAGAAAAAAAATCGACCATGAGCGTAGAAGAACGGATCAAAAAGGTACGGGAACTCGCCGGTGGATTTCGCTACAAAATAGAACTAACACCGAAGCAGCTCAACGAGGAATACGACAAAATGTATGACGAAATGTTACCTCGATAGTAACGTCCTCATCTATTGGACCAACGAGCTTGCTCCGCTTCATACTCAAGCGAACACAACGATCGAAACCGTCCAAAAGAACAAGGTTGATG
>MFJZ01000050.1:0-2706 GCA_001781025.1 Candidatus Gottesmanbacteria bacterium RIFCSPLOWO2_01_FULL_49_10
CTTTCTAGTACGGGGCCAGCAGTCGCGGTAATACGTAGGGTGCAAGCGTTATCCGGATTCACTGGGCGTAAAGTGTCGTGTAGGTGGACTCCCGCATCGTGCTTGAAAGCCCGAGGCTTAACCTCGGCGTTGGGCACGAGATGGGGAGACTAGAGGGAGGTAGAGGAACGGGGAACTCATGGTGAAGCAGTGAAATGCGTTGATATCATGAGGAACACCAAAGGCGAAGGCACCGTTCTGGACCTTTCCTGACACTGAGACACGAAAGCTAGGGGAGCGAAGCAGATTAGAGACCTGCGTAGTCCTAGCCCTAAACGCATGTCTGCTAGATGTTCCGGCTTTGCCGGAGTGTCGTAAGCTAACGCGTTAAGCAGACCGCCTGGGGAGTACGATCGCAAGATTAAAACTCAAAGGAATTGACGGGGACCCGCACAACCGGTGGAGCGTGTGGTTCAATTCGAGACAAAGCGAAAGACCTCACCAAGGTTTGACATTCCGCCGTTTTATTTTGATGGAAACATTGAAAGATCCGCAAGGAAGGCGGAACAGCTGCTGCATGGCAGCCGTCAGCTCGTGCCGTGAGGTGTTCCCTTAAGTGGGAGAACGAGCGCAACCCCCATCCAATGTTACAAGTGTCATTGGAGACCGCCCACTCTCAAAGTCGAAGACTTTGAGAGAATACTACCAATATTCAAATACTACCAATAATCCAATAAGCAAATAAAAAACTTTTCATTTGTTTATTGCTAGTATTGGATGATTTGATAATTGGATTATTCTCTCAAAAGCGTCGTCGCTTTTGAGAGTGGGAGGAAGGAGGGGATGACGACATGTCAGCACGGCGCTTATACCTTGGGCCACACACACCCTACAATGGCGAATAACAATGGGACGCAAGGCGGCAACGCCAAGCAAATCCCTCTAAATTTCGCCTCAGTTCAGATTGGGGTCTGCAACCCGACCCCATGAAGTCGGAATCGGTAGTAATCGCAGATCAGCAGGCTGCGGTGAATACGTTCTCGGGTCTTGTACACACCGCCCGTCAAGCCAACAAAGTTGGAGGCGGCCGAACCCCCGAAATTTGGGATGCGAAAGCATCTGCCCTAACCCTGAAAATTTCTGAAACGCGAAGCGTTTTGCATAGCAAACAGAAATTTTTAGGGTAGGACCCCAAATTTCGGGGGGAAGCCGAATTCAGCGATGGGGACTAAGTCGTAACAAGGTATCCCTAGCCGAAGCTGGGGATGGATCACCTCCTTTCTAATTTAAAATCGAGCGCATCAAGAATTTACACACTAAAAATTTCTTTGCGAAAGCACGCTTGAAAATAACATTTTCAAGCGAAGAAATTTTCAGTGCAAGGAATTCAAGGTGTGGGAGATTATTTGCCCCGCCAAAAGAGAGCGGGGCCAAGTCATACTCGAGTCAGTCCTTTTATAGTGTATATAAAGGGGCCGTATGACACTCTCAATATTCCTGTCACCATTCGGTTGTCAAACAAATCCTCTCACGTTGAGGGGATTTTTTGTGGCTATCTCGTTGAGGCGCACCTTTTACTGTGTTAAAATGTTCTGGTGGCTCGGTGGCGAAGAGGTAACGCGGCTGTCTGCAAAACAGCTATGCAGCGGTTCGATTCCGCTCCGAGCCTCATAATGTATTACGTTTACGTACTACATAGTAAAAAAAATGGAGATTTATATATTGGTTCCTGTGAAGATTTAAGAGTACGATTTCGTCAACATAATTCTGGAAAAGTAAAATCGACAAAAGCATATATGCCGTGGATTTTAGTTTACTATGAGGCTTATCGAAATAAGAAGGATGCAACAAAAAGAGAAAAGTTACTTAAAATGCATGCAGTAAAAGATGAGTTAAGGAGCAGAATAATGAATAGTGTGGGTCAGTAGTTCAGCGGTAGAACGCTTTCCTGCCTTCGCAGGCCGTAGCCTGTGCTACGGTAGGCAGAGGCCTGACCCGCCTGCCGAAGTAAAGGGCTGCTAGTTCATTGGTAGAACGCTTTCCTGATAAGAAAGAGGTACTAGGTTCGATTCCTAGGCAGCCCACAGTTTTGGAGAATTTGGATCGTTGGGGATGGCGCTCGCCGCGCCCGAAGACGATTGGCAGAGACGGGTGGTTCGATTTTAACCAACACAGCATATGAGTGCATTGGACGATTTTATAAACGACATATCACAAGGTAACAGGGCATTTATAGAAAGTTTACGGAATAAATACCCTGATCAAGTAGTCAGGGCAATAGAGATTTACGGGGATGGTCCTAGCGGTTGGACATTTCAAATTGCTGGAAATGCGAGAGGCCTATGGGAGCATCAAGATCCTCGATACAGTAATAAGGAAGAATTTAAAAGGTTCGTTGCTGAAGATTTTGAAAGAGTATTAAGAAAGTTAGAAGAAGGAGGTATGCCAAGCGAGTTGATTGACTCAATTTTTGAACTGGGCGAGATTCAAACTACGATAGCGGCTAATCATGGACGTTATGAAGGATATGGCCATTTGCGTAGGGAAATTGGTTGAAAAATTTGTTTTATGATGGTGTTTGAAAAAATACGTTTTGATAATACTTGAGATCATTGACGTCCAGTAAATACATTACCTTGTTTAACTTACGGTCACTCTATCATCTCACTGTATTTTACCGGGTATACTTTTCTAGCTCTACCTTTGAAATTCCGTCCGAATTTTTTC
>MFJZ01000050.1:2731-3536 GCA_001781025.1 Candidatus Gottesmanbacteria bacterium RIFCSPLOWO2_01_FULL_49_10
GGATCCTCAGTGCAGGTAGTTTTGGAGAAAATTGGAAGCCGGTGGTACGTTGTTAGAAAAATTCTGAGGATGGGGTTTGTGTTGATTTATCCTTGGGGATTTTGAGGAGCAGCTTGGGGAGCGCCGGACGAGGGACCTGCTAATTGCGCACGAACGCCAGCTAATTCTAATTGAATTTTCGCAATCGCGAGATCCTCATCAATGCCTGCTTCGTAGGCGGCTCGACTCGATGCCATAGCTTCTTGGACCAATTTCGCAAAAGGGTCATCATCTAGTTTTTGACCTGTTGCGGGAGCAACTGGGGGTGGGAGTGCTTCTCTAAACATGCACACGCATTCTAGCTTCTCTTGTGAAAAAAAACAAGGATGTGACTCCTTGCACGCTCGTATTTGTAAGCTAGCTCACATACTTGTAGACAACTGAAGGGCGAATCCGTTATACTATTTTATATAAGTGGTTTTTATAGAAGGAGGATTTCTTATGGTAAATTTAAATTCGGTGCTCTTGTTTTCGGGTAATCCCAAGGCACTCGTTGATTTTTACAAAAAAGTGCTCGCCCGGGATACCGGATGGTCCGGTGGGGACTTTGCCGGATTTGCCGTGGGATCGGGAAACCTCGTTATCGGTCCGCACGACAAAGTGCACGGGAAAAATCAAACCCCCGAACGGCTCATGATGAATTTTGAAACGGCCGACGTCGCCGGCGAATTTGCCCGGATGAAGGCGCTGGGGGCCACAGTTGTTGCAGAACCGTATCACCCGGGAGAAGCGCCGGAGGAGTGGGTCGCGACATTTGCCGATCCAG
>MFJZ01000050.1:3570-4925 GCA_001781025.1 Candidatus Gottesmanbacteria bacterium RIFCSPLOWO2_01_FULL_49_10
GATGTGAGAAGCTTTTCTTTCGTGTCTTGCCCCCCTTGGGCCTTTTTGGGTATACTAGCGGGATGATATTGTCCGATAGGGATATAAAGAAGGCTTTGATTTCGGGACGCATCCGCATATCTCCAAAACCGGTCCTCGCGCGCGCGCTTGGTTCCTGTTCCGTAGACCTTCGCTTGGGGAAACGATTCCGCGTATTTGAGTACAGCAAGGTGCCGTTTATCGATCCCAACAACCCAAAACTTGCTACTACCATGATGAAGGAGGTTGTGATCCGCGATAGCGAGCCATTTATCTTGCAGCCCGGCGACTTCGTCTTGGCGACGACCATGGAGTCGCTCACTCTTCCCGATAATCTTCTGGCACGACTGGAAGGGCGATCAAGCCTTGGGCGCTTAGGTATCGTCGTCCACTCCACGGCTTCGGTGTTTGACCCCGGCTGGCGCGGTGTCATTGTCATGGAGCTTGGCAACCTCGGCCGCATGCCGGTAGCCCTCTACCCGGGGATGCGCATCTGTGCCCTGACGTTTGAAGAGTTAAGCTCACCGGCTGACATACCCTACTACAAGAAAAAAACCGCCAAATACGCGGGGCAAAAATCACCGGAAGCAAGTAAGATCGGGGAAGAACGGTAAACGGAAAACTGTAAACGGTAAACTTTTTTCCGTTTACCTTTTGCCGTTTACCTTTTTGCTTGAGTTTTATGGACTGGCCGATTCTTTACAAACATGTCCTTCAGGTCAAAGACCCCGCGAGCCCGGTCGGGGTTGCGGTCATGTGGACGGAGCGACAGGTGGTCGCGGACATGCTCAAAGAGCAGAATTACTGCGCCATTGGCAACCTCTACTCGAGCGCCGGCATCTCTGCCATGATTCGCAATATCTATGCCAATCCCCATTTAAGGAAAATCGTCCTGTGGGGCGCCGATCTTTCAAGGAGCGGTCAGGCGCTACTTGCGTTGAAAGAAAACGGCGTAGACGACAATTTTTTTATCGTTGGTGACGAGAAAAAGGGTCAGATCGAAAAAGAGATAGGGAGGGAAGCCATAGACCTTTTCCGAAAAAGTGTTGACGTGGTGAATCTTCGTGGGAAGCCAGTTTCGAGTCTCGTAAGTACCGTAAGTAACCTAGGTACCGTACCGATGAAGCCTTTCTCGGAGCCGCGCGTTTTCCCCACATCTCGTCCTAAGCCCTTCACATATCCCAGCGAGCAGATAGGATTTCGTATTCATGGTCAAACAACCGCCCAAACGTGGCTCAAGATACTTAACAATATCATGCGCTACGGCCGGAATAAAACCACGCGCTACACTCAGGAAAATGAGCTCAAGGAGCTTCTTAACGTCATGGCAGTTGTGT
>MFJZ01000050.1:4949-9942 GCA_001781025.1 Candidatus Gottesmanbacteria bacterium RIFCSPLOWO2_01_FULL_49_10
GCATCTCCCTCACTTTTTTCCGTTTACCCAAAAAGATCTGGATATCTACTACCCGCAGGTCCTCTCGGCTAAACAAATCCCCGGCATCGCATACACCTACGGTCAGCGATTGCGTTCCCATGACGAGGTGGATCAGATCGGCAAGATCATTGAACTCATTAAGACCCGGCCATTTAGCAAAAAAATGGTTGCCTTCACGGCTAACGTCGCCCAAGACTGGAATCAGGTGAACCGCGGCGACACGCCGTGCCTCACGCAGGTTTTATTTTCTATTCAAGACGGGAAACTCTTCTCTACCACGCATTTCCGAAGTCAGGACATGGTCCACGGCTGGCCACGCAACGTGTTTTCTTTGCGGAAACTCCAAAAGCTTATTGCCGACGAAACTGGTTATCCCATGGGAGCGTTTGTCATGATTACCCATAGCGCCCACATTTATAGCGACGATTATGCGCTGGTTGAAAAAATTCTTGCTGATAATTATGAAAAAGAACTCGGCTATTCGAGCCGGCAGATGTTTGAAGAAGACCCGCGGGGAAATGTGACGATTGAGATAGAGGAAATCGAAGGAACCAAACGTGTTGGCCGCCCCATCAAATATGCCAAACTAGCCCAATCAGGCAGATCATATGAGATCGTAGCCAAACTTTACGCGCCTAACGGCGGACTTCTTCTCAAGGAATGGCGGGGAAAAACGGCCATGGACGTCTATGTCGCTATGGTCAATATCGGGGATTACTTAACTCTCCCGAGTCATTTGATTTACATCGGCTCCGAACTCCAGCGCGCCGAATACGCCATCAAAGAAGGAAAGACTCAATTATTCTCTCAGGATCCTGCGGCGAACAAAAAGTTATAACCCAGGCTTGCCCGCCATAGTCCCGCTTAGCGGGACGAAGGAGGGACCCTGCAGCAAATAAATCACTGTAGTCAGCAGTCTTTATCACGTACAAGGAGTGAGGCGGCAGACAATATCTGCAACAGCGCGGAAGAATGCGTCAAGCCATGGCGGAAATGGAGATTTGGGCAGCGTATACTGTCCGGGTATAGTATATTCGCTCTCGGCCGGCAGGCGGGGTGTTGTTCCAAATCCAATAAACCCGGGAGAGGTATCGGGTTCAGGCTGAACGGCAACAGAAGGATCTTCTTTGGTAGAAGGCGTATCGTCATTTGGTGTTTCATCTGAGTTATCCGATTCATCTGAGCTAAAACTGTCAGGTGAAGGCGTGGGGGTATCTTCTGCATCGTTCATGGATTCACGCGTTGACGTCGGAGTTACGAAACCGGTAGGTGTCGGCGTTGCTGTGGCACCCGTTGATGATCGGATCGTGATAAGGGAAGGATATGTTTGAGACAAAACATTGTCATTTTTCCCGATAGCTGCAACCATCGATTGGTCCGCGAGCGTAATCAATGTTTCTCCGTCACTTAGTGCCTGAAAGCTCATGGTAGCGACAATGCCTACCCCCCGAAATGGAGATGAGGGAGATGAAGCGAGCGCCACATGAATGAATCCGTTTTCTGAGACAGGACTCAAAAGTGTAATAGGAAACCTATCTGAAGCGTTTACCCCGGTCAATTGGAGTTTCGTCATATCGTACGCAAGAAATAGATCTACGGCCGAAATAGCATCTTCCTTGGTATCAACCAGAAGTGATATGTCCCATGTTTCACCCTTTGATGAGAATTTCTCACCGGGAGTTAGCCGGAGCACAACCGTCCCGCTTGCTCTGCTTCTGATTTTAAACATTTGTCCATTTTTACCGAAAATAAGTACCGAGATGAGTCCGGAGAAAAGTACGAGGCACAGGAGAATAATTTTCCAGTTCACTTGCGTTTGCATTTCTATTGAGTATATCATGGAAAACAATGAAGAATCTGGGCCGGTGGAGTATTGTCCTATTCCTGCTGTTTTGCTTTTTACCTATACAGACCTTTGCAGCACAACCGCGTGGCATCTATGCCGTATATCCAATCAATGAACCGTCAGACTATTCTTCCGGTACCATTGATCAACTGCTTGGTAATCCCGCAGTCTCCGGCATCACACTTCGTGAGCGGTGGATGCATCTGGAACCTTCTGATGGTTCATATCAATTGAAGAGAATTGATGAAGTAATCGACAAAGCCGCCCGCGTCCAAAAAACCGTTCAACTTATCCTTGTCCCCGGGTTTTATTCTCCTTCGTGGATGCTTGGCAAACTCACACGCTGTGAAGATGGGTGGGTGGCAACCTGTGGAAAAGCGGATTTTTCTATTCCCTATGGACCGGGGAGCCGAGGAGCCAATGCGCTTCAATCGCTGCCACTACCGTGGAACCCAACCTATACACAATACTGGCAACGATTTTTGGGAGAGGTAGCCCGTCGATATAACACAAATCCCACAGTCGTATCGATTGCCATAGCAGGTCCTACGTCAGTTTCCGCGGAGATGAGTCTTCCCAATGATGATGAAGCGGAAAAAGCTACGTGGAAGAAGCTATTGCAACTGTTTTATCCTGCTGGTGGCTATCAACAGTCAAACAAGGCAATTATTGAAGAATGGCAAAAGATTATTGCCTTTTATGACACGGTATTCCGGGATAAAACGATTATTCTGACCGAAGGGAGCGGTCTCCTAAAGTTTACTCAAGGAGACCAAAAACGAGCCAAGGAAGAAATTGTACGAACGTTTCTGCAAACAGGGTTTAAAAACAATACAAAAGGCATGCAAACAAGCGGGATGAAAGCATGCCGTAATTTTGAATCCGGAATAGGCAATATTAAAAACGTGACGAGTCAGAGTGTTGTAGGAGGTGCACAGTTTAACAGCTCGGCGACCAATAATCCCTCTACCATGGGATGCACAGACACCAATGTATGCGGACGGGAAGGGAAAGCGCTTTGCGAAACGACCCCAACGCACGCGTGCTGTTCCTTAACCCCTGCACAGGCAGTTGCCAATGTATTATCCGTCTTTTTTTCCGAAACCGATCAAGCACAAATATTTAACGTGCCTGTTGGTGCGGCGCACATGAGCTATCTGCAGGTGTATAAAGATGACATACTGTTTGCCAACACCAACCCGAGTGTACAGGAGCAATTCACCAAGGCCAAAACAGCACTTCTGGGCACCGGTTCCTTGCCATCACCGACCACCTCGACGACCCCTACGCAGCCCACAGATGTATCCGGAGATCTCAACGGTGACGGACGTTCGAATCTCTTTGATTACAACCTGCTTGCTACGGATTTTAGCAAAACCGGTCGCCCTGGATTTTCCCGGGCGGATATCAACGGCGATGGTACCGTGAATATCAAAGACTTTACCGTTCTTATCCAATATCTGTATAAAGCATTGATTTCGCGTTTCACTCCCACCGTCTCAACCGGACCACGCGGCGTCTATGCGCTGGTCGAATGGGGCGCAGAGCCGCAAGCGGCCACGTGGCAAGAGCCATATGTGGATGGCGTCGTCATCCGTACGTATTGGCACGACCTCAATCCCGAGCGTGGGGTCTATGTGTGGGACTTTCTCGATCGACAGGTTCAAAAAGCGCTGCAGTACGGAAAAAAAGTGCGCTTCATGGTGGCGCCGGGATTTTACAGCCCGAACTGGATCCTTTCCGACCCGGAAATTCAAAAAGCGTCATTTACCGTTCCCCAGGGCCCGGACAATGGCCAGGTGAAACAGTTACCGCTGCCGTGGGACGCGCGATATCTTTCAACCTGGTTTACTTTCGTTGACGCCCTTGCCCAGCGATATGGCGACAATCCTGCATTCACCTACATTTCCATCACCGGTCCCAACTCTCATAATGGTGAAGTGTCCCTCCCCCGAGAGGCAGGTGACGTCGATATGTGGCTCAAACTTTCAGACAACAATGAAACTGTCCTGAAAAATCAACTCCTGGGCGCGTGGAAGCAGGCGATTGACCGCTTCTGTACTGATTTTCCAGGGCAACGGGCGACCATCGCGCTCATCCTTCGATCCTTGCCTATCCGCGGTGCGGGGCCTCTGGAAGAAGCGTACAAACGCGAGCTTGCCGCTTACGGTGCGTCCAGCTGTCCGCAGGTCTTTGGAGTCCAAACCAACGGGCTGGACGGCAGGCCATTGGGCAACGCTGCAGAGGATGATCTGCCGCAGTGGGACTTGGTTGCCTCCTACGCCGGGAAGATATTTACCGCCTTTCAGACCCGTGCACCGGGAAACCTATATCAATGTAAAAGGAGCGGTAAAAAATGTGAAGGAACCAAAGAGGAAATACTGCGTCAAACTATCCAAAACGGCCTCTCGCGACATGCCAACGTGTTGGAAATTTACGAATCAGATATCCTTGATCCGACGCTTACCACTATCATCACCAAAGCACACAATGATTTGACCGGTCAATAAAAATATCGTGACTCTCCGCGCTTGACAAGTGTATATAAAACAAACATCATGGATATATTAACCAATAAAGGAGGTGAAATCCAATGGCATATAAAAAAAATAACATAACAAGTCTCGTCGTGATGGGGGTCATTGTCCTTATCGGCGTTGCGGTTGTATTTGCAGTGGTTTCACAGAATATGGGAACGGCGAGTACAGATAATGCACGGGCACGAGCGGGAGAGCCAGCAGTGTGTACCAAGCCAGGTACCAAGGGGATCATCAGTAAATTGCCCGGGACGGTACTGAGCAAAGACGCAACCAATAACACGTTTGTTGCAGACATCGGCGCACCCAATGATAAGCGCAATAGGGTGGTCTATAGCTGTAACAGTACCTCCTGGGTACGCGCAAAAGGAGGAGGGCTGGCGACTGATCTCGTTCCCATGACGTTCGCAGACCTTTCAGTCGGTGATAAAGTCGTCATTGACGGAAATTACATCGATAAAGATAAAACAACGATTTATCCCATGACGATCCAGGACATGAGCTTGCATCCGGAGCATTTTCGCGGAGACGTGTCGGCGGTGGGGACAGGAGAACTCACCCTTACTGGTGTAGTCAACGGCCCAGCAGC
>MFJZ01000051.1:0-3875 GCA_001781025.1 Candidatus Gottesmanbacteria bacterium RIFCSPLOWO2_01_FULL_49_10
TTGATGAAAAACAAAAGGAATTGTCTACCGCCTCCCCCTACGTCCTGTATGTGACCACGCCGGTCCTGACGTTTCAGGGGAGAGTGGATAAAATCGAGGGCAATACCATATTGGTCTCCCGCAGCATCCCCCCTGCGGCATCACAGAAAGTAAGAAATCCTGCAAGCGACACCAAAGAGATAACCATTGCTTTTGCCCTTACGGACAAGACCACGGTCACGCGCGCGAGCATTCCGGGCCAGGCAGATAAAAATGACGGAAAGCCGGTACCTTTGGAAGTTTCTGATCTTAAAGTCGGTCAAGTCGTGAGCGTCACGACCCTTGATGATTTACGCTTTGAAGAGACTGCCCCGCGGGAAGCCACAGAAATCCAGGTCCAGACGAGAAATTATCTTATCGCAGGAACCATCAATAAGATAGAAAACAACACGCTCTTTCTTTTTACCAATCCGCCACCGGATGATGCTTTTCCACAAAACACCCAAGTCCTCAAGCCGCACGATTATACGGTCACCGTTTCGGAGAACTCACAGATCGTCTATGATGATGGGGGCAAAGCGGGATTGGGCGATCTCAAACCGAATATCTTCGTCAATATCTATTCCAATGAGGATCCGTACATAACCAACGCGCTTACTGCTTCAAAAATTATGATACAAGAAACTTCACAGTGAAAAAAAATATCTACCAATACCTTTCCCTTGTGTTGTTTGTCCTTCTTTTAACTGTGGGAGGAGTTCTCCTTTATTCACAACGAACGACGTTGTTTTCTAGGGACAAAAACGCGCCGGATCCGGCGGTTTCCCATATACGATCATTTATGGATACACCCCAAGAGACGCCGCAGATTGCTTCCCTTGATACGGTAGAGGAGTTTAAGAAAAAAGATCCCGAGTTTTTCAAAAACGCAGCAGTCGGAGATAAAATTATCTCGTACCCGTATATGCGGATTCTTTACAGCCCAAAGACAAAAAAGATCGTCAATATCGTAACACTTCCAACTCCCTTACCAACTCCCAGCCAGCCTATCCGGATCATGATGCGCTACAATGCCGACGAGCTTGCCCGCGCCAAAACGCTCAAAAGCCAGCTTGAGCAGGCCTCACCCAACCTTATCGTCTTGGGTGTCGAAAAGTCATCTGTAGTATATACAGGAGATATTATTTATCTTGTCAATCCCGCCAAGAAAGACGATGCGCTCCGCTTTTCGCAAATGGTGGGTGGCAGCAAAATCGTTGAGACCCCCGAAAAAGGAGAAGAACCCACAGAGGCAGATGTCATCCTGGCATTCCGCGATATCCAATAGAGTTGTTCTGATCTATGACTCGTCAAGTGCTTTGAGGGTAGACACCTGAAAACCAGTTGCATGC
The DNA here is from genome assembly GCA_001781025.1 of Candidatus Gottesmanbacteria bacterium RIFCSPLOWO2_01_FULL_49_10. Lineage (GTDB taxonomy): Bacteria > Patescibacteriota > Microgenomatia > UBA10105 > UBA927 > MFJZ01. The sequence continues at coordinate 1,371 of MFJZ01000051.1, forward strand.
TGCTTGGGTATTTGTCATACTGGATTTAGGTTATGACAAAATTCCCACAGCAGTCCTCTGGTGCCGGGTTTACCCTTGCCGAGCTCCTCATCGCTGTTACCATACTCATGCTTCTTCTACTCGTGGCCCTTATCAACTGGAAAAATCAAATTAATAAAGGTTTTGACGCCCGCCGTAAAGCAGATATTTCCCACATTAAACGTGTGTTTGAGGAGTACTACAATGACCACGGTTGCTACCCGCCACTGACGATTTTAGGTAACTGTGGTGGGCCCCAGCTTCAACCGTATATAAATGAAGTACCTTGCGATCCTCAGAGCAAGCTTCCGTACAAGTACGTCGCCGTCGATGACAGTAATATCTGCAGAGGATATAAACTATTAACCGCGCTTGATAATCTGGGAGATCCGGATATTACCTCGCTTGGCTGTAACCCCACCAGCTGCGGGTATGGACCGGGGTACAACTGGGGGACCACCTCGGGTGTGCCGCTACCGGCAAGCGGATTTGATCCGAACCTGACACCCACACCTACGCCACCCGCCGAACCCGGCCAGTACGCTTGTACCCCCAACGGCATCTGCAATTCCTACGGCAACCCGGAGGCTGCCGGCTGCCCCGTCACCTACGCCCAAAGCAATTGCAACAACGCCTGCGGCGATCCGGGGAATAGATGCTTGCAGTGAGAGAATTGAGAATGGAGAATGGAGATCTTTACAATAAATAACACAACCCTGACGTCATTTACGAAGCTTGCGGCATGGCGAGAGGGTCATACGTTGGTACTATTAATCTACCGGGTGACGAAAATGTTTCCCAGAGAAGAACTTTTCGGACTCGTGAGTCAAATACGGCGCGCTGCGGTTTCCATTACCTCCAATATCGCCGAAGGATTTAGCAGAGGGAGCTATAAAGAAAAGATACAGTTTTATACTATGGCTTTAGGGTCATTGACAGAGCTTGAGAATCAACTTCTCGTTGCGCGCGATGTGGGATTTCTTGCATCCGATACTTTTCAAACATGTGCAGAGCAAGCTATACTTGTAGGGAGAATTCTTAAAGGGCTTATAAAAAAATCAAAAACGTATGTCATATAAGCGTTTTCTCCATTCTCCATTCTCCATTCTCCATTCATCCCGCGGTTTCACATTGATGGAGCTTATGGTCGTCATTATCATCATGGGGATTCTTATTGCCCTGGGGCTTACGAGCTATAAGTCCACCCAGATCAAATCCCGTGATATCCGGCGTAAAAATGACCTTTCTCAGATTACTAAGGCGCTTGAGCTTTACTACAACGATTACGGGCAGTACCCGACCGATACCAATAGTAAAATCTACGGCTGCGGCACGGCAGGGGCGTCTGTGTGCGAGTGGGGAAGCCCGTTTCAGACGTTGAAGGCCGATGGTACGGTCAAGACGGTCTATATGCCCAAGCTCCCCGGCGATATGAGTGCTGGCCGAGTGTACTATTACAACAGATTCACGATTCTGCCGGGAAGTTATAACGCGAACCAGCTCTACACGCGACTTGAAAATACCCAGGATGGTGACATCCCGCACAATAGTATTAACGGGAAGGCGCAGTCGTACGGCGCTACTGTGTGCGGTACGGGAATCTTATGTAATTATTCGGTCACGAGTACCAATACTAATGCTGAGGCAGATAGTCATACATTACAGGATGATTGATATATTTACCTATGAAGAATGATAATAGATTATATAAAGATATATTACGAGATGGTTTTACTTTAATTGAATTACTCGTAACCATTGCGATTATTGCGGTCATCGTCGGGTTTGTCTTACCCAACTTTCTGGGCGCTCGCGAACGGGCACGGGATGCCAGTAAAAAAGCAGGACTGGTGCAGCTTAAGAATGCGCTGCGTCTGTACTACAACGACTATAAACGCTATCCGTGTTCTCAGGCTGATCCCGGTTGTGATATCAAAAACACTTCGAACCTTTATTTTTTTGGCTGTGGGAATTCCGTCCTGCCTGCGGTTCCCTCGACCCAGTGCACGGCCTCCCTTGATGCCAACAGCGTCATGTATATGAAAACGATACCCGATTATAACGGGTCAGGACCGGGATATGGATTTAATTACTGTTTAGTCTCGGGCGGGGATGATTTTCGTTTCAAAATATCCCTTGAGAATAATTCCGATCAGGATGCCGCGACGAGCCAGACCAGGTGTCCCATTACCTGCAATATGGGTGTTTCTTATCAACCCAACGAGTACGTCGTCTGCGCGGACTAAGGGCTCGTCCGTAAATAACTTCATAGATATTTACGGTTACAGCCCTTTGTGCCGCACCGAATTATTCAAGTTATTATCGGATGCGGCCTAAATATTTTGGTTACTCCCTGCAACGGTTTTTGGGGTCACTACATTGGTTGAGGCACCCGGTATCGGCAAACGTCACCGGGCAAGCTGAGCTTTTGGGGTCTGCGTAGCTATTGCATTTTCCCAGGGGATCGCACGCGTTTATCCCCGGGCC
>MFJZ01000051.1:3893-8985 GCA_001781025.1 Candidatus Gottesmanbacteria bacterium RIFCSPLOWO2_01_FULL_49_10
GGCAGTATCCGGTGGTAGGTTGCCCGCATTGGAAGGAATTTTTTTCTCCAGGAGAACATTGGTTTTCGATTCGCCCAGGACATTGGGAAGCGTTTGTTTGCCAATAGTGTCGTTGGGCGGGGTCTTCGTGGCCTTCACCGCCTCCTGGGCAAGTGGGGAGACTGGAGTGCGCGCACTCATCTTTCCTAGTCGGTAGAGCCAGACATTAAGGAGGATAAAACAGGAGATTGCGAAGAGGGAGACGACGGCAAGAATGACCGGCCGCTTCGTGTTGTTCACCGGAACCACATATTCCTGTTGATCTGTATCAAAAGAGTATTCTTCCATATGCTTATATATCTTAAGTAAACTACCTTGGGCTGGTTCCCAGTCGTTCTTCCAGTTGCCCGATGATTTGTTGCTGGGCTTGGATCGTGTGGCGCTGGGCCGTCACTTCTTCCTGAAGTTTTGTGATTGCCGAGCGCTGTTCGTCAAGCGCTTGCCCGATATCGGTTGCACCCAGCATGAGTTTGTTGGTTTTGAGAAGCCCGGTACGCAGCGTTCCGGAGACCAATTCGGCAAAGCTCCCGATCCGCGTCACGACTGATCCGGATGATCGCTTCACCACGTAATTTCCCTGGGTCGCGTCGTTTGCGATAGAAATATCCCCGGTCGTGGTCAGAGAAAGATCAGGATCGATAAAGCCAGCGCTTAGAAATGCATCGATGGTTTTTCCCCTCGCCCCGGGTTTCCAGGACCCCAGCGCCTTGGCAATTGCATAGCCGGCAGAGGTCGCTTTCATGGCGAGTCCCGGCGTGGAGGAGGAGGTGAGGAAGTCTCCCGGGACTATGGGCAGGGAGGTGGGATCTATTTGTACAGGAACTCTTCCGGTTAGGGCGACCAGCACCGGGAGGCCCCCGTCTGGGGCGCTGCCCATGACGTAAGCGGGTTTGGTAGACACGACACCGATCACTTTGGGATCATACGCGATGGTACTTTTGGTGATCCATGTTTTGCCGCGAGGGCCGATACTCACCATATGTCCCGGTTCAATCGTCGGGTCATCGGTTTCGTAGATTTCGGCCAGATCAGCCGCTCCCGTCATCGTCGCGATCTTCATCCAGCTGTTCTTTTTGACGATCGTGTCGTTTGCGTTTGCAGAATTTTGTGCCCACTGGAACTGGAAGTCTCCGGCCGTCCCAGCAGCTTGGACAATGCCGATTATCGATATGGTCCAATCGGGTGCGACAGCTCCGGTGAGCGTGCAGGCGGTTCCTGATGCATTAATACGGCAGTTTGATATAGTGGTTGTATTGGTGAATCCCTGGCCCAAGAGGTTCATAGTAGCCCCGGCAGGGATCGTGAACGCGTACTTAAAATCAGGCGCAGCTGAGGTTGATGTATACCGGATACTTGCCTCAACCGCATAGGCAGTATTGGCAGCCATCGTAAAGTTGAGATCGGTATCGTCCTGCAGTGTTGAGGAATTATTGACAACCTGATCTGCGTTTTTTTCGACCAGCGTGTTGATCCCGGAATTATCCGTACCACAGGAAAACTGGTTGGAACTGGCACTCCAGAGGAGTTTACTGGTTGACGTTGTGCAATCGGTGAGGCCGCCACCCGTGATGCCTTCGTTGGTATCGCTTGAGAGCGTCAGATTTCCGGTCAGCGTCACGGCGCCGGCTGAGGTGATATCCACATTTGTCCCGTCTAAAACGATCGTCCCTGTGTTGTCGCCCAGATTGGCGCCACCCGCGACGTCAAGCTTGGCAGTCGGACCGGTTTTGCCGATCCCGACGTTTCCGGCAACCACGAGGGACTCCGTGTTGTTTGCCGGATCCAGGTAATAGGAGGGGTTAGCGGTGTCGATCAAGCTTGCCCCCTCTATATTGCCATTGACTTTGAGTCGTGAAGTTGGCGCTGTCGTGCCGATACCGACATTGCCCGTAACTTCTCGGATGACGATCCCCGGCAGCCAGGAATCAAGATCCGATTTAAAGTCAAGCGTGAGCGGCCCAAATGCCGAACGCAAACTTTTCCCGTTGCCCAGAATAAGTTCACCGGAGCTCGTTGAGGAGGATGTTTTGACAGAAAGGTCGCCGGATATCGCATCGGCAGGATTTCCGATGGGCAGAGCGGCGAAGAACAATGTCGCCGCGATTATGGGCAGTATGTGACGAGCGTTCATGGGTATGATATAGGTTTTGAATTTTTGTTTGTGACTCATACTAAGCTCCCAGCCGGCGACTGTCAATACTCATTGAGACTCTTTTTTGTAAGACACTTTCTGCTTGGGTCCTGCCACGCGACAGCCCCATCGCCACCCACAGAGGGGACCCCGGCGATGGGGCTCCCCGTCGCGTGTCACCCAATAGTTTTTCTTGCGTCACCATAGGTTTTGTTAGTTGATAATCCACCAGTTAAAGATCATGTCGCTTGCCACCGGCGGTTCATCGATGCCGACAGTGAAGCTGACCCCAGATACTTTTTCCTTAATGTATAAGACCTTGTTTTTTGTAGAAGTTACCGGTGTGATATAGATGAGCGACAGGTCAGTTACCTGGGTGTTGGCGATTGTCACCTCAAGTGTATTAGCCAGAAGTGTGGCGTTTCCCGCAGTGGTCTCCGGCAGGAGAATAGCAGATTGGCTTGTGGTAGGCGACTCGGTAAGGGATTGGCTGATGACGAGCTTTCTAAATATGCCGGATCCGGAGGCGACGACGTCCCCGGCGAAGCGGGCCGATCCGGATGCATCGATGGTTGCGACTGCCTTGCCTTCATGGGCGATGATGAACTTGCCGAACCTGGTGACGAGATCCCCGGACTCGGTTCCCGTGCCGCCGTAGCGGGTGAGATCTATCGTCAGATCGTTGTTGCCGATTGGTGTAATCGTATTGACGCCCAGGATGCCACCGATTGCGACATTGCCCGAGACTGCCAGGTCGCCGTTTACCATGACTTCTCCCAAGGCATTGACCACAAGCGTGCCGGCCAAAACATCCAGATTTGCGAGTCTATTTTTTTGAAGGTACAAGGTATCGCCGATCGTTTCTAGGCCGTCGCTGCCGACGCGCAGCGGTCCGCTGACCAGAAGCGGCCCGGCAACCGACGTTGTGCCAAGGGATGTATCTCCCAGGACCAAGAGCGATCCATCAATCGAGAGAGGGGAGGCAAGTGTAATAGTTTGGGTCTCCGGGACGATCACATGCTCATCGGTGGTCGGATGTTGATTCTGGATGAGGGATAGGAGTGCCGAGCTCGTCGCATCGGGCTCTCGTTTCTGGAACCGGCCGATGATGTCAAGGATTCTGGCGACTTGGGCAGCGTTGGCAGTGCCGAGTGTCGCAGTAGGGGAGGCGACGAGATTCGTGACATTGGTAATATTCTCCGTAATATAAGTTGCCGAGACCGTTGTGGTTTTTAGGTTGTCAATATCTCCGAATCGCGTGACGATCCGGTCGGCATAGAGAGTACCGGCGATGCTGGCATCAGTCGTCAGATCTAAGCTTTCAGCTTTCAGACTCCTTGCTTTTAAGTCGTCTGATAGCTGAAGACTGATAGCTGACAGCTCCCCTGAGAATGTTGCATTTCCCAGGCTGTCAAAGACTGCCGCTGGTGTCCCTTCCTTCGTATATATACCAAACGTTTGTTTGTCATCGAGTTTGACGGCAATACCAGCTGAATCTGAGGCAACAGGGGTCAGGACGTCGCTTGGTTGTTGCGGTTGCGATGGGAGACTCGTGACTAGTGATTCATTGATAACCGTTCGGATGTAGTCTCGGAGCGACTGTCCGGCAATCGAAATTCCCTCGGGTGCATTGACGGCGATCGTATCGGTAACGAAATCTTTGGTTTGGACCACACCGGCAGAAAGATTAGCAATCGTTGCCTGTGAGTAGGAAGACAGTTCATTTATCGCGTTTCCTGCCGCGTCGCGCAGCACATAGAGAGGTGAACCGTTTGCACTCGTTTCTTTAGCGACCGACATGGCGACGTTTTCCAGGAAGCCTTTGTCAGTGAGGCCCGCTTGCGGTTCATCCGGATCGTTGATGATATGTCCGAGAGACGCGTCGTCGGGGCGTATGTGGCTCCACTGCTCTGCGTCATAGCGCGGTCCGGTAAGCCGGTATGATACGTCTGTGGGACGCGAGGTAAAGATAGAAAGCCGCATGGACTCTTTGTCAACTTCATACCATGTCCGCGTGGCGCTGGCAGGGGAGAGGAGGACGACGAGTTTATCCATATTTCGCTTGAGTGCGGTGACTTTACTAAAGAGCCAGAGTTCGCTCCCTTCGGGTTCCTGACCAAAGTCGAGTATCGCGCGGTAGGCGCCGGCTTGCGGCAGATACTCGCTCGTGTGGACGATGCCTGCGTACTCTTCTTTGACGCCGACCATGCTGGGGGCAAACGTTGCGTACTTTTTCCCGTTTATCGTGTACGGAGGATCTATGGTGCCGGCATCCAGTTTCCCGGCACAGGCACCCAGCGTCCCAATGCAGACGGTGCCACTTCCTGCGTCTATCGTGATGTCGTTGTTACTTACAGAAGAAATAGTATTTCCACTTGATGTATCGTTTAGCACAATATTACCAAGGATATTTAGCGATGTTGCCTCTGATGCCGCAGGATCCAGATAATATGACTCGTTGCCAAAGTCTTTATAAGTCTGGAAGGAAAGGTTCCCACTGCTGTCACTGTAATAGGAAGATCCATGGAAATAAACACTTCCGCTACCATCTGGATTAATAGTGAGGTTTTCATTGGTATCCTGCGTGGAGATGGTTGCAGATGCGTCATTGAATCCGAGCGTGAGATCGCCAGCGGATATGAGGCCAGTATTTCCATTGAGATGAATAAGTGCAGAGCTGGTTGCAGTGGTGCTCGGATCATCTAATGGAGAAAACGTGCTGCTTCCCAGGGCAATGCTTCTATTTACCACTGGATAGGGGTAGATGAGGTTGCTCCCAATAGTAAAGAGTACTTCACCATTAGCCCCAATCTGTCCGGTGCCACCAGTAGCGCCGGTGGGACCCCTCTGGCCAGTAGCTCCTGTTGATCCCGTGGGACCAGTTTGACCTCCACTTCCGGCTGCTCCGGTAGCTCCCGTGGC
>MFJZ01000052.1:0-1130 GCA_001781025.1 Candidatus Gottesmanbacteria bacterium RIFCSPLOWO2_01_FULL_49_10
CGTGCGTGGCGCCGTAAGGACCGCCCCCCGCTTTTGTTGAGTTTCGTGGTAGGGAGAAAAAGACGGTGTCGGTTTTTCACCCAGGGGTTGGTTTTTTCTGGAAAAAACGCGCTGTATCTCAAGGAACATGGTTTGTATGAAGGTCGGCTTTTTTATTCCCGAGATGGCAGCGGATTGGGCCTGTTGGACAGTCGGGATTCCTGGGGCACCAACAGCCTGAGTTTTGACGGTGGGTGGGGCGGTAGTTGGAGTGGGAACACCCGCCGCAGGATTTTTTTGACCCGGAGCAAACAGCCGCGCAAGCCATAGCGTAGCCTCACCCACAATAGAACGCGGATGAAGGGGTGCGATGCGTGTTATTGTGGTGCTTGCGGTTGTCGTAGTCGGCGTGGGTGTGGCAGCAGGCAACGCAACCCCCCCCTGGTCGCCTGGGGGAGGTGTAGCATGGGGTACGGCGCGCGTGTGTTTAAGTTTTTGCCAGACGTACTGGGTGGGGCTGTAGACGTTTTTAAAAAATGACATGATCCACACATCCATGGGGCGCTCTTCTATGGGGACAAAGGCAAGACCAAAGCCCCCTACGGCACTTGTGATGGCAAGAGGCCAAGTGAAAAAGAATGGAAGCGGGAGTTTGTAGGAAATATACGCCAGTATGATGCCACCGGCTAAATACCCGAACTGTTTAATGGTCATGTCGCCAACCAGGCGGAACTGGAATGTGGTGACGTTTTGCGGAACCGGATGTTGCTCCATAGAAAATATGCGAACGGACGCGTTCGCGCAGAGTATATTGTAGATTTGATTTTGCACTCGTGCAATAGCACAAAGCGCATCAGAATCGTGAAAACCGTGAAATTTCATAAGACCGTTGGGTGACTTAGGGGATGCGGCAGGATATAATATGTGTCAATGGAGAAAGCACCGCTGACGATTCTGGAGGTAAAAAACAGTCGGGACAGCGAAGAGACTCCCGCTGCGATGGAGCAGGTGTTTGCCGCTCTGGGTACGGGTGCCGCCCACAAAGGAGTTTTGCAGACACTGTTTGGTGGAGGGGGAGCACTCGCGTCGTTTTACAGTTTTGAGCTGGTCGCGGTCAATTCCGGCATCCACTTTTTTATCGTGCTCCCAGA
>MFJZ01000052.1:1175-1507 GCA_001781025.1 Candidatus Gottesmanbacteria bacterium RIFCSPLOWO2_01_FULL_49_10
CAAAGTCGTTGTCACGAATGTCCCCGACTATGCAGCTCACTTTTTGTCGCTTCCCCATGTCAGTGCGACCTTGTCTTTGGGTAACGCCCATTATTATCCGCTGAAAACCTACCGAGATGTCCGCGACCTCGACCTTTTAGCAAGTATCTTGGGCCAGATGGCAAAGCTGCCTAAGGGTCAGGCGATTGCGGTGCAGCTGCGCATTGCTCCGGCGGGGTCTGGTTGGCAACGCGCCGCAAGTCGCGTTGTAGCCATGGGTGTGGCTGACCCGTCCGTTCCCGGGAGAACAAAAACACATCCACACGCAAGGATTATTGAAACTAAGATAAATC
>MFJZ01000052.1:1592-4723 GCA_001781025.1 Candidatus Gottesmanbacteria bacterium RIFCSPLOWO2_01_FULL_49_10
ATCGTATGGAGTGTTTGCCATGGGAGAGGGCAACAGTCTCCACATCACCCAACCCGCATTTTGGCAAAAGGGAAAGCTTGAGCAGGGGCTTGTCACGCGAAGCGAGGGGGGTGCGCCTAAAAACCAAATTCTTGGCGCAGGCGAGCTTGCAAGTCTTTGGCATCCGCCCGGGCTTGCGGTTTCCGGCATTACCAATATATCCTGGGGCGCACGTCTTTCGACGGATGCTCCGGAGGACTTGCCTGTCTCGCCGGGCGTGGGCCAAGGCGGGCCGATTGCAACAGAAAGCGAAGAGGAAAAAAAGCGTATCAATTTTTTTGCACGGACCGAGTTTAAAAACAAAATCACGACTTTTGGTATCAAACGGGACGACAGGAGAAAGCACCTGTATGTGGTCGGGAAAACCGGTACGGGCAAGTCGACCATGATTGCCAATATGGCTATAAACGACATGAAAAACGGCGAGGGGCTTGCGGTCATTGATCCGCATGGAGACTTGTGCGATATCCTTTTGGATTTTATTCCGTCATTTCGTATAAACGACGTCGCGTATCTGGATCCATCGGATCTGGGATTTCCGTTTCACCTCAACCCCCTGGAGGTAAAAAACGATGCATTCAGGGAGCTCATCGCCTCAGGCATTGTTTCAATTTTTTACAAACTCTACGCCCACAGCTGGGGGCCGCGCCTCGAGTATATTTTGAGAAATACTATTCTGACGCTTCTGTACCTGGGTGACTCGACGCTTCTCGGGGTGCCGGAGCTTCTGACGAATGAGCGGTATCGGACGCAGGTCGTCATGAAGATTCCCGATCAGGTACTCAAAAATTTCTGGCTCAACGAATTTAATAAAATGAGTCCACAGCTCAGAAGCGAGGCGGTTTCGCCGATTCTCAACAAGGTGGGCCAGTTTCTGTCCTCTCAAACCATCAGAAATATCGTGGGGTACGCGGCTTCGACCGTCGATCTTGAAACCATGATGAACGAGGGGAAAATCGTCCTTGTGAACTTGTCTCAGGGCAAGCTTGGCGAGGACAATAGTGCGCTTCTTGGCGCCATGATTATAACCAAGTTTCAGCTTGCCGCGATGAACCGCGTGTATGTGTCAGAGGGTGAACGCCGCGACTTTTACCTCTACGTCGACGAATTCCAGAATTTTGCGACCAATTCGTTTATAAAAATCCTCTCCGAAGCTCGAAAGTATCGGTTATGTCTGACGCTTGCCAACCAGTACATCGGACAAATCGATGAAGAGGTGCAAAAGGCTATTTTCGGAAACGCCGGTTCGCTTGTGTCATTTGCCGTAGGAGCAGCCGACGCGCGGTCACTGGCAAAGGAGTTCGGCAGCAAGTACAAAGAAGAAGAGCTCGTGGGACTGGGCAATTATCAGGTAATTTTGAAGCTTGCAATCGACAACCACACGAGTCAGCCGTTTTCAGGAACGACCCTGCCGCTCCCCCGGTCACGGAACCAAAATCGCGACAAGGTCATCAGGTCCTCCCGCGAGCGGTACGCCAGGAAAGCCGGCGAGGGAGGGTAGAGAGGCAGCGTTCGGTTTTATGCACATAGCACTTCTGGGTGGAGCATTTAATCCGCCGCACAACGGTCACACCATGATAGCCCAGCAGGTCCTGGATTTTGCCGGGGTTGATGAGGTGTGGTTTTTGCCCAACTACGGTCAGATCCCCCCTAAGCCCGTTGCTCCGGTTTTTGACCGCCTTGCGATGACACGCTTGATAGAGCTTCCGCATGTACGCGTGTCAACGCTTGAGATAGATCATGCGCTTGACGGGGACACCATTAACCTCGTCCCGCATTTACCCCGGGAACACCGCTTTGTCTTTATCATCGGATCCGATCAGCTCCCTACGTTTCACCTGTGGGGTAGGTGGACAGAGCTCCTGGGTAAGCTCCCGTTTCTCGTGTTTCCACGCTATGGGTATCCCAACGAGCCGATCTATGAGCATATGAGCGTTGTTTCAAATGAGCTTCTCGTTGGCAGTAACATTTCTTCAACGAAAATCCGCGCCCGGGTAAAACAAGGACTCCCTGTCGAACCGTTTATTCATCCGGCTGTTGCGCGCTACATTGCCGACCATGCCCTCTATCGGTAGGAGAGCGGTTTGTCGCTTGCGCGTACTCAAAGAACCAAAACCGCGAAAAGGTTATCCGTTCCTCGCGCGAACGATATGCAAAAAATTCTGGACAGAATGGCATATTTTGGGTATTGATTTATACCATATATATGCTATGCTAAGTCCATGAACACACAACAAAAAGCTTCTTCTACGATCAAAATTAACGTGCCAGCGGGGATCCTTCACAACGCCCAAAGCGAAGCGCGCAGAATCGGCATCTCCCTTCAGGATTTTATCCGGATGCTTATGGCGACCTACTTTGCCCACAGCCCCTCCATCCGCGCCATTTCTCGCGATCAGGCCCTATGGGATCGGGCCCAAGAGGAGATTAAAGCCGGTCAGTATAGAGCGATTAAGAACAAAAAAGAATTAACCACATACCTTGACTCGCTCACGGCCTAACCCATGGAGCTCAGGTTTACCACGTCATTTGAGGCAGAGCATAAAAAAATCACCAGAGGTAACGATCCGCTCAAAAGGAAAATCAAAAAGCAGTTACGATTGTTGCTGGCAAATATCAATCACCCATCGTTGCGGTTGCACAAACTGGCCAGTGGTCTATTTTGGTCGATATCTATAGATAAAAGCGTGAGAGCCCTGATCATTATCGAAAAAGAGTGGATCTACGTCTACCACATCGGCAAACACGAAGATGTGTATTAAGTGAACACTTCACGCGTTTCCAGCCCATCATTGCCAGTTATGAGCAGGGGGGTATAGAATAGAGCCAAAGGGACGGATTTTATGGCAGCAGAAGAAACCCTTCGTCGTGTCGGAGAAGCAGTCGCAAGCGCCTTGGGTGGTGGGGAAACCCCGTTGCCTGCGGAGACCCCGCCACCGACCCCGGAGCCCCAAGTGGATGTCGTACAATCCAAAAAGGAACAATTCATCCCCGCGGCGGCAGAAAAACTGCAACAATTTGCCGAAAAAATTACCAAAGGAGTTCCCGAGGCGGTCAAAAAGATCGTCCGGGAAAACGAGCGGCCCCGGGAT
>MFJZ01000052.1:4819-5764 GCA_001781025.1 Candidatus Gottesmanbacteria bacterium RIFCSPLOWO2_01_FULL_49_10
GCCGGGGACGCCGACCGGGGAGGAAGCCAATAAATACCTTCAGCGCATCATTGCCGAACACGGGTCCCTTGCTGATCTTCGTACCAGGGCAAAGGCGTTACAGGGCCGACCCAGCTCGGCAGTTGACGGGCTATTTGATGAATCTGGGCACGACGAGCTGGCAGGGACCGCGCTTGAGGAAAAACTTAAAAAGTACAAACAATTTTTGCGCTACGACGCGGGAGACATGCACGACACGCATAAAATTAGCGAGTACATAGCAGAGCTAAAGCGGGATGCCTATAAAGATAATATCCCGGAGCGCCAGGTGAAAGAAGCCGTCCGCCGGCTTCAGGATGTGATCGGAGAGAATGAGCAAAAAATGTTTGAACGTTCCGGCAGGAGCGAACTCGTCGTCCGGTGGGACGAGATTAAGGATCAGGTAGACGAAGGGATAGACCACGAGGGCGACCCCGTGTTTCAGTTCAAGTATATGCGCCCCTCCGATGCGAAGTTTCTTCGAGAAGGAAGAGAAGAAGAGTGGTTTTACTCCTTCATTGACAGCATATATGGTTTTTCCCGCGAGCGCGCCCAGCCGTCACTTCAGGATCAGGGAAAGTGGGAAGATTTTGAAAGTTTTCTCAACTGGAAATATGGCGACGTAGATTCTGAACGGTATTTGCAGGAATACCGCATTCACTGGAATGAGCGGGGCCGCCATCAGCACGTCATTAACGGCCTTCTCTATCAACCCGGAGACATCCGCGACCGGCTTCGCGCGCTTCGGCTCATTACAGGAGCTGACCTTGACTACTACTACAAAAATTTTGAATACTCGAATAACGCCGCAACGCTCTACGAGCAGGTCGTCATGGATCTTATGGCAGACAGGCGATCAAGGTACGACGAAAGCATCAAGTGGCTTGCCGAGCGCGTTGACTTTGAAGGCAAGCCGATTGCGCGCGA